>JAVBOQ010000136.1:0-16932 GCA_031550455.1 Eubacteriales bacterium
GCCCGCCGATGCCGCGGACCAGCCGCCCTTCCCTTTGCGCGCCGCTCATCGGATGAATGTGACGGTGTTCTCGAACTTGAGCGCATCGTTAAAATAGACGCGATAGGTCGCGGCGCGCTCGGTCTCGCTGTACAGGTATACGGCCGCCTGCCCGCCGCCCTCGTCAAAGGTGCGCAGATAGCGCTGCGATTCGTCGCCGTTTGTTTCCAGCACGGTCACCCGAAGCGTGCCGCCCGCCGGCAGGGTCGCCAGATCGATCGTGATTTCCGCCTCGATCAGGTTTTCGCTGGCCACGCCGATGGTGAGCTGTACGGGCGATCCGGGCCGCACGTCCGCGAACGCGGGCGGCGTCTGCGCCAGCACCTTGCCGACCTGCTGCGGATCCTCCGTGACCTCCTGCTGCGTGTCGCTGATCGGCAGGGTGCGCAGCATCGCGGTGTTCTCGGCTTCGTTCTGCGTGAGGCCGATCAGCTTCGGCATGCTGATGCGCCCGGCGCTGACGGTCAGTTTCAGCGAATCGCCGCGGTTGACAGGCGTGCCGGCCGGCGGATCCTGCGCGATGACGCGATCCTGCAGCGCGTTGTCAATGACATACACGACATCACCGTCCCCGATGACCATGCCGAGCTCAATCCCGGTCTTTTGCGCCTTGTCGATCGGCATGCCGACGACGTTCGGCGTGGTCATGTCAAACTCACTGACGCAGATGGTCAGCGTCACCTGCGCGCCGACGCGCACCCGCGTGCCGGGCGGGATGCTCTGGTTCGCGACGACATTCTCGGGTACCAGCGGAAAGAATTCCGCGACATAGTCCACTTCCAGGCCAAGCGCGACAAGCTCCGAATACGCCACGGCCTTGTCCTTTCCGATCGCGTTGGGCATTTCGAATTCTTCCTGCCTGGCGAGCAGCATGCGTTCTGTGATCATGTACCCGGCCACCGCGATCGCGCCCAGCAGCAGCAGCGAGAAAACGCCCACCAGCGCGCGCCGCATCCAGCGCGTGCGCTTCTGCGCCTTCTGTTTGCGGCGCTGTTCCATGCGCTGTTCGCGCGCGCGCCGCTCCATCTCGGCCCGGGCCGCCAGGATCGTGTCCGGGTGCTCCATCGCGAGCCGCACGTCGCGCAGCATGTCGGCCGCCGATACGTACCGGTTGCGCGGCCGCTTTTCGAGCGCCTGCAGTACGACATAGTCGAGCGCCGACGACACCGCCGGGTTGACCTCGCTCGGCGGTACGGGCGCCTCCTGCAGGTGCTTCATCGCGATCGCCACCGGTGCATCGCCGGTGAACGGCACCGTTCCGGTCAGCATCTCGTAGAACACGACGCCGACCGAGTACAGGTCGCTCTTTTCGTCCACGACCGCGCCCTTCGCCTGCTCGGGCGAAAAGTAGTACACCGAGCCCATCACGGTCTCTTCGTCCTGGTTCATCGTCTGCGAGTTCGCGACCCGCGCGATGCCGAAGTCGGACACCTTGACGGCTCCGTCCTTGTCGATAAGGATGTTCTGCGGCTTGATGTCGCGGTGGATGACGCCGTTCTGGTGCGCGTGCTGCACGGCGGCGAGGACGCGCATGATGATCTGCGCGGCGAGGTCGGGCTTGAGCGCGCCTGACTCCTGCACAAACTGCTTCAAAGTTTTGCCGGAGACGTACTCGATGACCAGATAGCGCGTGCCGTCCTCTTCGAGGCCCACGTCGAGCAGGTTGGCGATATTCGGATGCGTCATCCGGGAGGCGGCCAGCGCCTCGCGCTCAAACCGCCGGATGAATGTCTCGTCGTCGCGGTATTCTTCCCGAAGTACCTTGACGGCGACGGCTTTCCCGGTGTTTAAGTCCTGCGCGCGCCAGACGCGCGACATGCCGCCCTCGCCGACGGTGGCGACGACCTTGTACCGGCCCGCCAAAACGCGACCGATCACGCGCCGTCACCTCCTTCGTCGCAAAGGAGAAGCAGCGTAATGTTGTCGACGCCGCCGCGCGCGAGCGCGAGCCGCATCATCCGGTCGGCGGCCTCCTGCAATGTCTCCGCGGTCATCGCGACCGCGATTTCGGCGTCGGTGACATGCGTCGTCAGCCCGTCGGAGCAAAGGAGCCACCGGTCGCCCGGATGGCGGCTCAATTCGAAGATGTCAGGCTCCACACGCGGCCCGGTGCCGACCGACCGCGTGACCAGGTTGCGGTACGGATGGATGCGCGCCTCTTCCGGCGTGATCGACCCGGACAGCAACAGCTCCGCGACCATCGAATGGTCGTGCGTCACCTGCCGGAGCAGCCCGCTCCGAAGCAAATACGCGCGGCTGTCGCCGACCTGCGCGATCAGCACGGTGTCCTCGTCCGCCCAAAGCGCGGTCAGCGTCGTGCCCATGCCGGACATCTGTTTGTTCGTGACCGATTTGGCAAACACTTTTTCGTTCGCCTTGGCGATCGACTCGGTCAGCGTGCGAACCGACGGCATCTTGTTCGTCAGCGTCACCGACAACAGATCGACGACTGCGTTCGCCGCGACGTCGCCCGCGTTGTGGCCGCCCATGCCGTCGCAGAGAATTGCGAGATTTTCGCCGACAAACGCCGCGTCCTCATTGTTGGCGCGAACCTTGCCCACATCCGTTCTCAGCAACGTTTTCACGGCGTGCCACTCCCTTCGGTCATGTCGCTTATGTAGCTGCGGCGCAATTGCCCGCACGCGCCGGAAATGTCGCGGCCCATCTCGCGCCGCACGGTCGCAGAGATGTGAAGACCCGCCAGCGCCTGTTCGAACGCGCGCACCTTCGCCAAAGGCGCGCCGGGCAGACCGCGCTCCGGCACGGGGTTTAACGGAATCAGGTTGACATGGCACTGCATCCCGCGAAGGCGCGCGGCCAACGCCCGCGCGTGCGCGATTTCCGCGTTGACGCCGTCAATCAGCGCGTATTCGAAGATCAGCCGTCTGCCCGTCTTATCCAAATAATAACGGCAGGCGGACAGCAATTCGTCCATCGGATACGCTGCCGCGACCGGCATGATTCCGCGGCGGATCGCGTCGTCCGGCGCGTGCAGGGAGACGGACAGCGTCACCGGCAGGTTTTCGTCCGCCAGCGCGCGGATTTTCGGCGCGACGCCACAGGTCGACAGCGACACGGCGCGCAGCGAGATCGAAACGCCGCCCTCCTCGCGCAGCAGCCGCAGAAACTTCACGACATGCTCGTAGTTGTCCAGCGGTTCTCCGCTGCCCATCAGGACGACGTTGTGAACCTTTGGTTCGTCGCGGTTCGCGGAGACGATCTGCCCGAGGATTTCGCCGGGCGTCAAGTCGCGCGCAAGGCCGCCGATCGTCGACGCGCAGAACGCGCAGCCCATCCGGCAGCCGGCCTGCGTCGAGACGCACAGCGTGTCGCCGTGGTGATACCGCATCCGGACGCCCTCGATCAGGTGGCCGTCCGGGAGCGCGAACAGAAACTTGACCGTCCCGTCGATCGCCGAGACGAACTTTTCGCGGATCACGACGCCGCGCGCGTCGTAGCGCCCGGCCAGCTTTTCGCGCAGCGCCTTCGGCAGGTTGCCCATTTCGGAAAAGTCCGCGCCCTTGTGCAGCCACGAGTACACCTGCCCGGCGCGAAACGCGGGTTCGCCGAGCGCGGAAAGCGCCTCGCGCCATTCGGCCGTGGAAAGGTCGAGCGCGTTGGTCATGCGCGCGCCTTTTTGAGCCGCGCGATGAAGAACCCGTCCATCCCGTCGCGGTGCGCGAACAGTTGCAGCCGCCCGCCGACGGCGCGGCCGCGCAAAAACGCCGGCAGCGCGGCGGCAAGCCCTTCCGCGTCCTCGGAAAACTCGGGGTGCGCCTTGAGGAACGCGTCGACCCTGTCGCCGTTTTCGTCCGGAAGGATCGAGCAGGTCGAATAGACCAGCGCGCCGCCCGGCTTGACATAGGCCGCGCACGCGTCGAGCAGCTTCGTCTGCGTCTCGCAAAGCGAGGCGACGGTTTCCTCCGTGTGGCGGTACTTGACGTCCGGCTTGTTCAGCATCACGCCCAGGCCGGAGCAAGGCGCGTCAATCAGCGCCGCGTCCATCGTCAGCGCGAGATCTTCTTTGACAACCGTCGCGTCGCGCACGGCGGGCCGGACGCTGTCCAGCCGGAGGCGCGTCACCATGCCGCGGATCAGGTCGACGCGGTGCTCGTGCACGTCCCACGCGTAGACGCGGCCGGTACCGCCCATCCGCTCGGCGAGGCACGCGGTCTTGCCGCCCGGCGCGGCGCACGCGTCCAGCACCGTCGCGCCGCGCTTTGGCGCGACCGCGGCCGCGGCCAGCATGCTGCTTTCGCCCTGCACGCTGTATTTTCCGGTCTGAAAATCCTTGTCAAGGCCCACGTCGCCGATGCCGGAGACGTAGTACGCGTTTTCAAGCAGCGCGGGCTTCCACGCCCAGCCCTTTTCGGTCATCAGCGCCTCAAACGCGGCGGGCGCAAGCTTTTCCGCGGTGCGGCGCACGGTGACGCTGCGCTCCTCGGGCCGGTACGCGGCCATCGCCTCGGCCTCGTCAAAGCCGTACGCCGCGATCAGCCGCCCGACGATCCAAAGCGGCAGACTGTGATACACGCTCAGGTACTTTGCAGGGCCGTCCTCGCGCTTTGGCCAGGGCAGCCCCGTTTCCTTGTCGCGCGCGATTGCCCTGAGCACGCCGTTCACCAGCCCGGTGAACGGGCCGCGGTCGAGGATCCGGGCGAGCTTGACGCTCTCGTCGACCGCCGCGCTGTCCGGCACGCGGTCGAGGTACAGAATCTGGTACGCGCCCATGCGTAGGATGTCGCGCACAAGGCACTCGACGTCGGGCCGCTCCAGCTTCAAGTCGATCAGGTAGTCCAGCGCGATGCGCCGCTCCAGCGTGCCGTATGCAAGCTCCGTGACGAAATCGCGGTCGCGCTGGTCCAGCTTCGCCTCGCGCAGCCGCTGGCCGAGCGCCAGCGTCGCGTACGCGTCGGAACGCGTCACGTCCTGCAGCGTGTTCAGCGCGACCAGGCGCGGGTTGTCGCCCGTCTTTTGCTGCTTGAACGGTCTGGACGGTCTGGACGGCGGCGCGGCCCTTTTGAAAGCGGGCGGGCCTTTCAAGGGATCGGGGCGGCGAAAGGCGGGCCTGCCCGGAACGCGCGCGGGGCCCGCACTTGACGGCGTTACAGCCGTGGCGGCGGGACTTTCGGGCACGGGCGCGGCTTTTCGATATGCGGGTTTCGCATACGCGGGCCATTCCGGTGCTTGCACAGGCTTGGCGTATGATGACGGCGCAACGGGCGTCGCCGGTTTGCCATAGGAAGGCCTGCCCTGCGTTCCGGGCGCTTGCGCGGGCTTCCCATATGCCGGTTTCCCGTACGCGGGCTTGCCCGGCGCTTGCACAGGCTTGGCGTATGATGACGGCGCAACCGGCGTCGCCGGTTTGCCATAGGGCTTGCCAGTCGCCGGTTTACCATAGGAAGGCTTGTCCGGCGTTCCGGGCGCTACGGGCGTTCCCGGAGTTCCCTGCGTTCCGGGCGCTTGCGCGGGCTTCCCATATGCCGGTTTCCCGTACGCTGGCTTGCCAGGCGCTGGCTTCCCGTACGCCGGCTTTCCCGCCGCCGGCGCTGCCTTCGGCGGGGTGAAATCCCTCTTTGGCGCGTATGACTTGCCCTGCGTGGGTTTTCTAAATTTTTGCATCGGCATCCTCCGGTTTCAAGATCAGTCCGGCCCGTATCGGGTGGCCGCGCAGGTAGTCCCCGGCGGGCATCCTGCGGCCGTTCGGGGCCTGCAATTCAAGGATCTGTATCGCGCCTTCGCCGCACGCGACGGCCATGCCGCGCTTCCCGTCGGCGTACAGCACCTCGCCCGGCGCGCCCGCGCCGTCGGTTTCCGCTGTTTTCCATATTTTGAGCGCGCCGAGGCCCGGAACGAACGTGTACGCGCCGGGCCACGGGTCGACGCCGCGCACGAGGTTGCGCACCCGCGCGGCGGCTTGCGTCCAGTCGATCAGGCCGGTTTCCTTCGTCAGCATCGGCTGGCGCGTCGCCTCGGCCTCGTTCTGCGGGACGGGCGAAAAAGGGCCGGAAAGCGTTTCGGTAAGCAGCGCCGCGCCGGTCTCCGAAAGCCGAGCGGTCAGTTCGCCCGCCGTCTCGTCCGGGCCGATCGCCACTTCGCGCCGCATCAGCATCGCGCCGGTATCGATCCCGGCGTCGGTCAGCATTGTGGTCACGCCCGCGACGGTTTCGCCTTCGATGATGCACCAGTTGATCGGCGCGGGGCCGCGGTACTTCGGCAGCAGCGACGCGTGCACGTTGACCGTGCCCAACTTTGGAATGTCCAGAATCTTCTGCGACAGAATCTGGCCGAACGCGGCGGTGACGAACAGGTCGGGTTTCAGCGCGCGCAGCGCGTCGAGGCCTTCCTGCCTGCGGATTCTTTCGAATTGCAGCGCGGGCACGCCGCGCGCTGCGGCCACTTCCTTGACCGGGCACGCGGTCAGTCTGTTTCCGCGCCCGGACGGCCTGTCCGGCTGCGTACAGACCGCGACGACCTCGAAGCCCGGCATGTCGAGCAGCGCCTTCAATGACGGCACGGCAAACGCGGGCGTCCCCATGAACACGACACGCGTCATACCGTCTCGACCTCGGTTTCTTTCGCCTCGTCCTCTTCGCTCGCCTCGCGGGTCATCTTGTCGACGAACAGCGCGCCGTCGAGGTGGTCGATCTCGTGGCTGAACGCGACCGCGAGCAGCCCTTCGGCCTGGATTTCGACCTCTTTGCCGCCGCGGTTGACCCCGCGCACGGTGACTTTTTCGGGCCTGACCACATACCCGCGCCGCCCGGGGATCGACAGGCAGCCCTCGATCTTTTCCTGCTCGCCTTCCGACGCGATGATTTCCGGGTTGACCAGTTGGATCAGCCCGTTTTCGTCGCCGACGTCGATAACGATCGCGCGACGCAGCACGCCGACCTGCGGCGCGGCCAGCCCGCAGCCGTTTTCATCGTACATCGTGTCCGCCATATCGTCCAGCAGCGTCAGGATCCGCCGGTTGATCACGTCGATCGGCCTCGCCTTTTTCCGGAGCGATTCGTCTCCCATGTGCAACACTTTTCGCAGCGCCATGCATTCTACCCCTTATATCATATTGGCGGGATCGATTTCGAGAAAAACCTCCGCCGCCTCGCGCGGCGACGCCGCGACAGACTCCAGTTTTTCGATGACCGCGTCGGTCGGCCCGCGCGCGTACAGCTTCAAAAACACCTGCCAGCGCGCCTTGCCGCGCAGCAGCTTCACCGGCGCCTCCATCGCGCGCATCTGGACGACCTGCTTCAAAAGCGCCGGGTTTCCGTCGAAGAACGCGCGCATCTCGGCCTCCATCGCCTCGGCGGCGGCCTTCGCGCAAGGTTCCCTGTCCGATTCCGCGAGCAGCCGCGCGAGCCGCGTGAACGGCGGATACAGCCCGCGCCGCCGCCGATCGAACTCCTCGTCGAAGAACGCGCGGAAGTCCTGCTTCGCGGCGGCCGCAATCGCGTAATGCTCCGGCGCGTACGTCTGCACGATGACGCGGCCTTTGCGCTCCGCGCGGCCCGCACGCCCCGCGACCTGCACGATCAGCGAGAACGCGCGCTCCGCGCTTCGGTAATCCGGCAGGTTCAGCGTCGCGTCCGCCGCGATCACGCCCACCAGCGTCACGCGCGGAAAATCCAGCCCCTTGGCGATCATCTGCGTGCCGATCAGGATGCGCGCCTCGCCCTTGCGAAACCTGTCGAGCAGCTTCGCGTGGGCGTCCTTGCCCTGCGTCGTGTCGATGTCCATGCGTACCGTCGGCACGCCGGGAAAGCGCTCGCGCACCGCGTCCTCGACCTTCTGCGTGCCCGCGCCGAAGAACCGGATCGACTCGCTGCCGCACGACGGGCATCTGTCGGGCGGCGGCTCCGCGTGGCCGCAGTAATGGCAGCGCAGCACGCCTTCAAACCGGTGGTCGGTCAGGCTGACGTCGCAGTGCGGGCACTTGACCGCCTGGCCGCACGCGCGGCAACTGACGAACGTCGAAAACCCGCGCCGGTTGATGAACAGCATCGCCTGCTCGCCCCGGTCGAGGCACGCGCGGAGGCCTGCGTCCAGAGCGTTGGAAAACACGCTCCGGTTGCCGCGCGCGAGCTCCTCGCGCATGTCGACGACGTCGATGTCCGGCATCGGCCGCCCGAGCACGCGGCGCGGCATTTCCAGCAGCGTCAGCGGGCCGAGCTTGCTCCTGAGGCGCGGCATGGTCCGCGCGAAGCTCTTCAGCGACGGCGTCGCGCTCGCCAGAATCAGCGTCGCGCGTTCCGCGTCGCACCTGCGCTGCGCGACCTCGCGGGCGTCATAGCGCGGCCTTGCGTCGGACAGGTACGTGCCCTCATGCTCCTCGTCGACGATAACGATGCCGAGGTTCGACACCGGCGCGAACACCGCAGACCGCGCGCCGACGACGACCCGGGCGTCGCCGCGCCGGATGCGCCGCCATTCGTCGAACCGCTCACCGGGCGACAGCCGGGAATGCAGCACCGCCGACGCCTCGCCGAACCGCGCGCGGAACCAGCCGACCATCTGCGGCGTCAGCGCGATTTCCGGCACGAGCACGATCGCCGATTTGCCTTCCTTGAGCGCCTCGCGCACCGCGCGGATGTACACCTCGGTCTTGCCGCTGCCGGTGACGCCGGACAAAAGGAACCGCCCTTCGCCGCGCGCCAGCGCGGGCAGGATTTCGTCGAGCGCGCGCCGCTGGTCGCCCGTCAGTTCCGGGTCGGGCGGCGCGTCATCCGGCGCCGCGAACGGCCTGCGCAGCGTTTCCACGCCGTACAGTTCGATGATACCCCGTTCTGCCAGGGAACGAACCGCGTCCGCGTTCATTTTTCGCAAATCAGACGCCGGCCTGTCGCCTCCGCGCAGCGCGTCGAGCACCTGCGCGCGGCGCGGCGAGCGCTTTTCGGCCGCGATCGCCGCGTCGAGCTGATCGACAGGGATCAGCAGCCGCGCCATCTCGGTTTCCTTGACCGACACGCGGCCGCCGCGCATCTGCGCGGGCAGCATCAGCCGCAGCGCCTCCACCGGCAGACAGCGCGTATCTTCTGCGATCCAGTACGCCAGGTCGATCAGGGGCGGCAACAGCGCCGGGTAGTCCTCCAGCGGGCGGATCACGTCGCGGAGCTTTTCTGTCGGCGCGTCGCCCGGGTCGTCCTTGAGGCGCAGCACGTAGCCCTCGATCTTTCGCGGGCCGAACGGCACCAGCGCGCGCGTGCCCGGCGTCAGCGCCATGCCGTCCGGCACGCGGTACGTGAACAGCCGGGACACGTTCTCGTGCGCGATCTCCACGACGACCTCGCAATAGGTCATGAAACCGTTTCCGCCCCGTCCGGCCGCACCGCCGCGTACACCAGCGGCGGCAGCGCCGCTTTTTCCGCCGTGATCACAATCGCGTTTCGGATCATCCCGATCGCGGCGTCCGCCTTTTCGCCCTTTTCCGCGTGCACATGGCACAGCGGCGCGCCCGGCTCGACGAAATCACCGAGCTCCACCGCCATCACGAGGCCCACCGCCGGGTCGATCGGGTCGCCCTTCGCGTAGCGGCCCGCGCCAAGCCGCCGCGACGCCTCGCCGAGCGCGGCCGTGTCCATCCGCGCGACATAGCCGCGTTTTTCGGCCAACACAGGCAGGGTTGAATCGGTGTGCGGCAAAAGCGATATGTCGTCGCAGACGCGCGGATCGCCGCCCTGCGCCTCGATCATCTGTTTGAATTTCGCAAGGCCCGCGCCGGACGCGAGCGCGTCCGAAAGCCGCGCCCGGGCCGCGCCTTCATCCGCCGCGTATCCGCCCGCGACCATCATCATCGCGCCGAGGCGCAGTGACACGTCGAGCAGCCGTCCGCCCGCTCGCCCGGCGAGGATGTCGATCGCCTCTTTGACCTCCAGCGCGTTGCCGATGTGCGTGCCGAGCGGCTGGTCCATGCCGGTCACCAGCGCGTGCGTCGGTCTGCCCGCGAGGCGGCCGACCTCCACCATCGCGCGGGCCAGCGCGACGCTCTCCGGCAGCGTCTGCATCAGCGCGCCGCTGCCGGTCTTGACGTCCAGCACGATCGCGTCCGCGCCGGCGGCGATTTTCTTGGACATGATCGACGACACGATCAAAGGCAGGCTGTCGACGGTGCCGGTCACGTCGCGGAGGCTGTACATCACCCGGTCGGCGGGCGTTAAGTTCTCGCTCTGGCCGACGACGGCGCAGCCGATTTCGCGCACCTGCCGGACGAATTCGTCCATCGTCCGCTCGACGCGCATGCCCGGGATGCTCTCGAGTTTATCCAGCGTGCCGCCGGTGTGGCCGAGGCCGCGCCCGCTCATCTTCGCGACCTTGACACCGCACGCGGCGCACAGCGGCGTTAACACCAGCGTCGTCGTGTCGCCGACGCCGCCGGTCGAGTGCTTGTCGACGCAGACGCCGCCGACACCGGATAGATCCGCGCAGTCGCCCGACAGCGCCATCGCCATCGTCAGGTCGCGCGTCTCCTCGGGCGTCATGCCGCGGCAGCAGATCGCCATCAACAGCGCCGCGAGCTTGATGTCGTCTGTCGGTTTCGGATGGCGCACGATCGCGACGATCCACCGGTCAATATCCTCACGGCAAAGGGCCTCTCCACGCCGCTTTTTGATCGCAAGTTCCGCGAGATCCAGCATCGGTTACGGTTCTCCTTCCAGAAGATCGCGCAGCGCGCGCCACGCGGCGAGTTTTTGTTGAAACGGCATCGTATGCGCCGGGCTGGTCGACGGCAGCAGCGTCACCGGGCGGCCGCCCGCCGTGTGCCTGAGAAACAGCATGTGCGCCGTCCGCCCGTTCGTGAACACCGCGCGGATCAGCGGCCGCCTTGCGAACAGCGCAGCGAAATCGTTCGGTTCGGCGTTTTGGATGTCCGCGTCGCCGGAACCTTCGCGCGTGCAGGTCTTTGCGGCGTCCCAGATCGCCACGCCGTGGGCCAGCGCGAACGCAAGCCGGTCTTCATAGCACGGCGAAGGCGCGCCCGCGTCCCACAACGCGTACAGAATCGGCCAGAACGCGTTCTGCGGATGGGCGTAGTATTGACCCGCGCGGAGCGACGCGACGCCCGGCATGCTGCCGATCACCAGCGCGCGGCAGTCGGCGCTCTCCACCGGCGGAAACGAGAAGCATGTTGCGTCCACGCGTTGATTATACCATCCCTGATTTGCAAAATCCACTGGCATTGTTATAATGGGAAACGGGAGGAAACGCCAGGGTTCCGCCAATGGCGGAGATCCGGGATGCAGGGCCTCCCGGCGTTCCTCGTTTCCATTCACCATCCCTTCGCCAACCTTCGCCGCACCACTTTGCCCATGCAATACGCCGCCAAGGTCAGCGCCGCGTCCTTGAGCAGATACGGCAGCGACGCCAGTGCGAAAGCCTCGGCAAGCCCTGCTCCGGTCACGGCCGCGAACTGAATGACACCGAGCGCGTGGCACGCGAGCAGCCCTGCCGCGGCGGCCCACGGGCTGCGCTGGCCGCACGAAAGCGCGAGCGGCACGAACCCGATCAAAAAACCGCCGGTCGGCCCGAACAGAACGGCCGGTCCGCCGCGAAAGCCCGCGAACACCGGCAGGCCGGTCAGACCCAGCAAAAGGTACACAGCCGTTGAAACCGCCGCCGTCCTGCCGCCCAGCGCGAACCCGGCCAGCGTGACCGCGAAGACCTGTAACGTCAGCGGAACGCCGGACGGCAACGGAACCGAAAGCTGCGACAGCGCCGCGATCATCGCAGCCGCCGCGCCGACATTGACAAGGTCGCCGGGAGATAAAGAAGGCCTTTTTTTCATCCCGTTATCATAGCAAAACCGAAAAGGAGCCGCAACATGAACGATACCTTGCAAGCGCTATCCGACCGCAAAAGCATGCGTGCATTTGAGCAAAGGGACGTCGATCCGCCGCTGAAACGCGCGATACTGGAAGCCGCGTTTCAAGCGCCGACCGCGGGCAACCAGATGCTGTACACGATTCTGGACATCACCGATCCGGCGCTGAAGGCGGCCCTTGCCGAGCTTTGCGATCACCAGCCGTTCATCGCGACCGCGCCGGTGGTGCTGATCTTCCTTGCGGACTGCCGCCGCTGGCTGGACACCTACCGGGCGGCCGGGCTCTCCCCGCGCGCGCCTGGGCCGGGCGACATCCACCTCGCGACCGCCGACGCGGTGATCGCAGCGCAGAACGCGGTCGTCGCGGCTGAAAGCCTGGGCCTCGGTTCGTGCTACATCGGCGACATCACCGAGCGTTGCGAGGCGCTGCGCGAGATGCTTTCGCTGCCGCCCGAGGTGATGCCGGCCGCGATGCTGGTCATCGGCCATCCGACGGCGCAGCAAAAGGCACGCGGGAAGCCCGAACGGTTCGACGCGCGCTATATCGTCTTTGAAAACGCGTACCGGACGCTGACGCCGGACGAGCACCGGGCGATGTACCTGGAGCGCGAGGCGCGCGCGGGCCACCCGGACACAGATTTTACCAAGAGTGTGCGCGCGTTCTGCGACAGAAAATACGAAAGCGGCTTCAGCCGCGAGATGAACCGGTCGGTCGCGGCGTATCTGTCGGCGTTCGAGAGGGATCCCGACCAAAACAGTTGACACAAAACGTTTCCCGCCATACAATGGCAGTGTCCATTTGAAGGAGGTGACGGGATGGATCCCAGCGGAGGTCAAACCTGCGAAGGCGAACGCGCCGAGCCGCCGGAACGCCGGGCCGTCCCGCGCCCGAACCGGCCGTAATTTCAGCGCGCCCGCCCGAGGCCACCGCAAGCACGTGTCGTGGTCTGTTTTTGTTGTACAAAAAACAAAAAAGGGGGCGGTTCCCATGGGGAGTTGCTGTTGCTCATCGAAGGAAAAAAATATAGCGAGGCGCACGCGCGTCTAGCGGAGATGAACGAGGTCGACATCGCCGAATGGCTGTCGGACTCGATGGAGGAGGAGGACCCGCGCACGCTGGTCATCTTCCGCATGCTGACCAAGGAAATGGCGGCCGCGGTGTTTTCTTACCTGACGCACGACGTGCAGCAGGAAATCGTCGAAGGCCTTTCCGACAAAGAGCTGGCGCGCGTGCTCGACGACCTGTTCCTTGACGACACGGTCGATTTCGTAGAGGAAATGCCCGCGTCGATCGTCAAGCGCGTGCTGCGCGCGGCGAACCCCGAGGTGCGCAAGCAGATCAACCAACTGCTGATGTACCCCGAGGAGAGCGCGGGCAGCCTGATGACGCCAGAATACATGGCGCTTGACGACATATGGCCCGTGCGCCGCGCGATCGAGGCGATCAGGAGCCAGGGCGACGACAAGGAGTCCATCGCCGCGCTGTATGTCACCGACCGCCAGCGCCACCTTGAGGGCGTCGTCAGCCTGCGCGACGTGCTGACCGCGACCGATGACGAGCGCATCGCCGACCTGATGGAGACGGACATCATCTCCGTCAGCACACACGAGGGCCAGGAGGACGTCGCGGCCAAATTCAAACGGTACGACCTGGTTTCGATGCCGGTCGTCGACAATGAAAACCGCCTTGTCGGCATCATCACGATCGACGACGTGGTCGACGTCATCGACGAAGAGGCCACCGAGGACATGTACAAGATGGCCGCGATGAGCCCGAGCGAGGACAGTTACATGCACACCACAGTCTGGACGCTCGCGAAGAACCGCGTCGTCTGGCTGATTGTGCTGATGGTCTCCGCGATGTTCACCGGCATGATCATTTCGAGCTTTGAGGCTGCGCTGGCCGCGAACGTGCTGCTCGCATCGTTCATCCCGATGCTGATGGACACCAGCGGCAACGCCGGGTCGCAGTCGTCGGTCGCGGTCATCCGCGCGCTGACGCTGCGCGAAATCAAGTTTGGCGACATCCTCAAAATCATGTGGAAGGAAGTCCGCGTGGCGGCGATCGTCGGCGTCGGGCTTGCGGCGGTCAATTTCCTGCGGGTGTGGCTGATGCACGGCGATCCGATGGTCGCGCTGGTGGTTTCGCTGACGCTGATCGTCACGGTGGTCACCGCGAAGCTCGTCGGCTGTTCGCTGCCGCTGCTCGCGGACAGGATCGGCCTTGATCCGGCGCTGATGGCCAGCCCGCTGATCACGACGATCGTCGACGCGGTGGCGCTGATCGTGTTCTTCAACATCGCGGTGACGCTGCTGAAATTGTAAAGGGCTTTTATGGCCGGTAAAGGAGGTGCGCCATGTACGCGCTGATCGCTGTTGTACTCGCCGCGCTGGTCGCCTTGTTCGGGTTTTCGTTCCTTGCGGTTGAACAGGTCGAGACGGGCGTTTCACACGTGGCCGCCGTGGAGGATTGCGTTCCGGGGCTGGTGGACAGCTATTTTTCAACCCAGCAGCGCGTCATTGGATACGGGATGACGCGCGCGGAAATCGAGGCCGCCATCGGCGCGCCGGTCGCGGAAGATGACCCGCTCAAAGGGTTCGCCACGTATGAATGGCTGCGAATTCTGTACCGGGACGACACGGCGGTGCTGCTTGGGTTCCTCGGCGAAGCCGGCAATCCCTGGACGACCGCGCGCGGCGCCGGCATCGGCGACAGCGCGGAAAGGCTGACCGCCCTGTACGGGCTGACCGACGCGGACAAAACGGGCATGAACTATACGCTGTATCTGACGCAGGATGCAAACGGCGAATTTTCGCGCTATGAAGGCACGGACGGCAACTGGACATACGCGCTGTCGTTCTTTACTGATTCGACCGGCGTCTGTTACATGTCGTTCGGCGATAAAAAGGCCGTCATGCAGTACCGGTAACGCCGTCCGGCATCTTCAGCCCGAACTCGAACCGCACTTCGTGCCGCCCGATGTCGTCGTTCGTGTAGCACACCTCGTCGTAGCCGACGAGCGTGAACCCCTGCGCGAAGTAGAATCCGATCGCGGGATCGTTGCAGCTCTGCGTCTCCAGAATGATCGCCCGGCGTTTCTGCGCCGCGGCGATCGCTTTTGCGTGGGCGATCAGCGCCTTCCCGACGCCCCTGCCGCGATGCGGCCGGTCGACCCAGAGGTTCCATACGCGCAGCCGGTTGTTCCAGCGCTCCGGCGCGACCTCCAGCCAGCCAATCAGCGCGCCGCCGTCAAACACGCCGAACCCTTCCGGCGCGTCGATGTAGTCCTCGTACATCTCGTCCACGAACCGGTGGCGCACGGTTTCGGGAAACCGCTTGCGTTCAAAAAGGACACGCATGCCGGTTTCCGTCTGTTCCGAAATGATGTCGTAATACCAGTCCGTTTCGTAATCGAACGGGATTTTGTAGCCCTTGTACCGCTCCTTGGGCAGCGGAACGATTTCGTATGGCATGAGGGCCTCCTGGGGGATCCGAATGGGGGACGCTGGGACTCCGTCCCAGACCCTGCTAAAGGGGCTAAGCCCCTTTGGAAACCCTGCTTTTTCGCCTCACGGCGGGAGTGGTTTGCGTTGCCGCGTCCCAAAGAGGGGATTCTTAAGGGCCAATGGCCCGGAAGCGGGATTCCAAAGGGCAGCGCCCTTTAGCGTCCCTCCGCACTTCCCTCACTTCCCCACGCAAAAATCCCGGAACACCGCCTCGACGACGCTTTCTTCGGCGTTTTCGCCGGTGATCTCGCCAAGGGCCGCGAGCGCCTCGCGCGCGTCGATCGCGGCGAGGTCGACCGGCATACCGGCCCCGAGGGTTTTTTGCATGTCTTCCAAAAAAGCGGCCGCGCGCGCCGCCGCGTCGACATGCCGCGCCTGTGTCAGCAGCGCGTCGCCCTGCTGCGCGGCCAGCGCTCGCTCCGCCAGCGCGGCTTTCAGCGCGGCGACGCCTTCGCCTGTTTCAGCGGACACGGCGATGTCGTGTTCGACGCGGATCACGGCGGGCAGATCGGTCTTGTTCAGGACCAAAATCCGCTGCCGCGTCTCGGTTTCGGCAAGCAGCAGCCCGTCCTCGTCGGACAGCGGCGCGGACGCGTCCAGCACGATCAAAAGCAGGTCGGCGGCCTCGATCGCCTGCCGGGCGCGCGCGACGCCGATGCCCTCGGCCTCGCCCTCCGCCTCGCGCAGGCCCGCCGTGTCGGTCAGGTTGACCCGGACGCCGGACAGGAGCAGCGACCCGCGCACCGCGTCGCGCGTTGTCCCCGGCTGCGCGGTGACGATCGCGCGCGCCTCGCCGAGCAGCGCGTTGAGCAGCGAACTCTTGCCGACGTTCGGCCGGCCCGCGATCACCGCGTCGAACCCTGTGTCCAGCACGCGGCCGCAGCGCGCGTCGCACGCGGCGCAAAGCTCCGCCGCCAGCGCTTCGGCGTCGCGGATCAGCTTTTCCGCCGTCGGCGCTTCACCGATCTCGTCCGGGAAGTCGGTACACGCGGCGATTTCCGCCAGCATCGCGGTTAACCGCGCCTGCGCCGCGCGGATCATCCGCGTCACCGCGCCTTCCATCTGCCGCAGCGCGGCCCTTGCCGAGGCTTCGCCCGACGCGCCGATCAGGCGCATCGTCGCCTCCGCCTGCGATAAGTCGATCCGGCCGTTTTCATATGCGCGCCGCGTGAACTCGCCGGGTTCCGCGGGCCGCGCGCCCAGCGCCAGCGCGGCTTCCAGCACGCGCCGGCATACCGCGTCGCCGCCGTGGCACTGGATTTCCAGCACGTCCTCGCGCGTGTACGAGCGCGGCGCGCGCATCAGCACCGCCATCGCCTCGTCGATTGTCTCGCCTCCGTGGCGTACCTTGCCGTAATACAGCGTATGGCTGCGCCAGTTCGCCCGCCCCGTCAGCGCCGACCCGATCCGCTCCGCCTCCGCGCCGGAAACGCGCAACCTCGCGATCCCGCCAAGGCCCGGCGGGGTCGCGATCGCGGCGATGGTGGGAGGGGGAACGGGAGGGACGCAAGGAGGCTCCGCCTCCTTGACCTCCGCCACAGGGGTTAAACCCCTTTGGAAACCCTGCT
>JAVBOQ010000094.1:0-3437 GCA_031550455.1 Eubacteriales bacterium
GCAGGCGATACCGGGTTTCGCAGCGCCGAAGTCAATCGGTTGCGGAGTGACTGTCCTTACCCGAATCAAGCGCACGCCAATCCTCGCGCGATAACGCGCTGGTTCAACCCATTTTATTCCGCCGTGAACCGGTACTCCGTCACCGACCGGAACGTCTCGCCTTTTCGGAGCATGCAGGACGGGAAATGCGGATGGTGGATCGAGTCGGGATAACGCTGCGTCTCGAGGCAAAGGCCCTGCCGCCTGACGTAGGGAACGCCGCGCTTGCCGGGCGTGTCGCCGGAGATCATGTTGCCGGAGTACAGTTGCACGCCGGGCTGGTCGGTCCAGGTCTCCATCCGGCGGCCGGTAGCGGCGTCGGTCAGCACAGCCGCCTGCCGCAGCGTCCCGTCGAAGCCGTTGATGGCGAAGTTGTGGTCATACCCTTTTCCGAATCGCATTTGCTCGCATCCGGCCTCCAGCGCGAGCCCCTCGCCGATGACGACAGGCGCGCGCAGGTCGAGCGGCGTGCCCGCGACCGGAACAAGCCGCCCGGTGGGGATGCACGCGGGGCTCGACACCTCGGTGAACCGGTCCGCGTTGATTTGGATCGCGTGCGCGCCGATCGACGGGCACGCGGGCCCCGAAAGGTTGAAATAGACGTGGTTTGTCAGGTTCAGAATCGTGTCGGCGTCGCACACCGCCTCGTAGGCGATCGACAGCGTGTTTTGCTTGCGCATCTCGTACCGGACGGTCACGGCAAGCGCGCCCGGGTAGCCTTCCTCGCCGTCCGGGCTTTCAAGCGTCAGCACCAGCGTTTCGCCTTCCGTCCGGTCGCTCCAAACCTTCTTGTCAAACCCGGCAGCGCCGCCGTGCAGCGCGTTTTCGCCGTCGTTTTTGCACAGCGCATAGCGGTTGCCGTTCAGCTCGAACGCCGCGCCGCCGATTCGGTGGGCATAGCGGCCGATCAGAAAGCCCATGTACCCGGACGCGCGCCGCATCGATTCGACGTCCGTGTATCCGAGCGTCACGTCGCCCACCGCGCCGCCGCGATCCGGCACATGAACCGACAGGATACACCCGCCGAGCGTCGAGATTTCCGCGAACGCGCCCGCCGCGCCCGGCAGCGTATATTTGTATACCTGCTCGCCCTGTGGTGTTTCGCCCATGGGGACACGCGTGATCATCATGTCGTACCTTCCTTATTTTTGCTCGGCTTTTTTCACAAAAAGCGATCTGAGATGCCCTTCCTCCTCGCGGAGGATGTTCAGCGCCGGCTGCCTCTGATCGTCCGGGAGATGATCCTGGAGGCGCGTGTAAAAATCGATCGCGTCGCGCTCGGCCTGGATCGCCACGTCGAGCATCGCTTCCGCCGACGCCAGCGCGCCCGCCATCGCCACCTGCATCAGCCCGCCGGGAAAGAAAAAATCAGCCGCCCTGGCCGTCGCGAGCGATACTTCTTCGGTTGTCATTTCAGGTTCGCCGAGGGCGTCAAGCATCGCCTGAAACGTCGCCAGATGCTGCGCTTCTTCGGATTCCATCACAGCCAGAAGCGCGATCAACGCCTTGTCCGGCGTGCAAAGCTGCGCGCGCCGGTATAGCTGAACGCCCCTGCGCTCCATTTCGATCGCGACCAGCAGTCCCTCCGCGCCTCGAGACAGATTCACAGAATCCCTCCCCGCTTGTTTATCTATAGGGAGTATATCATCAATATGAGATAATGTAAACTGGCGGGGGAGACGGGAGCGTAGGGAAGGGAGGGTGCGCCAAAGGGCGCTGCCCTTTGGAATCCCGCTTAAGGGCCTTAGGCCCTTAAGAATCCCATCCTTTGGTCTGCTGCAAACAAGAGGCAACACGCCGTGAGGCGAAAACGCAGGGTTTCCAAAGGAACCGGAACCGCCCGCCGCCAGTGGCGGATGAAGGGCTGTGGAGGTTGGTTTCCGCACAGAGCGACGCGTGGCGGCGCGACAATGCGGGAACCTGCTTAGCCCCTTTGGCAGGGTCTGGGACGGAGTCCCAGCGTCCTCCTCCAGCGTCCTCCCCTACCCCCGCTCCCCGCGCACCTCGACGCTGCGCGCGTGCGCCGTCAGGCCTTCGCGCCGGGCGAAGTCCGCGATGCGCGGCGCGACCTCGGCCAGCGCGGCCTTGGAATAGTAGATGAACGACGACTTTTTGACGAAATCGTCCACCGACAGCGGCGACGAAAACCGCGCGGTGCCGCCGGTCGGCAGCGTATGATTCGGGCCTGCGAAATAGTCGCCGAGCGCCTCTGGAACGTGCCGCCCGAGAAATACGCTGCCCGCGTTTCGCACCGCCGGCAGCAGCGCGAACGGGTCGTCAACGCACAATTCGAGGTGCTCCGGCGCGACGCGGTTCGCGATCTCGACCGCCTCGGTGATGCCCGCGGTGATCACGATCCGGCCAAACCGGTCGATCGATTCGCGGCAGATGTCGGCGCGCGGGAGCAGCGGAATCTGCCGCTCCAGCTCGTCGCGCACGGCCTCGGCGAGCGATCGCGAAGGCGTCAGCAGCACCGCCGACGCGAGCCGGTCGTGCTCGGCCTGGGACAGCATATCCGCCGCGACCAACACCGGGTCGCACTGGTCGTCCGCGACGATCAGGATCTCGCTCGGGCCCGCGATCATGTCGATGTCGACAAGGCCGTACACCATGCGCTTCGCCGTCGCGACGTAGACGTTGCCCGGGCCGACGATCTTGTCGACGCGCGGCACGGACGCCGTGCCGTAGGCCATCGCCGCGACCGCCTGCGCGCCGCCCATCCGGAACACGCGCGTCACGCCCGCGACCTTGGCGGCCGCGAGGATCGCGGGGTTGACCGTCCCGTCCTTCGCGGGCGGCGTCGAAAGGATGATCTCCGGCACGCCCGCGATCTTTGCCGGAATCGCGTCCATCAGCACGCTCGACGGGTAGGCGGCCGTGCCGCCCGGCACATACAGCCCGACTGTTTGCAGCGGCGTCACCCGCTGCCCGAGGACGACGCCCTCTTTTTCCGTGACGGCAAACCCGTGCCGCACCTGCTTTTCGTGAAAGGCGCGGATGTTGTCCGCCGCCATGCGCAGCGTCGTACGGAATTCCGGCTCGGCCGCCTCAAACGCGCGGTCGATCTCCGCGGGGTCAATCTCCGCGCGGTCGATGTCCGCGCCGTCAAACCGCGCCGTATAGCGGCGCAGCGCATCGTCTCCGTTCGCCCGGATGTCCGAGAGAATCTCCGAAACGCGCGCGTCCACGTCCGCGTGCCGCACGGTTTCGTCATGGAACGCGCGCGGGTCAAACGCGGCGGCGGGAATGATCTGGATCATGGGACACCTCCTGTGTGGTGGTGGGGAATGAGGTGATGGGGAACGCCAGGGGCTCCGCCCCTGGACCCGGCCAAAGGGGTTTAACCCCTTTGGAAACCCTGCTGCGCCTCACGGCGTGCTAAGGATAAAAACGCCTCC
>JAVBOQ010000211.1:0-6470 GCA_031550455.1 Eubacteriales bacterium
TCCTTTTCGCCGCGTTTCGCCCAATTGCTCATGCGCCCGGAGCAAAAGGCGATCCAGCGGAGGCCGTCCGCCATGGCGGGCGTGATGGTCGCGGCTGTCGGCGCGCCGTCCAGGTCGATCTGCGTCAGGACACAGACGGGGTTTTCCGCGCCGCCATGCATTGTGTTTGCGTTGACGATGGCGGCGGCCCTGGTCAGGATTGCTTCGTTCATAAGGCGTCCCCTCCGATTTGTTTCTTTATCAACATGAGAATATAAAGAAGGGGCTGCCGCGATAGAAAAGAACACTGGGACGCTGTCCCTTGGCGTTCCGCAGCTTCTATCACGACAGCCCCTCGGCGTCATCCACTACTCCAACAATCTCCGCAGCGTCTCCGCGCCGGCGACGCCGTCGGCTTTCAGTCCTGTTTCCTTCTGGAACCTGATCACCGCGGAACGCGTCTTCCTGCCGTACACGCCGTCCGCCTTGCCCTTCAGATAACCCTTTTCGATCAGGATTTCCTGCAGCGCGAGCACATCGTCGCCTTCCTTGGAAAGGCTCAGCGCGCGCTCAAACCCTGTCGGCATCGTGAGGTCCGGTTCGGTAAACAGCGGCAGCGCGAAACCTTCCGCCTGGAACGCCGCGCGCGTCTCCGCGCCGACGACGCCGTCCGCCTTTTCAAGCTCGCGCGCGGTCTGGTAGCGCCGCACGGCGGTCTGTGTCCGCGGGCCGTACACGCCGTCGATCTTCGCTTTGAAGAATCCGTTTTCGGACAGGTAGGTCTGCAGCGCCCTGACATCCTCGCCGCGATCCCACAGCCGAATCACGCGGGCGTACGGGCCGGTCGGCCTGGGCGTGGCCGTCGGTTTGGGCGACGGTGTGGGCGTCGGCTCCGGCGTTGGTTTCGGCGTGCGCGTGGGCTTCGGCGTAGCGGCAGGTTTCGGTGTGGCCGTCGGCTTTGGCGACGGCGTGGGCGTCGGCTCCGCCGTGGGCTCAGGCGTCGGCGTCGGTTCCGGCGTGGCCGTCGGATCGGGCATCTTGCCGTAGTAGACGACAAACCGGAGGTTGGCCTCCTGATCGCGCGGCTGGCCTTCCTCGCGCAGCACGAACTCGTTCGCGCCTTTGCCAAGGGTGACCTTGAACGTGCCTTCGTCGCCTTCCGCCACCTGCGTCATCGGGTACATCCAGATGTTTTCATGCCGGTGCGAAAGCGTGTAGCGGACGCCTTCCTCGCCGAAAAAACGGATCGTCAGTTCGGCCGTGTCCGACTGCGCGGGCACGTCGATGACGCCGTAGGGTCTTGTCTCTTCCGCAAGCGCGCCTGTCGCCAACAGCAGCAGCGCCAACGCCAGCACGGTCAGTCGCGTGAACAGTCTCATGGGCACACGGCTCCTTTCGCGGGCAAAACGGCGCTTTACCGCTTCGGCGGCCTTCGTAAGTACGCGGGCACGTCGCTGCCGACGTTTGAGCTCTTTTCATGGATCGGCTCGGCGGCCGGGATGCTTCTGGCCGGTTCCTCACCGCGGAACGTCGGGCGCGGCGCGGGCGCGGTGCGCGTGTTGACGAACGAAGGAATATCCGGCTCGTCCGCGCGGACGCGCTGCTGCTCGGCCGGCTGGTTGCGCCATCCGGCGCTGTATCCGCCGTACGACGGCGCGGGTTCGGTCGCGTACATCCGGTCGCGGTCGCGTTCGCGCTCGTGCGGGCGTTTCGCGGGCTCGCGCGGCGGGAACGGCGTCTTTTCAAAGCCGGTGGCGATGACGGTGATGCGCACTTCGTCTTCGAGCGTCTCGTCGATGCCCGCGCCGAAGATGATGTTCGCCTCGTTGTCGGCCGCCTGAATGATCAGTTGGGCGGCTTCGTTGATTTCGACAATCGACATGTTCGTGCCGCCGGTGACGTTGATCAGCAACGCGCGCGCGCCGTCGATGGACGTTTCGAGCATCGGGCTCGACACCGCGTTCTTCGCCGCGACAACCATGCTGTTTTCGCCCTTGCCGATGCCGATGCCCATGTGCGCCATGCCGCCGGACTCCATGACGGTCTTGACGTCCGCGAAGTCCAGGTTGATCAGCGCCGGGACAGCGATCAGGTCGGAAATGCCCTGGATGCCCTGGCGGAGCACATCGTCCGCGATCTTGAACGCCTCGACCATCGTCGTGCCCTTGGTGACGACCTGCAGGAGCCGGTCGTTCGGGATGACGACGAGCGTGTCGACGCGCTGCATCAGATCCTGAATGCCGCTTTCGGCGTTCTTCATCCGCTGCTTTCCTTCGAACATAAACGGTTTGGTCACCACGCCGATGGTCAGACAGCCCAGGTCGCGGGCGACCTCGGCGACGATCGGCGCCGCGCCGGTGCCGGTGCCGCCGCCCATGCCGGCGGTGACAAACACGAGATCCGCGCCCTTCAAAAGCTGCGCGATCTCCTCACGGCTTTCCTCCGCCGCGCGCCGCCCGATGTCCGGAATCGCGCCGGCGCCAAGGCCCTTGGTCAGCTTTTCGCCGATCTGCAGCCTCGTCGGGGCCATCGACATGGTCAACGCCTGCTTATCGGTGTTGACGGCGATGAACTCGACGCCGCGAAGGCCTTCTTCCACCATGCGGTTCACGGCGTTTCCGCCCGCGCCGCCGCAGCCTACGACCTTGATCGAGGCATAGCCGGTCTGTTCCAATTCTAATTCCAGCATGGTCATCCCCCTCATCCCTGTGAACTGGTATTGGGCCTGGGCCGCGCCGCCCGTTACTTGCGGCTGAAAACGCCTTTGACCTTATCGAGAATGCCGCCGCGGTCCGCCTGCTGCTCAATTGTCTCGAACACGAGATCCATCAGTCCGAGCGCGCTTGCGTAAATCGGGCTGTTGAGCTTGGCGCCTTTCGGAGACGGCGCGCGGATCGGCCGCTCCATTTGCGACGACAGGTACTCGCGCCCGCCGCGCATCATCGAAAGGCCGCCGCCGGTCAGGTATACGTTGGACCAACTGCCCAGGCGCACGCCGCTGTGCGACAGTTCGTCCCGGATCAGCTCGGCGATCTCGTCGACGCGCGGCTCTAACACCCTTGCGATGTCCTCGCGGGAGAACGCGGTCACGCGCCCGTTGTTGTCGACGGCGTCGATGGTGTCGCCGCCCGGCAGGCCGAAGACAAAGCCGCGCTTGATCTGTTCCGCCATGGTCATCGAAATTTCGAGGCCATAGGTCAGGTCCACAACCACATGCGCGCCGCCGATCGGGATCACCTTGTGGAACACCAGCGCGTCGCCTTCGACGGCCATGATCTCGGTGTTCAGGTAGCCGATGTCGATCAGCACGGCCGTGCGGTCGCGGTCCTCCGGCGGCAGGAACAAAAGCGCCTCGCCCATCGGCGAGGAGAAAAATCCCGCGACGGTGATGCCGAGCGTCTGCATCCGGCGGTTGATGTCGTTTAAGAAAAACTCGTCGGCGACGATGAACGATACGAAGGTTTTGAGCGCGGATCCCTTGATGCCCACCGGTTCCATGGTCTTTTTACCGTCGTCGACGGTGAACCACGCGGGGGAACGGTGGATGATGACGCCGCGCACCGGCTGAATTTCCTGGTCGGCCATTGAGAAAATGCGCTCGACATCCTGCGGCGTTACATGCGGGTCGACGCCCTGCAGTTGCAGCGTCGTTTCCGCCACATACACGCGGCAAAACTCGCCCGGTACCCCTACATGAATCTCGCTCACCCTGCGGCCTGACTGGTTCTCAGCTTCCTGTATCGACGAACGTATCGCGTCATTGACTTTTTCGGGCGTGTTCCAATATCCGTCGATGTAGCCGTCATAGGGGACGACGCCGGCGCCGATGATGTCGCATCGGTGGTAGCCGCCGCTTTCCGCGACAAGCGTCACGACTTTGGAAGTGCCAAAGTCAATGGCTACCGACATGTTCTTCATGCTGTACCCCCCTGCTTGCTTCGCATCGGGCGACCCTGACGGGCGGGCAACCAGTCCCGCGCCGAAAAGCCCATTGCATCAGTGTTATTCTACCCTCTCTTGTCGTCAATTGCAAGAAAGGAATGCGCCTTTTCCTGAGAAAAAAGTAAAAAAGTTCCGCCTTTTGTCGGTTTAAGCCGTATAACAGACCGACCGTCGGTCTGTTTATGTTCATTTGGCGCTATGCCGCCTCAGGCCTCAGGCGTCGGCGCGGGTGTCGGGCTCGGCACAGGCGTCGGCGTCGCCGCGGGCCGGAAATCGGCGTTGGCGACGCTGGACACGTCCAACACGCCGCCGCGGACGCTCGGGACGCCGCTCAGCTTCGGCAGCGCGGCCCTGACAAGCATCAGCTTCTCGCCAAGATCCGTCGCCGTGCCAATGTTGATCTGCAGCCCGTCGAACGTTACCAGATACAGGTTGTCCAGCGAGGCGACGTTCAATTCCGAGATCATGCCCAGCATCTGTTGGTTTTGCGCTTCGTCAAACACCGCCTGCACCGCGCCGTCCTGGCCGACGACGTCAAATTCGATCGGCTGCCCGACCACCGCGGACCTGACCTGCATGCCCGTGATCACCGGCACGGGCAGATCAAAGTCGATCTGCGCCGTTTTTTCCAGCACGCGGCCGGCCTCGTCAAGCATATACAGCGTGCCGCCCCATGTCAGCACCGCGCGCGGCGCGCGCTCGGCGACGCGCAGGATGATCCGATTCGGAAAGCTGCGCCAAAGGGAGACAAACGTCAGGTACCGGTTCGCGTCGATGCCCGCCCGCACATTTTTTTGGTCGACCGTGAACATGCTGTCGCCAATTCGGATGCCCGAGGCGGCGACGACGATGTCCGCGGACAGGATCCGGTTACCCTCGACATCAATCGACCGGACGACAAAAACGCGGCTGCCCACGAAGGCCGCAACCGCCAGCAACACGAGTATGACAACCAGCGCCCGCGCGCCGGGATAGGAACGCCTTCTGTTTGAAGCCATGGCGGTCCCTTCCTGCTTTTCTGGTGTCCGCCGAAGAATCGCGGTAAACTGGAAAATTCTCCGTCCGCCGCTGAACTCCTCTTTTTTGTGCGGCAAAGGACGCCGGGACTCAGTCCCCCGCCCCTCACTGCGCAGCCCTTGGAAACACCTCCGGGGACAGCCGCGCCAGGTAAAGCGACTCGCGCAGGCCCGCGCTGTCGAGCACGCGGATGACGCCGAGCAGGTATGCCTCGCGGTCGCGGGCCTGAAAGTCGATCAGCGTGCATTCCTGCCCGTCGCCGACCAGCGACGTCCAGCGCAGGTTGCCGTTGCTTTCCAGGGAGGACAGAAACCCGGCCCGCAGCGACGCGTGCCTGCCGATGTCGCCGTCCTGCGACAGCGTCGACCCGGCGACCAAGTAGGACCCGTCCACGACGCGGATCAGCCCGGCCGGCGACGATCGTTCACTGCCGCCCAGCGTCTGCTGCCATTCCAGCGCGCCGTTCGCCGAGATCCGGACGACCCACAGGTCGTCGTCGCCGTGCGCGCCCGTTACCTGATGATCGTCGGACGCGGTCGTGGCCAGCAGCACATACCCGCCCGGTGACGCGAACCGCGCCGAAAACGCGCGCTCATCAAGGCTCCCGCCGTAGTTGCGCTGCCAGCTCACGATGCCGTTTTGGCGCAGGTGCAACACCCAAAGATCCAATCCGCCGCGCGTTGGCATCATCGCGGAGCGCGAATTCGTCTCGCCGAAGAACAGCCAGCCCGTGTCCGTTTCGACAATGTCCAGCAGCCGGTTCTCGTTCATGTCGCCAAGCATCACCGGCTCGGTCCAGGCGCGCGCGCCGTCGGAACCGTAGAGAAGAACGATGGGCCGCTGCCGGTATGACACGCCGTCCTCGGTCGCCTGGCGCGCTTCGCCGTACTCGCCCAGCGCGATCCAGCCGTCGCGCGACAGGCACAGCCTTGAAAACTGATCGTCGCCCGCGTCGCCGTACCGGTCGACTTTGTAAAGCGGCTTGCCGTCCTCCGGCGACAGCGCCGCGATCCACGCGTCCCAGCCGCCCATGTTCGCGCCGAGGTCGCCGTTGCGGCTCATCGTGCGGCCGCAGACGAGCAGGTTGCCGTCCTCCGTCTCCACCAGATCCAGCAGCTCGTCGTCCAGCGACCCGCCGAGGCATTTGGCGAAGATCAACTCGCCCGCCGCGCTGAGCCGCACCAAAAAAGCGTCCACGCCGCCGCGCGCCGCGCGCGCCTGACCGTCGGACGAGGTGGTTTTGCCCATCGCGACACAGCCGCCGCCCGACAGCTCGATCACACGCGTGAACTCATCGTCGCCGCTGCCGCCGAACCGCTTTTGCCACAGGATGTCGCCGTTCGCGCCGATCCGGGACACAAACGCGTCAAGCCCCGCGTATCCTTCGCCGAACGAACCGTCCTGAACGTTCGTCGCGCCGGCAACATACACGCCGCCGGACGCGGACAGCGCCATCGCCTTGGGCCGCACCGTCTCGCCGACGGCCGGCGCGAGCGTCCACGCGAGCAGGGTGTCCATCGCCAGCGCGGGCG
>JAVBOQ010000281.1:0-13283 GCA_031550455.1 Eubacteriales bacterium
GGGCACCACAGGCGCACCGACCCGACCGCGTCGGAACTCGCGTTAGCAAGCAGCAGCGAAAGCCTCTCGCCGCGTCCAAACGCGTACATGCAAAGGTTTTGACCGTTTGACACCATCGCGGGCAGGGCGTATCGTCCGCCCGCTTTTTTCCATTCGCGCACGAGCGCATGGCAGCGCAGCCGCTGGAAAATTCCGCCCGGATATCCGTCGCAGGCGAACGGCAGCACCAATGCGCGCTCTTCAAACACCACAAGGCCCGCGCCTGCCGCTGTCCGGTCATGCCGCATAAGCCGTGTGACCTGCCGCGCGCCCGGCAGATAGTCGATCAGGAACGCGTCGCCAAGGAACGTCTGCGCGCCTGCGCGCGGCGCGGCGAACCCTTCTTCTTCCCGGACGCTTTCTTCATAGCAGACGACGCCGGTTTCTTCGGGAACCCTTTGGACGTCCTGAATCCCCGCGAGGCTGCCGAGGCCCATCCGATGGAGCGTCTCGGCGGCTTCGCCGTCCATCATGACAAAGTTGCGGTCAAACAACGCGCGGATGTCCGCCGCCCGCAGGTTGCGGAAATACTGCCCGCTGACCGCCACGATCCGGCCGTCTGGCGCGGACGACGGGTCACGGCGGAACGCGAAAGGCACGCCCATCGCGCCGAGCAGCCCGCCCCAAAATGTTTCGCGCGGGCGGATGCCGTCCATGCCGTGGCGCGCGGCGTGAAGCGAATAGGAAGACATGGGGGAGAACAGCACCTGCACGCCGAGCCGCTCGCCGGACAACGCGCCGGACGCGTTCGCGGCCGACAGAAACGGTTTCATCGCGCGCAGGTTCGCGGCGTGCCCGTCCGTGGGCGGGATGCCCGCGCCGCCGATCTCAAACAAGTCCAGCGTGATGCCGCGCGGCGCGAGCGCCAGCGACAATTCAATCTGAAACCGTGTGAACGCCAGCGATTTGGTATACGCGCTAAACGGGAAATTTTCAAGCTCTGGATAGATCTCGGCGTCGTCAGGCCCGGCCGCGCGACATGGCATCGACACGGTATTGAACAGCCACAGGTATTCCTGCGGCGCTCTTTCCAGGTAGGACGGCAGGTGGATCCGGTGCGTGACCGGCGTTCCGCCGGACAGCGCGCGAAGCAGCGCGTCCCAGTCGCGCCCTTCGACGCAATGGATCGACGGGTCGGACGACATCAGCCCGAGGCGCGTTTCGGGCGACGTTTCGTCCATCGCCGCGCGCATCTGGCCGGCAAACCCGATCAGCGTGTCGCGGCAGGTGTCCAGCCAGACTTTCCTGTACGGATGCGGCGCGCCCGGCGCGGAAATGGCCTCGACAAAAGCAGCCCGGGTGAACGACGCGCCGGCGCGCCGCTGGTATTCCGCCATGTGCAGGTCGCAGAAGCACCCGCCCCACGCAAGCGGCGCGTGGTTGTGAAAGCGGAAGTCGTCCTCGATCCAGAAAATGTTTGGGTGAAGCGCGCCGAAACGGCGGATCAGGTCGAGGTAATACGCGCGAAACGCCGGGCAGAGCGGGCAGGCGGAAACAGAAGATTCCCTGCCGTCCGGGTCGACCATGCGGGCAAACGCCTGGCCGGGCTTTAACGCCCGTCCCCGGTCGGCATGGTAGAGCGTCGTCCAGTGGTTGATGGAAAACCCGACGCCAAGCGGTTCCAGCGCGGCCCTGACACGGGCGAACAGTCCGACAAACCGCGCCTGCCGCTCCGGCGTCATGTGCCCCTGGCTTAATTCTTCGCCTTCCGTAAACATCGAGACGTCGTCCACACAGGCTTCGGGAATGAAGTTGAGCAGCGCGCGGAGATCCGCCGCCGGGTCGCGCTCGACGTCGATGGCGTAGCGCAGCAGGTACGCAAAATCCGTGTGTTTCATGGCGTGTCCTCCACCTTCAGGCCGTAAAAGCTGATAAGCGGCAAACCGTCGCCCGGGCGGACAGGCGGTTTCGCCGGATTCATTTGCCAGACGCCGTGCAGCCGCGTTCCCGGCCCCAGCATGCGCGGGAACGTCAGCGTCAGCGCGCCCGGTTCCGCGCGGCAGGCGCTGGCCGCGACCGGCCCGCTATCGTCTTCGGCGGAAAAGGCCGGGCGCCCGCCGTGTAACAGGGTCAGCCCTTCGTCCGCGCCTTCGATCGTCAGCCGGACCGCATCCTGCCCGGTTTTCTGCGCGCTGACGGCCTCCGGCGCTTTCCACGAAACGTCAATGCCGTGCGCCGCGCCAAGCGCCATGTCCGCCATCCGCTCGCCCAGCAGCACATTGGCGCGCGCGTTCAAATGCACCACGTCAAACAGCGGAAGGTCGGCCGTCGGCGTCAGGAACACGCCCGGAATCAGCCGCGCGGCCTGACGCTGCGCCTCGCGCACCTTGCCCCACGAGGCGTCCAGCGCGTCGTCGGTTTCCATTGTGCAGCGGTTGAGCTGCGCGGTGAAAAAAGGCAAGTCGGGCATGCCGAGATCCGCTCGCCACCGCTCGACCATGCGTGCGAACCGCGCGAGGTACGTTTCGCCCTTGTGTTCGAACGCGTCCGCGCAGCCCTGGTACCACAGCACGCCGCACACCTTCGGGCAGTGCTGACGGACAGTGTGCAGCATGTTCTGGTACAGGCAGCCCTCCTCGTCCGGGTTCCACTGCCAGAGGCCGGAACCGCCCTTGGCCAAAGGGATCAGCCCGATCGGAACCGAAAGCGCGGCGCGCATCTTCCGGCCAAAGGCGAGAAAAGGGCTGTGCGCGGGGTTGTTGTTCTCCATGGACGGCGTGAGCACCGCGTTCGTCGTTTCATGCAGCGGGTGCGACGCCATGTCCCACACGCCGCCCGGGCGCAGGACATGCACGCCGGGCTCCGGCGGATCCGGCGTCGGTTCGGCGGAACGCCCGGCCGCGTTGGACTGCCCGGCGATGACGTACACGTCACCGACGCCGAAGTGGTGCGCCATGTCACCGCGTGTGACGGACAATCCGTTCGCGCCGGCGTACTTCAGGACGGTTTCCAGCCGGTACAGCCCGCCCGCCGGAATTTTGAGCCACACGTAAAAGTTCAGGCCCTCAACGGCGCACGCGGTCCAGCCGACGACCGTCTCGCCACTGTCCTCGCGCACCACGCGCGCCTGCACCGCCATCTCGGTTCTGGCGGGAAGCCCGTCCACATGGAACCAGCCGGCCACGCGGACGCGCGCGAAGCCGCCTGTCCGCTGCAGCACCTGCCAATTCGTGATCCCCTCGGTTATGACAGCGCCCTGCTTCATTCGCGACACCCCTTCAGGCTCAGCCTGTGTAGTGTTTTTTTGTGATAAATCGAAAAAGATAGATCATTGCCCGTCGGCATGGCAAACGGTATAATAAACACATGCCAAGCCTGTGAGAACTGTATCACAAGCGTGGGCGTGCCTCAAGGGAGATTCTTTGCGAAATCCACAGCAATATAGAACACAGAGGGATCCGATATGAAATGGATGATCCGAACGGACATGGAAGGCGCGAGCGGCATTGTCAGCTACAGCCAGGCGGAAGCGACGGGCGCGGAGTACGCCGCCGGGACGCGGTACTTTTTAAGCGATCTTGGCGCGCTGCTTTCCGGGCTGCGCGGCGATGAAATCCACATTTATGACGAGCATTTTTACGGGCGCAACATCCCGCTGGAATGCCTGCCCGAGGGCGTCCGCCTGCACTACGGCAAGCCGCCGTACCGGCCGGACTGGGCCGGCGGACTGGACGGCTCGTTTGACGGCATGATGATGCTGGGGTTTCATTCGAAGGCCGGGACGGAGGGCGCGCTGCTCGCCCATTCCTACGAGCTTGACAACCTGGACATCCGCGTCAACGGCCTGTCCGTCGGCGAGATTGGCATTGAAACGATGATCGCGGGCGAGCTTAACGTCTCGCTCGCGCTGGTCACGGCGGACGACGCCGGTTGCCGCGAGGCGGAAGCGCTGACGCCCGGCGTTTTAACCGTCGCGGTCAAACGCGGCGAAAGCGCGTTCGGCGCGGAAGTATACGCGCTGTCCGAAACCGCCCTGTGGATCCGCGCGGCCGCGGAACGGCTCTCCCGCGGCGAGGCGAGGCCGCCCGCGCCATACCGGACGCCGGAGAACCCGACGCTTGAAATCGACCTCGCGGATAACGCGTACCGCGCGGCGGTCGCCCGGCTGTTCCCGGAAGCGTACGGCGGCGGAACTGTGACGATCCGGGCGAAAACCGTCTGCGCCGCGTGGGCCACGTACTGGCGGATGAAACTGGCCGCGCAGGCGGAGCTGAGGGCGCGCGCATGAAAGATGTTCCTCACGCGTCAAAGCTCGGGTTCGTCCATCATATGCTTTACCCGTCATTCATCCAAAGCGCGCGGGCGCATGTCGATACGCTGGTGGCGCTGTCCCGCCGCGAGGACGTCGGTTGCATGGATCTGTGCCTGCAGACGGACGGCGGCGCGCGCGCCGAGGCGATCCGCGCGCTGCGCGGGTGCGGCAAGCAGATCACCTATGTGAACCACCTGTTCCCGGCCAGAAAGATCTCGCTTGGCACGGCGGACGCGGCGGAGCGGTGGATCATCCGCTCGTTCCTGACCAGAGAGGCCGACGCGGCCGCGGAGATCGGCGCGAGCCAGTTTCTGTTCGTTTCCGGCGCGGATGTGCCGGGCGACCGTGAAAACGCGGTCAAGCGGTTCGGTGAGATCGCCGTCTGGTTCTGCGGGCTGCTGGCGGAGCGCGGCATCGAGGGTGTGATCGAGCCGCTGGACACCGGCGTTGACAAGCGGTTCCTGATCGGTTCGACCGAGGAGAGCTGCCGGCTTGTCGAGTCGCTCGGTCTGCCGAACCTTGGGCTGGAGGTGGACCTGGGGCACATTCCGTGCCTGTTTGAGACGTTCGAGGCTTCCTACCGCCGGGCGAAGGCGTGCCTTCGCCGCGTCCACCTGTCCAGTTGCGTGCTGACGAACCCTGCCGACCCGATGTTTGGCGACAGGCATCCGTCGTTCTTCCATCCGGGCGGGCATCTGAGCGAAGACGATCTGGCGCGCGTGCTGCGTGTGCTTTGTGAGATCGGTTATTTCGAAGAGGGCGACGACCGCAGGTTGCTGTTTGAGGTCAATCCGCTGCCGGGCGAGGACGCGGACGATTGTGTGAGGGCGCACAGGGCGCTGTTCGCGAGCGCGTGGATGCGGGCGTAGGGAAAGACGATGGGGACGCCGGGACTCCGTCCCGGACCCTGCCAAAGGGGATCCAAGGGGTGAACCCCCTTGGCGTTCCCCGGTTCCCTCTTCCTTCGCGCGCTGGCAGGTGCTTATGACATATAAGGAGGCGCCATACAATGGAGATACCTGTGAGGATCCGTAAAGAGATTTCGATGCTTTCGGAACAGGTGACCGAGCAACTGCGCGAATACCGCTGGCGTCGGAACTTCGGGCTGTTCGAGTGCCTGATGAAGGACGACGACCACGGAACCAAGGGCGCGGAGCCCGCGCTGATTCCGTACATCCGGGACGCGTCCCGCGCGGTCGTCTACTACGGCAACGCGTTTCACGGCTCGTACAACCACCACAACCAGTTGACCACGTTCAAGGGCAAGCTGTACTACGGTTGGTCGAACGGGTTTCGAAACGAGGAGGACGCGGGCCAGCGCGTTCTGATGGCATGCTCGGACGACGGCCGGGCGTGGAGCGATCCGTGGGTGGTGCTCGACGTGGAAGAGGGCAGCCCGTGGGCGCACAACTGCGTCGCGCTGCACACGACGCCGGACGCGCTGTACTGTGTGATCATGTCCGAAGAGACAGAGCACGACGAGACGGTGACCGGCATGCGCAGGATCCGGCCGGAGAGCGCGTACATCGACGTATACAGGTCGGCGGACGCGCGCCATTGGGAAAAGGCGTTTTCATTCGGCACCCGGATCAAATGGCTGTTTGAAGCGCCGCGCCTGACGCAGGAAGGGCGGCTGATGTGCGTCTGCAACACAAAGAGCGAGGGCCCCGCGATTCTGCTCTGGCCGGGCGACGACATCTGTGAAAAGCCGGAGTTCATTTTCGTTCCGGAACCTGAAGGCGCGTGGTTCCCGTACGGCGAGTCCACCTGGTATCAGCTCGACGGCACGAAAGAAAAACCGGGACGGATCTTCATTTTCTGGCGCGACGAAGGCGCGTCGTGCCGCGTGTATGTCAACTGGTCGGACGACAATGGGCATACGTTCTCCGAGCCGGTGCTGTCGGACATTCCTGACTCGATGTCGCGGCTGTACGCCGGACGGCTGTCCGACGGACGCTATTTTCTCGTGAACAACACGAACGCGAATCTGCTGGACCGCGGCGCGTTGACGCTGCTGCTCAGCGACGACGGATATCGGTTTACCAAAATCTACATGATCAACGACAGCCCGACCGAGATGCGCCGCAAAGGCCTGCTCAAGGTGAACGGCCATCAATACCCATGCTGCCGCGTCGAGAAGGATAAGCTGCTGGTGGGATATGACTACAACAAGGAAGATATCGTTTGTGAAGTGATCGACACGAGAGGGTTGTGAGGGGAGGAACGGGGGAGGAACGTGTTCTTTCTTTTCGGGAGAAAAGAAAGAACCAAAGAAGAGCCATTTTGGGCCATATTCACCTCCTCACTGCCCCGGCAGCAACGGCTTCTTCTCGGCTTTTTCGTCGGTGACGCCGAGGAAGCGCAGCAGGTTCCCGCCGTAGAGCCTGTCGGTCGCGTCCTTTGTCAGGCCGATCTCGCGGTAGATCGCGTCGTCGCGTTCGACCGTGTCCCGCGTCCATCGGACGTTGTACGCGGCAGCGTCGCAGTCGGTGCCGAACAGCACGTTCCGCTCGACGTCGTAGCCGATCGTGTACAGCTTCGTCAGCGCGTCGCGGCGGTAGACCGGCGGCGTGCCCGGCGTGATGTCGATGAACATCTCGACCGACAGGTCTTTCCGGAGCGAGAGCGCGTTCTGGAACTTGCCGTAGACCGCGAGGCACTCGTCACACCAGGGCCAGGAGATGTGCGCCAGCGAAAAGCGCAGGCCTTCGACCGTGAGCAGCCCTTCGAACGAGGCGGGCCGGTTGAACTCCGACGACGGCAGGCCGTCCCAGAGGATGCCCGAGTGGAACACCAGCGGCTTTTGATGGCGCGCGACACGGCGGTATACCGGCATCGCGCGCGGATCGCAGGGCATGTGGCGGCCGCAGATGACCTTGAACCCGCGAACGCCTTCCGAAACCGCGAAATCGACCTGCGCTGTGGCGTCCGGCTCGGTCGGGTCGATCCAGAAGAATGGAAAAAGCGTCTCCCGCCCGCCGCACCAGGCAAGGACGTTTTCGATCCGCTCCGCCGCGCCGATGTGCGCGCCGCCCGGGCGAAAACAGTCGGGCTCGACGGACAGCAGCACGGCGCCGTCCACGCCCGCCTCTGCCAGCCGACTCAAAAGATCCGCTTGCATGACCGGTCCGTTGTAGATGTGCGCGTGTGCGTCGATCAGCATATGCAACCCTCCGGAAGCGTTTTTTCAACCATACCACACGGAACCGGCCTTGTATAGCGGAAAGGAGGCAAGCGTTTTGCGAAAACCGAAAATTGTGTTCATCGGCGCGGGCAGCATGAGCTTTGGCCTGCCCACGTTCCGGGACCTGTTCACCTGCCGCGAGCTCGAGGGGTCGACGCTGGCGCTGGTCGACATCGACCGTACGAACCTTGACCGGATGGCGGGCCTCGCCAACCGGTTGAACCGTGACACCGGCATGGACTTGCGCATCGAGGCGACAACGGAGCGCCGCGACGTGCTGGCCGGCGCGGATTTCGTCGTGTCCAGCATCGCCGTCGAGCGGTGTGAGCTATGGAAGCACGATTTCCTGATCCCGAAAAAGTACGGCGTGCGCCATACGCTGGGCGAGAACGGCGGCCCGGGCGCGCTGTTTTTCACGCTGCGCACATTGCCGATGATCATGGACATCGTAAGCGACATGGAAGCGCTGTGCCCGGACGCGTATTTTCTGAACTTTTCCAATCCCGAAACGCGCATTGTGCTGGCAGTGGGCCTGTACTCGCGCATCCGGTGCGTCGGGCTGTGCCACGGCATTTTCATGGCGCGGGCGGCGCTTGCGCACATGCTGAAAAGGCCGCCGGAGAGCGTCTCGCTGTTCGGCGCGGGCATGAACCACTTCCAGTGGCTGCTGTCGGTGCGTGACGCGGAAACGGGCTGCGACCTATACCCGGCGTACTGGGAGGCCGACAAGGCGTTCGATCCGTCGTTCATGCCGTACACCCGTTTCATGGCGCGTGCGTTCGGCCTGTGGCCGACATGCTCGGATGACCATCTGGGCGAGTATCAGGGCTACGGATATGAGGCGGGCGAACACGGCTACAACTTTGAAGCGGACGCCGCCGAGCGGGTCAAAATGGCCGAAAATATCCGCGACATGACGCGGGACGGCGCGCCGGAATCATTCTTCAGGCCGTCCGGCGAGCAGGCGGTCGAACTGATCCGGGCGATCCACTTCAACAGGACGACCGCGTTCCCGTCCGGCATCGTGCTGAACAACGGCGCGATCACAAACCTGCCGGCGAACGTCGCGGTGGAAGTGCCGATCGTCGCGGACGCGTCCGGCATCCGCGCGGTGCATGTCGGCGAAATGCCGCCGGGCCCGGCCGGGCTGATGAGCCAGCAGATCGGGCCGCAGCAGTTGTCGGTGCTGGCCGCGCTCAAGGGTAGCCGGGAACTGGCGTTGCAGGCGCTGCTGTGCGACCCGGTGATCCAGAGCACGGACGCCGCGGTCAAGCTGCTCGACGACCTTTGGGAGATCAACAAGCCGTACATCCGCGCTTGCATCTGATAATGCAAGACAAATAAAGGAGGCAACCATCATGGGCAAGGCAAAACTGTCCGATCCGTCCGGCCGCGGCGCGGTCGCCGGGTCCAAGGTCATCTTTCCGTCGAGGCAGCACACGTACACCGAGGAGGAAATCGCGGCCGTCGTCAACGTCATGCGCAACGCGGAATGCCAGACGCAGGGCGATTATCTCGAAAAGTTTGAGGCGGACTTCAAAGAATTCACCGGGGCGAACTACGCGTTCGGCGTCAACAACTGCACAAACGCGCTGCGCCTCGCCGGCATCCTGTCCGGCATCGGTCCGGGCGACGAGGTGATCGTCCCGGCGTATACCTACTGCGCCACCGCGATCCCGTTCGCCGACCTCGGCGCGAAGATCGTCTGGGCCGACAACGACCCGGACACCTGGGTCATTGATCCGGCGGACATCGAGCGCAAGGTCACGAAAAAGACAAAGGCGATCGTCGCCGTCCACCTGCTGGGCATGCCGTGCGACATGATGAAGATCCTGACCATCGCGAGGCGGCATAACCTCCGCGTGATCGAGGACTGCGCGCAGGCGCTCGACTGCCGCATCCACGGCCAGCACGTCGGCACGTTCGGCGATTTCGGGTGCTTCAGCTTCCACGCGGCGAAAACGATGACGACGCTTGGCGAGGGCGGCATGCTGACCGTCCGCTCCGAGCAGGACGCGGTGCTCGCGCCCGGCATCCGGCACAACGGCCTGTGCGCGTTCCAGGGGCCGCGCGGTGACCGCTACTGGGTGCCCGCGATGAGCAACGTCGAGGAGGACATCCACGGCGTATGGCCGAAGAACTACTGCCTGGGCGAGGCGCAGTGCGCGCTCGGCTCCGTGCAGCTCAAGAGCATCGTCGCGAACAACGAGATCCTGATCGAGCAGGACAGGAAGATCAAAGCGCTGCTCAAAGACGTGCCGGAGATCGAGTTCGCGCAGATTCCGGAAGGCGGCCGCTACGCGGTGCACCAGTACATCATGCACTACAACCCACTGGGCTGCGGCAAGACGCGCGACGACCTGCTCGACATCGTCACGCGGAAGCACGGCGTGCGCTGCATCGTGCAGTACTACCCGCTGTACCGCTACCCGCTGTTCCAGAAAAACGGCTTTGGCGAGGCGGACTGCCCGGTGGTCGAAGGCTGGTGGGACAACAGCTTCTCGTTCCCGTGGTGGCTCGGCATTCCCGACGAGACGATCCGGTACATGTGTGAATCGTTAAAGGCCGCCGTCGAGGAACTGCGCAAATGACGCGGCTCGCGGGCGTATACGCGCCGATCATCAGCCCGTTCGGCGCGGGCGAGGCGTTTGATTACGATTGTTTCGCGCAAAACGTCGACCGGCTGTTCAAGGCCGGGATTGACGGCTTGTATCTGTGCGGAGGCACCGGCGACGCCGGGTGTCTCCGCGCAGACGAGCGCAAGCGCGCGCTGGAGCTGGCGCTGCCGATGGCGAAAGAGGCCGGCAAGGGCATCCTCGTCCATGTCGGGCTGACGCACCAGCGCGACGCGGTGCTGCTCGCTGAGCACGCCGCGAAAACCGGCGCGGACGCGGTCGCGGCGATCCCGCCGGACGGCGACCCGGTTTGCATTTCGCGGTTTTACCGGGCGCTGGCCGCGGTCGGCCTTCCCGTGTTCGTCTACCATATCCCGGCGGTCACGCACCGCCACCCGCCGTTTGAGGAGCTGCTCTCGCTGCTTGATATCCCGGGCGTGGCGGGCATGAAGATGACCGACTGGAACCTGTTCAACATGCGCAGGCTGCGCCTTGCGCGGCCGGACGCGATCCTTTACAACGGCTGCGACGAGATGACCGCGCTCGGACTGATGTACGGCGCGTCCGGATCGATCGGCACATGGCAGAACCTTGTGCCGGAGGCGTTCATCGCGATCGTCCGCGCCGTCAAAGCGGGTGAGCTGCAGCGCGCGATGCGCCTGCAGGACGCGTTCACCGCGTTCCTGCACCGCTGCTGGAACGTCGGCGTGATCGAGGCGTTTGAGGCGCTGATGGTCGACGCGGGCTACATGGAAGGCTGCTTCCGCGCGCCCGGGCTGTCCGGCGACCGCGCGGCCGCCCGCGCCGCGCTGCCCGAACTGAAAGGCGCGCTGGAACGCCTGCGCGAAGAGGTGAACGCGCCATGAAGACAACCCTCGCGCACGGCCTTTTGATTCCCGCGCTGACGCTGGGCACGATGACGTTTGGCACGCCGGTCGGCGCGGCGGACGCCGTGCGCATCGTCCGCCACGCGGCGGACATCGGCATGAACCATATCGACACCGCGAACATGTACGAAGGGTATGCGCGCGCACCGGGCAGTGCGGGCGGCGTCGCCGAGGAGATCATCGGCGAGGCGGTGCGCGGCGCGCGGAGCCGCTACCTGATTTCCACGAAAGTCGGCATGAAGGTCGGCCCGGGTCCGCTGGACGACATGACGTCGCCGGAGGCGATCCGGGAACAGTTGACCCGAAGCCTGAAAAGAATGCGCACCGACTACGTGGACATCTACTATGTCCACCGCTTTGACCCGGACACCGCGCCGGAAGCCATCGCGGAGGAGATGGGCCGGGAAATGAAGGCCGGGCGTGTGCGGGCGTGGGGCGTGAGCAACTATACCGCCGCACAGCTTGCGGCGCTGTATGACGCCGCGCAGCGCGTCGGCGCGCCGACGCCTGGCTTCTGCCAGCCGCCGCTGTCGCTGCTTCGCCGGGACGCGGAGGCGGAGTTGCTGCCCGCCTGCGCGAAGCTTGGCGTTGCCGTGATCCCGTATCAGGTGTTGCAGGGTGGGCTGCTGACCGGAAAGTACCGCCGGAGCGAAGCGCCGCCCGCCGGGTCGCGCGCCGCCGAAAAGCCGGACTGGGTGCAGGAGATGGACGGGCCGCTGTTTGACACGCTGGAGGTGATCGAAACAGACGCCAAGGCGCGCGGCCTGTCGATGCCGCAATACGCTGTCAAGTGGGCGCTTGGCCGCCCGGGCGTCGTGTCAGCCATTCTCGGCGCGAAGCGGCCCGAGCAGTTGGACGAGTTTCTCAAGGCAACCGAATGAACCTGAAACTGCTGATCGTCGGCTGTGGGCTTCGCGCTGAATATGTCCTGCGTGAGCTTGTCGCGCAGGACAACGATCTGACTGTGGCCGCGGTCGTGGATACCGATCCGGCGGGCGCGCGGGCGCGTCTTGCAAAGGCATACCATGGCCCGGAGCCGCGCTTCTTTGACACGCTGGACGGTGCGCTTGCCTTCGGCCCGTATGACGGCGCGCTGCTCGCGACGCGCTGCAACCTGCACGCGGCCTACGCGGCGGCGTTGCTGCACGCCGGGCTGCCGGTATTCCTCGAAAAGCCGGTCGGCATCTGCGAAGAAGACCTGACGCTGCTCGAATCCGTTTCGCGCGAAACGACACCGCGTGTCGTCTGTTCATTTCCGCTGCGCGCCGCGCCGATCGCCGGGCTGGCGCGGGAAATGGTCGAAAGCGGCAAGCTGGGCGACATCGAACAGGCTCAGCTTGTCAACAACGTGCCGTACGGCGGCGTGTATTTCCACGGCTGGTATCGCGACGAGCGCGTCACCGGAGGCCTCTGGCTGCAAAAGGCCACGCACGACCTGGATTGCCTGTTCTATCTGTTGGGCGAAACGCCCGCCGCCGTCTGCGCGATGGAGAGCCGGCGCGTGTTTCGCGGCGACAAGCCGGCGGGGCTTCGCTGCGCCGACTGCGCCGAGAACCGCGTCTGCCCGGAAAGCCCGCATGTCCTGACGGCGGAGCGGATGGAGGATGTGCAGGGCGAATACTGCTGCTTTGCCGAGGATACCGGCAACCACGACGCCGGGTCGGCCATTTTTCGCTTTGCATCCGGCACGCACGCGGTGTACACGCAGAACTTTGTCGTCAGAAAAGGCGCGAAACAGCGCGGCGTACGGCTGATCGGATACCGCGGCACGCTTGCGTTCGACTGGTATGAAAACACGCTGGTGTTTCACTCGCATATGACGCCGAAGGTGGAACACCACTGCGTTGACACGGCGGGCCTTCATCATTTCGGAGGCGACCGCGCGCTCGCTTGCAATTTTCTGGCCGTGATCGCGGGCGGCGCGTCCATCGCGCCGCTGGAAGCGGGCATCGCGAGCGCCAGGGCCTGTCTTGGCGCGAAGCGATCCTGCGAGACGGGCGGATTTGTCAGTCTGGAGCGTTTTTCGCCATGAGGCGCCGCCCGCAACCCATGCCTCCGGCGGACAACCGGAAGCGCGGCGTTTGCGGGCTTTCGATGTCGCGGCATCACCGATTGCATAGGGCAAAGTTTGAGATATGTTTCGACGGCAAGTTTCGCGGAAAAGTCGTGTTCACGCCGCGATGGCGCATTATTTTGTTGACTGTATTCTCGTTGACAACCGGCACACGATAGGTTACTATAGTTTATGACAAGCGAAAAAGATATGAAAAGCGGGGCCGGCTGTGGAAGAATTGTTTCAGGATCTC
>JAVBOQ010000298.1:0-17955 GCA_031550455.1 Eubacteriales bacterium
GGAAGACCATTTTGTGCCGGAAATCCTCGACCCGGACACCGGCGCGGCGCTGCCGTACGGCGAAAAGGGAGAATTGGTGTTCACGACGCTGCGCAAGGAAGGCCTGCCGCTGATCCGCTCCCGGACGCATGACTTAACGACGCTCGACGCCTCGCCGTGCGCCTGCGGCCGCACGCACGTCCGCATGCACAAGCTCGTCGGCCGCACGGCCGACATGCTGATCATCCGCGGCGTCAACGTGTTCCCCTCGCAGGTCGAGGGCGTGCTGACCGGCATCGAGGGCGTTTCGCCGCACTTCCTGATGGTCGTCGGCAAAAAGAACAACCTGGACACGCTGGAAATCCGCGTGGAATTAAAACCCGAGATGATCGGCGACACCGTTCGCGACATCGAGGCGCTGCAAAAGCGCGTCTCGTCGAGCGTGGCGTCGGTGCTCGGCGTCAACGCGGCAATCCGCCTGTCGCCGCCCGGCAGCCTGCCGCGCAGCGAGGGCAAGGCGAAGCGGGTCATCTTCGAATGAACCGGCCAAACTGAAAGGGAGGGATACCGTGTACGTTCAGCAGATTTCGGTGTTTATTGAAAACCAGCCGGGCAAGCTCGCGTCGTTTTCGGAGCTGCTCGGTCGCGAAAAAATCGATCTGGTCGCGCTGTCGATCGCGGACACGACGAACTTCGGCATCCTGCGCTGCATCGTCTGCGACTATGAGCGCGCGGCGAAGGTCATCACCGACGCCGGGTATACGGCGCGCGTGACCGAGGTGCTCGCGGTGTCCGTGCCGGACAGGCCCGGCGGCATGGCGGAGGCGATCCGCGCGCTGACCGACGCCGGCATCTCGATCGAGTACCTGTATTCGTTCGTGCGCAGCGCCGGCAACAACGCGCTGCTCATTTTCCGTGTCGAACAGCTAGAAAAGGCGGCCGCGGTGCTGACGGAAAAAGGCATCGCCCTGATCACGCAGGAGCAGGTGCGAACGCTGTGACCGAACAATACCGGCCGACCCGGCTCGAGATCGACCTGTCGGCCCTGGAAGAAAACGCGCGGCGGCTGCGCGCGAAGACGCCGAAAACGGCGCTTTTGATGGCCGTCGTCAAGGCGGATGCCTACGGTCACGGCGCTGCGCAAGCCGCGCGCGCGGCCATCCGGGGCGGCGCTGACTGGCTCGCGGTCGCGATTCCGGAGGAAGGCGTCGCGCTGCGCGAGGCGGGGCTTGACGCGCCGCTGCTGGTGCTCGGCGGCATCGCGAAAGAGGGCGCGGAGGCTGCCGCGGCGTACGGCTTATCGCAGGCGGTGTTCGACGCCGAAACCGTCCGGTATCTCGATGAAGCCGCGGCCCGGCGCGGAACAACCCTCGGCCTGCATGTCAAGGTCGACAGCGGCATGGGCAGGATCGGCGTGCGGGACGAAGCCGCGCTCAACCGCCTTGTCGCGGCGATCGACGCGGCAAAGCATGTGCGGCTTGAAGGCGTTTTCACGCACTTCGCCACGTCCGACGACGAGGATTTGTCCTTTGCGCGCGAACAGGCGCGGCGGTTTGAGGCGATCACCGCGACAACAAGGGCGTCGCACCCGGACGCGATTGTCCACGCTTGCAACAGCGCCGCGCTTCTTCGCTGTCCGGAATACGCGTACGGCATGGTCAGGGCGGGCATCGCGCTCTACTGCGACCCGAACCTGCCGGGCGGCGAAGGCGCGGGCCTCCGCGAGGCGATGCGCTGGACGACGCGCGCCGTGTACGTAAAAGAGGTCGAACCCGGCGAGTCGGTCAGCTACGGCAGAAGGTTCGTGGCGGAACGGCCGACGCGCGTGATGACGCTGCCGCTCGGCTACGCGGACGGGTACCGGCGCTGCCTCGGCGGCACGGCGTCCGCGCTGGTGCGCGGGCGGCGCGCGCCGGTGATCGGCCGCGTGTGCATGGATCAGATCATGCTGGATGTTACGGACGTGCCCGACGCGGCGGTCGGCGACGAGGTCGTGCTGCTCGGCGCGCAGGGAAACGAGCGGATTTCCGCGCGCGAGTTTGCTGGCTGGCTCGGCACGATCGAGTACGAGGTGTTCCTGTCGCCGACAGCGCGCGTGCCGAAGGTGTATACCGCATGACGCGCGGCGAAGCGCTCGCGATGCGGCGGGCGATCCCGCCGGACCAGCGCCGGGCGATGTCCGACGCGATCACGGCGGACATCCTGGCCTGGGACGCGTTTCGGCGCGCCGAGGCCGTCATGGCGTACGCGTCGGTCGGCGCGGAGGTCGAAACGTGGCCGCTGCTTCGGGAAACGCTCCGGCTCGGCAAACGGCTGTTGCTGCCGCGCTGCCTGGGCGCGGGCGTGATGGAGGCCGTTCCGGTCGACGGTCTGTCCACGCTAACGCGCGGCGTGCTCGGCATCCGCGAACCGGGGCCTGTCGCGCCGCCGTTTGACAGGCGGGCGATCGGGCTGATCCTCGTCCCGGGCGTGGCGTTTGACTGGTCCGGCAACCGGATCGGCCACGGGGCCGGGTATTACGACCGCTTTCTTTGCGGGTTTGACGGGATGACCTGCGGGCTTGCCTTTTCGGCGCAGGTGTCGGACCGGCTTTCCGTCCTGCCGCATGACGTGCCGGTTCGCGCGCTCGCGACGGAACATGGGATTCGCGTCTTTGAGGGGAGGCTTTTGAATGGGGAAGAAGAAGGCCGCTGAGGCGGTGCGCGCCGGGCTTCGACTGTTCGGGTATCAGTTGGCGTTCGGGCTTTTTGGGCTTCTGCTGACGCCGACGCTGATCGGGCTCGCGCCCATGATCCGCATGCCGCTGATCGGCGTGATGATCGTCGCCGCGGGGATGCTGTTTTTCATGGAGGGCTCGTATCGCGGCGAGAAGGACTGCGCGATGGGTGACACGCTGGCCAAATTGGGCAAGCGCGGCACATACCACCCGTCCGACGCGGAAAACGCCAAGCGGTACAGCCGTTTGAAGGGCGTCCTTGCGTCGCTGCTCGGCGTGCTGCCGGTGCTTGTTGTCGCGGTGTACCTGTCGCTCACCGCGACGCCGTACGCGTACGCGCTGCAAGACATTCCGGGCTGGCTGTCGAGCTACACGCAGCGCCCGGAGATCGGCGACGCAGTTGCGTACGCGCAGAACCTGACCGTGACCGCCACGCTGACCGACTACGCGCGCCTCGTCGTCCGGGCCCTGCTGTTCCCGTACATCGGGTTCTTCGGGCAGCTTACCGACGCCGCGTCGCTGCTGTTTGACCGGCTGTCGCCGCTTTTCGCGCTGATCCTGCCCGCCGTGGCCGCGGTCGGTTATCAGTTCGGCCCGTCACGCCATGCCAAGACGGTCAAAGCGATTGAAGAAGCCAAAAACAAGCCGCGCAAACGGCTCAAAAAAGATGCCAAAAAGCGGATCGCGCCGAAGGAACCGAAGCAGTTGGTGTAGGGGAGGACGCCGGGGGCTTTCAGCCCCCGGGCCCCTGACCAAAGGGGTAAAACCCCTTTGGAATCCCTTCTTCGCCTCACGGCGGTTGAATCGGCAAACCCACAACCCAAAGCGGGGTTTCCAAAGGGACACTGTCCCTTTGGCGGGGTCCAGGGGCGGAGCCCCTGGCGTCCCTCCCTCCCCGGAAAGGACCCTTCCATGCCCTCAAAACCGCGCATCACGGATTACGGCGTCACCATCGGCAAACTGCCGAAGGGGCCGCTCAACAAGCTCACCGACGTGCCCGGGGTTCGCGTCGGGCACTGCACGGTCGACCACGGGGACTTCCGCACCGGCGTGACCGTTGTGCTGCCGTGCCCGGAAAACCCGTTCTACCACAAGCTGACCGCGGCGTCCTACGTGCTCAACGGCTACGGAAAGTCGCTCGGGCTGGTGCAGGTGGATGAGCTCGGCACGCTGGAAACGCCGATCGCGATGACGGGCACGCTCAACGTCGGCCTGGTGCATGACGCGGTCGTCGAGATCATGCTCGAGCGATGCCACGCGGAGGGCATGTACCCGACGTCGATGAACCCGGTCGTCTGCGAATGCCACGACGGGCAGTTGTCCGACCTCGCGAAACGGCCGGTCCGCCTTGAGCATGTCCGCGCGGCGGTTGCCGCCGCCTGCGAGGACTTCGACGAAGGCAGCGTCGGTGCGGGCCGCGGCATGATCTGCCACGGCCTCAAGGGCGGCGTCGGGTCCGCGTCGCGCGTCATATCGGTCGACGGCGCGCGGTACACAATCGGCGCGCTTGCGCTGACCAACCACGGGACAATGGCCGATCTCGTGATTGCGGGCGAACGCGTCGGCGAAGCGATCGACGCGATGCTGTCGCCGAAGCCGGCGCCGGAGCGCGGTTCCGTGATCGTTGTCGTCGCGACGGATCTGCCGGTTGACGACCGTCAGTTGCGGCGCGTACTGAAGCGCGCGCCGGTCGGCCTGATCCGCAACGGGGCCTATGTCGGGCACGGATCCGGCGATATCATGGTCGGCTTCTCGACCGCGAACCGCGCGCCGCACAACGAAGGCCCCGCTTTCATCGACCGGCGCGTCCTGCGTGAAGATCTGCTGAACGACGCATTTCGGGCGGTTGCCGAAGCGACCGAGGAGGCGGTGCTCAACGCGATGATCACCGCCGACACGACCGTCGGCTATCGCGGCGACACCGTGTATTCGCTCCGGGACGTTTGGCGGAAGAAATTTTGACGTTGCATGTTTTTGCACTGGCTTTTGGCGAAGAATCGTGTTATACTCTGTTCGAAGGTCCAACGAAAATGCCGTCCTCCTCCTCGTGTCAAGGTGCCAATACCGATGACAATGACTGGAGCGCCAGGGGTTCATCGGATTCGGACCTATCATCGAGGAGGTTTTTTCCATGCTTCAAGACAAGACCCTGACCTGCCGTGAGTGCGGCGCCGAATTCGTTTTTACCGCTTCTGAGCAGGATTTCTACGCGCAGAAGGGCTTTCAGAACCAGCCCAGCCGTTGCCCGGGCTGCCGCGCGCAGCGTCGTGCTTCCGGCGTTGGCCGTGGCAATGATCGCCAGATGTTCGAAGTGATCTGCGACGGGTGCGGCGCGACGACGCAGGTGCCGTTCCAGCCCCGTGGCGATCGTCCGGTCTACTGCCGCGATTGCTTTGACCGGCAGCGCCAGAGCCACTATTAAGCCGTAGAAACACCAAAGGCCGCTTTCCGCAAGGAGGGCGGCCTTTTTCTGGTCGGAATCGGCAGGGTCTGGGACGGCGTCCCAGCGCCCCTTCTTCCTCAATCAATCCCCATACACCGGCGGAAACGCCTGATACAGCGCGTCAAACCCGGTGACTTCCCTTGACCGATAGACGTCGTGCATCAAAAGCCTGCCGGATTGAAACTCAAACGCGATCTCGTCGCCGTCCGCCATCCTGAACGTGTACACCAGATAGTCGTCGGTATGCTCGTTCTCTTCGCGCGTAAGCACGGTCATGTCGCGCAGCGCGCCGAAGACCGCGCGTATCACCGCAGGCGACGTTTCGGTGCGCGGCGTGCCGCCGGCGACGGTCCAGTGTACCACTTCAACCGAGATGGGAAAATCCTTCTCAAAATTTGCCGCAAAGGCGGTAGCCGCCGGATCGTCCAGAAACACAAACAGCGGCACACCTTCGCCGGGGATCGTCTCAACGGTCGCGACGGTGGTATGCATATAGGGCAAAAGGCCCGCCGCGACGATCAGCGCCAGAAGCACCACAAGGCTGACATACGCCCGCAAAACGAATCATTCCTTTCCACAACGTCCGGGCGGCCGCATGGTGCGCGGAACCACCCGCGGTTCATCCGTCCGCCTCTCTACGCCACCTGCTTAATCTTCGTGAAGATCATCCGCCCCGCGCTCGTCTGCAGGACGGTCGTCACGATCACCTCGACGGTCGATCCGATGTACCGCTTGCCGTTGTCGATGACGATCATCGTGCCGTCGTCGAGGTAGCCGACGCCCTGGCCGTGCTCCTTGCCCTCGCGCAGCACCTGTACGCGCATCTCTTCGCCGGGCAGCAGCACGGGTCGCAACGCGCCGGCCAGGTCGTTGATGTTCAGCACGCGCACGCCGGTTACGTCCGCGACCTTGTTGAGGTTGAAGTCGTTCGTGACGACGACGCCGCTCATGTCGCGCGCGAGCCTGAGCAGCTTGGCGTCAACCTCCGGAATGTCTTCGTAATCCGCTTCGGTGATCTCCACCGAAATGTCCAGCTCCCTTTGGATCTTCGCGAGCACGTCGAGCCCGCGGCGGCCGCGGTTGCGCCGCATCGGGTCGCCGGAATCCGCGATGTGCTGCAACTCGGCCAGCACAAACTGCGGAATGATCAGCGGGCCTTCAAAAAAACCGGTTTTGCAGACATCAAAAATTCGGCCGTCGATGATGACGCTCGTGTCGAGGATCTTGCCGCAGCCGACGGCCGGCGTGGGCGGCACTTGATCGGTGCGGGCGCGACGGCCGCCGAGCATCGCCGGCAGCTCGCGCCAGCGCCGGTAGCCGACCATGCCGCACATGTAGCCGAGCATCAGGTACAGCACCGCCGACAACCCGGCCCACAGCAGATCCGGAAGTCCCGCGCGGAACAACTGAGACACCAGCGCCGCGATCGCCAGCCCGAACACAGCGCCCAGCGCGCCCGAAATCATCTGCCACAGCGGCGTTTCGCGCAGCGACTGCTCGACAATCGCCGACCAGCGCGCGACGCGGTCGATCATATGTTTCGAGACGAACCAGCCGAGCGCCGCGAACAGCAGCGTCACCAGCGCGCAAATGACAATGACGATGTATGTTTCGATGACCAGATTCTCATAAAAAGTTTGCAGCATGCGAAAACCGAGTGCGGCCAGCCCGCCGCCGATCGCCGCGCCGAAGAGCATGATGGCAAATCGTATAATGTTATCCACGCTTGGTTTTCTCTTCATGGGGTTTCCTTTCTTGCCGGCTGTTCGCGCAACAGCGTTTGAATCGCCTGCCCGACCGTGTCGACGCCGCGCAGCGTCAACCCGTCCGGACACTTCAGCCCGCGCAGGTTTTCGCGCGGCAGCACGCATGTGGAGAATCCGAGCCTGGCGCACTCGACCAGCCGCCGCTCGGCCTGCGATACGGCGCGCACTTCGCCCGACAGGCCGACCTCGCCGAACACGACAACGTCCGGCGCCAGCACACGGTCATGCAAAGACGACGCGATTGCGACGCACAGCGGCAGATCCGCCGCGGGCTCCGACAGCGTGATCCCGCCCGCGATATTGATGTACACGTCCTGATCGAACAGCCGCAGCCCCGCGCGTTTTTCGAGCACCGCCAACAGCAGCGCCAGCCGCGATCCGTCAAGCCCGTCCGCGGTGCGGCGCGGCATGCCGAACGGCGATCTGGCGACGAGCGCTTGCACGTCGACCAGCATCGGACGCGACCCTGATAGGCTGCATGCGACGATCGACCCCGCCGCGCCGCGCGCGCGCTGGGAGAGCAGCAGTTCCGACGGGTTGTCCACCGGTTCCATGCCGGTTTCGCGCATTTCAAACAGGCCAAGCTCGTTCACCGAGCCGAACCGGTTCTTGACCGCGCGCAGGATACGCCACGCGTGCTGGCGGTCGCCCTCAAAGTACAGCACCGCGTCAACCATATGCTCAAGCACGCGCGGCCCGGCGATCGCGCCCTCCTTGGTGACGTGGCCCACAAGGAACAGCGCCGCGCCCGTGGTTTTCGCGAGCCGGATCAGCAACGCCGCGCACTCGCGCACCTGCGACACGCTGCCCGGCGCGGCGGAGAGCTCGGGCCGGTAGACCGTCTGAATCGAATCGACGACGACAAAGTCCGGCGCGATCGACAGGAACTTCGATTCGATGCCGTCCATCGCGTTTTCGGCCAGCACAAACAGGTTGTCCGCGCTGACGCCGAGCCGGTTTGCCCTAAGCTTGATCTGCCGCGCGCTTTCTTCGCCGGTGACATACAGCACGCGCGCGCCGCCCGCCGCGAGTTTTCCGCAGGCCTGCAAAAGCAGCGTCGACTTGCCGATGCCAGGATCGCCGCCGACCAGCGTCGCCGACCCTTCGACGATGCCGCCGCCGAGCACGCGATCCAGCTCACAGATGCCCAGGCTGCGCCGGTTCTGCGCCTCGTCGCCGATCTCTGTGAGCGGCAGTGCCTCCGCGTCCGCGCCGGAAGGCCGCCTGTTCGGCTTCGCGGCCTGCGCGGCCGGTTCCGGCGTGAACTCCTGCATCGCGTTCCACGCGCCGCAGCCGCCGCACTTGCCCAGCCACCGGCCGGATTCCCAGCCGCATTCGCCGCATACAAACACCGTCTTTACCTTTGCCATTGCGCCACCTCTGCTTTTGATTATACCATCTTCGATGAACGGATGGAATCGTTGGCGACGCGATTTTATGCCAAAATGCGGATTATCGTCTGACATCCTTCGCACGGCGTCAAAAAACGTCTTTCGTACGAAATCGATGCCTCAAAACAGCCTTGACATTCGTCTATATTGGACGGAGGAGGTAGACCCATGTACGCAAGAGGCGGTTCGGTTTTTTCAAGAAAAAAGAGGCATCCCTTCCGGTGGATGGTGGGCGCGCTGCTTGCGCTGGCGGTCTTTGCGGGCGTCTATGTCGTGTTCGACAGCGGCCGCGTCGTCGTGCGCACTGAGCGCGTGCTGGTGCCGGACCTTCCGCAGGCCCTGGAAGGGTTTACGATACTGCATATCACGGATTTGGGCGGAGCGCGCTTCGGCCCGGATCAAAAAGTGCTGCACAGTACCCTCAAGGACCGGAAATACAGCGCCGTGTGCCTGAGCGGCAACATGATCGGCAAACGCGGCGACGCGGCGCCACTCATAGAACTGCTTGCCGCGCTCGACACGACGAAGCCGGTGTTCTTCATCGCGGGCGAAGGCGATCCGCCGCCCATTGTCTCGGAGGACAGCGGCTATTTCTCGGTTTTCGCGGACTGGATTGTTACATTGCAATCGCGCGGCGCGGTATACCTCGACGCGCCGGCATCCATTAAGCTCGGAGACGCTCAGGTATGGTTTGACGACGCATCGCAGCTTTCGCTGGATCTGGACACCGCCCAGGCAGCCTATGCCACGGCGGGCACACGTGCCGGCACGTATTACGCGGATGTGATCACCAGAACCAAACAGGCGCGCGAACAAATGAAAACAACCGACCTGCACATTTCGCTGACGCATGTGCCGCTCGGCGAAGAATTCGTGTTGACGATGCAAAACGCACTGGATCCGGGCCGGTCGGCGTTTATCCGGTCGGTCGATCTGATGCTGGCGGGCGGCATGGCGGGCGGTCAGTGGCGGCTGCCGTTCATCGGGCCGGTCTGGGCGGGCGGATGGCTGCCAGGCGCAAACATGCCGGATGGCCTTCGCCGCGTCGGCAGCGTCATGCAGTACACAAGCCGCGGCCTGGGCGTGTCGCCCGCGTCGCCGCTGCCCGGCATCCGGCTGTTCAACACGCCCGAATTGGCGCTGATCACGTTCACGTCGATGATTACGGATATGTGAGCGGCATTGCATAAAACCCAGCCCGAAGCAGGGTTTCCAGATGGGTTTTACCCCTTTGGCGTCCCATTCCCATTCTTCGCTTACAGCCGCAAATAAAACTTGACCCATGCCAGCGCTTCACGCGCGTTGTTCTTGATCCAGTACTGCCTAACCGACGGACTGCCCGCGCCGATCGCGGGTAGCTTATAGCGCCGGCAGATGGCGAGCGCGCGCGGCACATGATAATCGCTGGTGACGACCAGCGCGCTTAAGAGGCCCCGCCCATCCATCAGCGCTTTGGCGAACCGAATGTTTTCGATTGTGTCGTAGGATTCGCATTCCGGAATCAGCATCTCGGGCGGCACGCCGTTTTCCTCGAGCCAGCGGCACATGAACGCGCCTTCCGGCATCGGCTCGCGTCGGCCCTGCGCGCCGCAGCAGATGATCGGCACGGGTCTGTCCAGGTAGCGGTTCAGCGCGAGCGAAAGCCGCCTGCGCAGCGCTTCCGACGGCCCCCCGTCCTCGCGCACCTGCGCGCCGAGCACGATAATCGCGTCATAGGAACGCTCCGCATTCACGCGGCCCATGCTTTAGCGGCTTTCGTCATCGTTTTCCTTTCGGGTATCCGGGCTGTCCTGTGCTTCCCGCATCGTGGAAGGCGCGCGCTTTGACGCTCTCTTGCTGTCGGCGGCCTTGGCCGGCGACGGCGCGGCCCGAAGCGGGCTGTTTTTTTGCGTCTCGCGCCATCTGGCGATGCTGACGCATTCGCCGTCCGCGTAGATGATATGATCCAGCAACCCGATATCGACCGCCGCGAGCGCGTCGCGCAAAAGGTCGGTCGTCTGAATGTCCGCGCCGGACGGCTCGCGCACGCCGCTCGGGTGGTTGTGCGCGAGCAGCACGCTGTGCGCGCTGTGCAAAAGTGCCGTCGAAACAACCGTGCGCGGGTAGATCGCGATCTCGTCGATTGTGCCGACGATCGCGGGAACCGCGCGCAGCACGCGGCCTTGCGCGTCGATGCAGACGACGTAGAGCACCTCTTCCGCCGCGGCTTCAAACAGGTGCGCGCAATACGCCTTTGCCTGGCCCAGGTTGGTGATGACCGGCTTTTCGCCGAAACGCTCGTCGGCCGCCATTTTGGCGATCTGCGGCGCGAGCGAAAGCAGCACGGCCGCCGCCTCGCCGACGCCCGGCACCTGGGTCAGCGATTCCGTCGGCGCGTTCAACACGCCGGACAATGACCCGAAATGCCGAAGCAGCCGGTGCGCCAGCGGATTGGTGTTCTGCCTGGGGATCGCGTAGGAGAGCAGCAACTCCAGCGCCTCGTGCGCCGCGAACCCGGTCAGGCCCTTGTTCGCCCGGAACCGCGCGCGCATGCGCTCTCTGTGTCCTTTGTGATCGTTCTCTGCCATGCGGTGTGTTCTTCCTTATGCGTCCGCCTTCTTCGCGCGCGCTTTTTTGGGCTTCGGCGGCTCGGCCGCCGGCGCTTCGGGCGTTATTGCTTCGGGTATCGTGGCTACGGTCTCCGCCGGTGTTTTTTTCGCGGGCGCTTTCCGGGGCGCCGCTTTCCTGGCCGGTTTTGCCTGCGCTTCCGCGGGTTCCGCCGCCGGTTCCGGCTTCTCGAACAGCTTTTGGTACAGCGCGGCGTATGTGCGCGCAGACCTGTCCCAACTGAAGTCGCCTTCCATGCCGCGCCTGATCATCGCGCGCCAGACGTCCGGCCTGTCGTTGTAGTAGTTAACCGCGCGCCGGATCGTGGCGAGCATGTCGTGCGCGTTGTAGTTAAAGAACGAAAACCCGTTGCCTTCGCCGGTGAACTCGTTGTACGACAGCACCGTGTCGCGCAGGCCGCCGGTTTCGCGCGTGATCGGAATCGTGCCGTAGCGCATCGAGATCATCTGCGACAGGCCGCACGGCTCAAACAGCGACGGCATCAGGAACATGTCCGACCCCGCGTATATCCGGTGCGCCAGCGCGAAGTTCATTTCAAAACGCGCCGCGACGCGGCCCGGGTACGCGCTCTCCGCCCAGGAGAACAGGTCGGTGTAGTGCGCGTCGCCCTTGCCGAGCACGACAAGCTGTACGCCTTCGTCCATGATGTTCGCGATCACGCGGTCGATCAGGTCGAGGCCCTTCTGCCCGGACAGCCGCGTCACCATGCCGATCAGCGGCACGCCCGGCGACTCGTTGAGGCCAAGCTCGCGCTGCAGCGCGGCCTTGCAAAGCGCCTTGCCGGACAGGTCGTCCGCGGTGTACGGCGCGGCGATCATATGGCCGGAAGCCGGATTGTATTCGACGATGTCGATGCCGTTCAAAATGCCGGTCAGGTGGTTGTGCTTCGCGCGGAGCAGGCCGTCCAGCCGCTCGCCGTAGTAGGCGGTCGTGATCTCCTCGGCATAGCTCGGGCTGACGGTCGTGATTTCGTCCGCGTAGACAAGCCCGGACTTTAGGAAGTTCGCCATGCCGTAGCATTCGAGCTTGTCGGCGGTAAACAGGCTGTCGCCCAGGCCCAGGCAGTCCTGCACTTCCTTGATGCCGAAGATGCCCTGGTACTGCAGGTTGTGGATCGTCTGCACGCTCTTCATGTCCTTGTAGAACGGCAGGTGCGCGTACTGGATCTTGTGCAGCGCCGGGATCATGCCGCTTTGCCAGTCGTGGCAGTGCAGCACGTCCGGCTTGAATCCGATCAAAGGCAGCGCGTTGAGCACGGCGCGGCAGAAGAACCCGAAGCGCTCGTACTCGTCACCGCCCAGCCCATAGACATACCCGCGGTCAAAGTAATACTTGCTGTCGACAAAATACCAGGTCAGGCCCGCATGTTCCAGCGCTTCGATCCCACAGAATTGCTTGCGCCAGCCAAGCTCCACTTCAAAGCTACACAGGTGGCGCATCCGGCTTTTGTAGGTTTCCGCGATCTCTCCGTACAGCGGCAGGATCACGCGGATGTCCGCGCCCTGCGCGGCAAGGAACGGCGGCAGCGCGCCGACGACGTCGGCCAGCCCGCCGGTCTTGACGAAGGGGACGCATTCGGAAGCGGCAAAGAGCACGTTCATGGCATGTACCTCCAAGATTGATGAAAGGGACGCCAAGGGGCTCCGCCCCTTGGATCAGGGCGATTTCATTTACAATGAAATCGCCAATCGGTAGCCGCCCCGCCGTGAGGCGCAAAGAGGGTTTCCAAAGGGGTTTAACCCCTTTGGCAGTGGTCTGGGGACGGAGTCCCCAGCGTCCCCTCCCCAGCGTCCCTCCCTAAATCGTCACGTTCTTGCTGATGACGATCGGGTAGCTCGCCGGGCCGATCAGCCGCCCGCCCTTTTTGACGACGGCCAGCTTGTCCAGGATGCAGTGATCCAACTCGGCATTTTCGTGCACCTGCGCGTCCTGCATGATGATGCTGTTGCGGACGATCGCGCCTTCCGCGATCGTGACGCCGCGGAACACGATGCTGTTCTCGACTATGCCGTCGACGCGGCCGCCGTCCGCGATCAGGCTGCCGGAGACCTCCGCGCGCGCGCCGTAGCGGGCGGCCATGTCGTCGCGCACCTTGGTGTACACCGGCCGTCGCCCGTCGAACAGCTCGGCGCGGATGTCCGCCTTCAGCGTGTCAATATTGAACTGATAATACGACTGCACCGAATCGATGTGCCACGCGCGCACCGGCGATTTGTAGCCCATGACGCGCAAAATGCCTTCGTTGACGCAGCGCTGCAGCACGTCGCGCACAAAGCTGTGATGGCCCTGGGCGGCGGTCTGGGACACGATGTTGACGATCATCTCGCGCTTGGCGATCATCACGGCGAGGGACTCGCAGTCGCTGTTCGGCTGCTCCGGGTCGACCTCAAACTTGCGGATTACGCCGTCGCGGTCCATGTCGAAATACACGCGGTATTCGTGGACGCCCTGCCGCTTCGGCTGCGTCGGGTGGTACAAAAGCGTGATGTCCGCGTCGTTTTCGACGTGAAACCGCAGCATCTGGGTCAGGTCAAGGTTGTATACGACGTGGCTGTCGGACAGCACCAGATATTCCTGGCGCGAGCGCCGCAGGTAGCCGATGTTCGAGCGGACGGCGTCGAGCATGCCCGCGTAGATGCCGACGTTGTCGCGCGTCAGGAACGGCGGCAGGATGAACAGGCCGTCGTGCTTGCCGTGCAGATCCCATTCCTTGCCGCTGCCCAGATGATCCATCAGCGAGTGGTAATTGCGCTGCGTGATGACGCCGATGTTGCGGATGCCGGAATTGACCATGCTCGACAGCGTAAAGTCGATGATCCGGTAGCGGCCGACGACCGGCAGCGCGGCGACCGCGCGGCTGAGCGTCAGTTCGCGCAGGCGGGCGTCGTTTTCGCCCGTGTAGATAAGCCCCATCATGTCGTTCATACGGTTGCCCTCCCCTCGTCACGCCTTGGCGTCGTATTGTTCGCCCGGTTCGACCACGGTGCCAGCCGACAGGCGCACGCCCTGGCCGACGACCGCGATGCCGCCTTCCGGCCCGCCGATCTTGCAGCCGGCTTCGATCACCGCGTCCTCCGCGATGATCGCGCGCGTAATCTGCGTGCCGCGACCGACGCGTACGCGCGGCATCACGACAGAATCGACGATGCTCGCGCCCTGCTCGACCATGATGCCCGCGAACAGCACGCTGTGGCGCACCATGCCGAACACCTCGCAGCCCTCGGTGATCAGCGACGAGGTGACGTCGGACCCGGGTGCGGTGTAGTGCGGCGGCAGGCCGGGATTGCGGCTGTAGATGCGCCAGTTTTTGTCGTACAGGTCGATCGGCATCGGCGTTTCGAGGAGGTCCATGTTCGCCTCCAGCAGGCTCTCGATCGTCCCGACGTCCTTCCAGTAGCCCTCGAAAGGATAGGCGTACAGTCCCTGCCCGTCCGCCAGCAGCTTCGGCATGATGTTCTTGCCAAAGTCGTTGGACGACGACTTGTCCGCCTCGTCCTCGATCAGGTAGCGGCGCAGCACGTCCCACGTGAACACGTAGATGCCCATGGACGCCTTGTTGGACTTTGCCTTTTTGGGTTTTTCGTCAAACTCGACGATGCGGCCGCTGTCGTCGGTGTTGAGGATGCCGAAGCGGTTCGTCTCTTCCCACGGCACGCGCATCTCCGCGATCGTCGCGCCCGCGCCCTTTTCGATGTGATACCGCAGCATCGCGTTGTAGTCCATTCTGTAGATGTGGTCGCCGGAGAGGATCAGCACGTAGTCAGGATCGTACTGCTGGATGAAGCCGATGTTTTGATAAATCGCGTTGGCGGTGCCGCGATACCATTCGCCGCCTTTCCCGCGCATGTACGGCGGCAGAACGAACACGCCGCCGTGCGAGAGGTCCAGATCCCACGGCGCGCCGGAGCCGATGTGCGCGTTGAGCTCCAGCGGCTGGTACTGTGTCAGCACACCGACGACGTCGATGCCGGAGTTGGCGCAGTTGGAAAGTGGAAAGTCGATGATCCTGTACTTGCCGCCGTAGGGGAGCGCCGGTTTTGCCATCAGCTTGGTCAGAATACCGAGGCGGCTGCCCTGCCCGCCCGCGAGCAGCATCGCAATGCAGCGTTTCTTTTTCATTGGTCCCTCTCCCTTGCGCGGGCGCGTAGCGCCGCCGCGCCGTGTTCCATTTGTTGCAGTATACCATAAACTTCATGCGATGAAAAGGAAAAAAACGGCGCACGCTATGCAAGAGGCTATTGCTTTTCCCGCGCAGTTGTGCTATTCTATATAAGTCAAAGATAGTCAAAGATTGGAGTGGTCGCGATGGCTGACCATTACCGCACGCTGGGCGTGAAAAAGGACGCCAGCGCGGAAGAGATCAAGGCCGCGTTCCGCAGGCTCGCGAAGAAGTATCATCCGGACGCGACCGGCGGCGATAAAACGGCCGAAAAAAAATTCATCGAAATCAACGAGGCGTACGACACGCTGTCCGACCCTGAAAAGCGAAGGGTGTACGACGAGGCGCGCGACAATCCGCCGGCCGCGCGCGCCCACAGGCGGCCGGGCGGCGCGAACGGCCCGCGCGAAGGCTTCGGCGGCGGCTTTTCGATCGACGACCTGTTCGGCGACCTGTTTGGCGGCCGTTCCGGCGCGGAATACGCGCGGCAGGCGCTCGACACGCTGGCCCGGTGCGACATCCCGCCCTGGATCGCCGCGCTCGGCGGCCGCGTCGACGTGCGCGTGTCCGACAGGACGCTGTCCGTCAAAATCCCGCAGAATACCCGCAGCGGCCAAAAGCTTCGCCTGCGCGGCCAGGGCCTGGCCGACGGAAAGGGAAACACGGGCGATCTGGTGATCGAACTGATCATCCAAAACCCGGAGGTCATCACGCCGGAGATCCGGAAGCTGTACGAGGAGATGGCGCGGGTAAAGGTTGGGGTCTGACGGGTGGGAGATGGAGAGCCGGGGGACGCAATCGCTTGCCTTCTTCTCACTACAATATTGGAGGTGTTCCACATGGACATGCATAAATTCACCGAGCGCGCGCAGCAGGCGGTTGCGGACGCGCAGGACATCGCGCTGGCGCGGCGGCATCCGCAACTGGAGGGCGAGCACTTGCACGCGGCGCTGGTCAAGCAGCGGGACGGGCTGATCCCGCGCCTGCTTTCGCTGATGGGCGTGGACGCGGCCGCATACGCCGCGGAACTGGAAGCGGAGCTCGACCGGCAGCCGTCGGTTTCGGGCAACGGCCAACTGTACGCGTCGCGCAGGTTTGGCGAGCTTTTGCAAAAGGCGCAGGAGAACACAAAACAGTTCGGCGACGAATACGCGGGCGTCGAACACATCTATCTGGCGCTGCTCGGCGAGCGCGGCGCGCCGTCGGCGAAGCTGTTTCAGAAATACGGCATTACAAAGGAAACATTCCTCGAGGCGCTGAGCCGGGTGCGCTCGAATCAGCGCGTCACGTCGCAGAACCCGGAGGAGACGTACGAGGCGCTGAAACGGTTCGGAACCGATCTGGTGGAGCTGGCGCGCACGGGCAGGCTCGACCCGATCATCGGCCGGGACGCCGAGATCCGCCGCGTGATCAGCATCCTGTGAAGGAAGTCAAAGAACAATCCGGTGCTGATCGGCGAGCCGGGCGTCGGCAAAACGGCGGTCGCGGAAGGGCTGGCGCAGCGCATCGTCAAGGGCGACGTGCCGGACAACCTGCGCGACAAGACGGTGTTCTCGCTGGACATGGGCAGCTTGGTCGCCGGCGCGAAATATAGAGGCGAGTTCGAGGAGCGGCTCAAGGCGGTGCTGAAGGAAATCCAGTCGACCGAAGGCCGGATCATCCTGTTCATTGACGAGCTGCACACGGTCGTCGGCGCGGGCAAGGCCGAGGGCGCGATGGACGCCGGCAACCTGCTCAAGCCGATGCTCGCGCGCGGCGAGCTGCACTGCATCGGCGCGACGACGCTCAACGAGTTCCGTCAGCACATCGAGAAGGACGCGGCGCTCGCGCGGCGGTTTCAGCCGGTGCTGGTCGACGAGCCTTCGGTCGAGGAGACGATTTCAATTCTGCGCGGCCTGAAAGAGAAGTACGAAATCCATCACGCGGTGCGGATCACCGACGCCGCGCTGATCGCCTGCGCGACGCTGTCGAGCAGGTACATCACCGACCGGTTCCTGCCAGACAAGGCGATCGACCTGATGGACGAGGCCGCGTCGATCCTGCGCACGGAAATCAACTCGAAACCGGCCGCGCTCGACCGCGAAGAGCGGCGCGTTCTGTTGCTGGAGATCGAGCGTGAGGCGCTTAAAAAAGAAGAAGACGCGCGCAGCCGCGACCGGCTCACGGCGATCGAAAAGGAGATCGCGGAGCGCAGAGAGGCGACCGCCGAACTGACCGCCCAATGGCAGCGTGAGAAGCAGGACATCGATCAAATGAAAACGCTGCGCGAGCAGATCGACGAGGCGAAACTCTCCTTGGAAAAGGCCGAGCGCGCCTATGACTTAAACCGGATGGCCGAGCTGAAATACGGCGAGATTCCAAAGCTTTCGCAGGCGCTCGAGGATGCGAAGGCGCGCACGGAGGCCGCGCGGCAGGGCGGCGGCGCGATGATCCGCGAGGTCGTTACCGAAACGGAGATCGCCCGCATCGTGTCGCAATGGACCGGCATCCCGGTCGCCCGGCTCGTCGAGGGCGAGCGCGAAAAGCTTCTGCGCCTTGGCGATACGCTGCACGCGCGCGTCGTCGGCCAGGACGAGGCGGTCGCGGCCGTGTCGGACGCGATCCTTCGCGCGCGCTCCGGTCTGTCCGACCCAAACCGCCCGATCGGATCGTTCCTGTTCCTCGGCCCGACCGGCGTCGGCAAGACGGAGCTTGCCAAGGCGCTTGCCGAGGCGATGTTCGCGAGCGAGACGAACATCGTCCGGATCGACATGAGCGAATACCAGGAAAAGCACACGATGTCGCGGCTGGTCGGCGCGCCTCCGGGCTATGTCGGGCACGAGGAAGGCGGCCAGTTGACCTAGGCCGTCCGCCGGAAACCTTACAGCATCGTGCTGTTTGACGAGATTGAAAAG
>JAVBOQ010000214.1:0-2675 GCA_031550455.1 Eubacteriales bacterium
TGCTTAAGGCCCACCGCACAATCGCGCACGCTGTCCTCGCGGATCTTTTCGCGCTGCTCTGTAACGCCCCGTCGACGCCTACGGCGCCGCCGGGTTTCGGGGCAAAATCCTTCGGATTCAGCCCCTCAGCCCTCCCTGCGGTCGGGCGCTGATGTGTCGCTCTTTCGGTCGCCGTAGCGCTGCTACGGCTTCCTACAGGCTCCTTGATCATCACGAAAATCTCTCGCGATGCCAGCGACGCTCTTTGTGCGGTGGTGCCTTCCGGGCCATTGGCCCTTAAGAATCCCCTCTTTGCCGCACGGCAAGGGAGGGTTTTATGTTTATACCAATTCCGGTTACAGATTGCCCGTAGCGCGCGGATCTTTTCCCGCCCTACTGCGTCGTCCTGCGCGCAACGTAGCGCTGCCACGCCCCGTTCCGCCTCTTTGCAGGAGGAAAAATCTCCCGCCGTGAGGTAAAGCAGGGTTTCCAAAGGGCCTTAGGCCCTTTGGCGGAGGTCCAGGAGGCAGAGCCTCCTGGCGTTTCTCCCACTCCGCCTCCTGGCGTTCCTCTCACGCACCTCATCACTTCGGCGCCATCGGCCCCGTCATCGTCGAAGGCTTTTTCGTCGGCCCGGCGGTCGGCGCCGCGCCGGTCGGCGCGCCGTCCGTCTGGAACACCGACGCCATCACCGGCTGGATCGGGTCGTCCGGCTCGAAGGACGAGATGTATATCGCGAGGTAATTGTCCTCTTCGGTATAATCCACCCAAATGAAATGGTCGCTATAGAATGCGCTCTGCGAGGAATCCTTGCCCTCGGCGACGACGGCGGAAAGCAGTTCCACGTATTTGTTGAAAATACTCATGACGTTTCCGCGCTCGCTTTCCGGCGTCAGCAGCGCGATGGACAGCGCGACCGCTGAGTTCAGCATCTCGCCGTTTATCCCGCTGTCTTCCCCCGACAGGCTGCCAAAGTCGACGAACAGGAACATTTCGTGCGTGCCGTCTTTCTTGTCAACGGATATGTCCACGCTGAGCCAGGACTCGAGCCAGCTATCGACGAGCGAGATCGACGCGTCCTCCTCGAGCGTCACGCCCGGCGCGTACGTGAACTTCTGGTCGTACGGCCACGCTTCGTCGAACCGTTCGCGCCACGTGTCGACCGTGATTTCCGCAAGCCCGGCAACCGGCACGCTCGCGACCAGCAAAGCGAGCAGCAGCCACAGAATCGTTTTTTTCGCCATCATCAGACAGCCCCTTTCAAATGTTGATCCGACCGGTGTACCCTCCCGGGTCTTTCAGAAAAGAGCGCAGGAAACGAATGTGGTCAAGGTCTTCATACCGCGCGGGTTCCACGCCGCCGCCGCGAAGCTCAAAAATCGCCGCGTCCGGATACGCGAGCAGCACCGGCGAGTGCGTCGAAACGATGAACTGGCCGCCGCCCTTTACGCCGTCCGCGATCAGATGCATCAGCACGAGCTGGTTCGCCGGGGAAAGCGCGGCCTCCGGCTCGTCGAGCAGATACAGTCCGCCCGGCGCGACGCGCGCGCCGAGAAACGACAGGAAGCTCTCGCCGTGCGATCTTTCGCCGAGGTCGCCCGCGTACATGGCGTCGAGTTCGCCCAGCGTCCGCGCGTGCGGCATCATCGCAAAACCGCGCGCGGTCGGGTCCGCGTACGCCTCGCGCGCTTCTTCAATCGCCCGGCGCGCGTCCTCCTTCATCGCGCGGAGCGCGTCGATGTAGCGGACAAAATCTTCCGCCTGAAAGAAAAAGCTGCGCGTGGGCTTCCGCGCCATCACGGCCGCGAACGCCGCTTCCGCCGCGCGAAACGCGTCCGCCTTGCCGGACACGCTGCCGTCGATCCGCACCGCGGAAAGTTTCGCGGCCAAAAGCTCCATCAGCGTCGTTTTGCCGGAACCGTTGTCGCCGCACACAAGCGTCACCGGCCGGTCAAATTCGATCCGCGCAAGCGCCTTGAGCGGCGGCGCGGACAGCGGATACGCGTCGGACGCGGACGCGCCCGCCTTGCGCGACAGGGAACGCAGGTAGATCATCCGCGCGCGGCCTCCTTATTTTCCTATATTAACCAACGCGCGCGCCGCTGTCAACGGGATTGCGCGCCGGCGCGCCGCAATGCTATACTGTCAGTCCGACGAGAGGAGGCGAATGGGATGCGGAAGGTACTTTTTGACAGGCGCAGCGCGTGTCTGCAGCCGCTGCTGCGGCAGATCGAGCGGCAGAACCACCGGACGCTTGTCGCCTGGGCGCTGGCATACGCGGAAGAGCTGCTTGCGCTGTTTGAGGCGAAGTATCCGGACGAGCAAAGGCCGCGTTGCGCCGTGGCGTTTGCCCGGGCCTGGGCGCGCGGCGAGATCAAAATGCCGGTCGCGCGGCGGGCGATTCTCGGCGCGCACGCGGCCGCGAAGGAGATCGGGGCCGACGCGGCGTACTGTGCCCTGGCGCACGCCATTGGGCAGGCGGTTTCGACCGTACACGTCGAAACGCACGCGATCGGCGGGCCGATGTACGCGCTGACCGCCCTTTCGCTTTCCGGAGACGCGGCTACCGCGGACGCACGGGTTCTCGCCGAATGCGACCGGCTGTGCGAGCGGCTTCTTTGGTGGCAAAACAACCCGGAAGTCGACCGGATGCCGTGGGCTCCGTTCCTGCGCCGCGACGGCGTGCCGAACAAGGA
>JAVBOQ010000148.1:0-3631 GCA_031550455.1 Eubacteriales bacterium
CTATCTTCCGCACCACCCGCTCGTCGCGTTTACGGACATCCGCCCATCGTTAAAGCTCGCGCAGATCGGCGCGGTGCTGTCTCCGCGCGCACTGCTCGACATCGCGGGCTGCATGCGCGCGGGCCGCGCCGCCCGCGACGCGCTCGTCACCGACCGCGAAAACACGCCGCGCGTCACCGCGCTGGCGAGCGAAATCTCGACGTTCCGGCGGCTGGAAGAGGACATCCTGTCGGCGATCTTAAGCGAAGAAGAAATTTCGGATCACGCAAGCCCGGAGCTTTACACGATCCGGCGACACATCCGCCAGTGCAACGAACGCGTCCGGGAAAAGCTCAACAGCATGATCCACAGCGCGGCGCTCGCGAAGCATTTGCAGGAAGCGATCATCACGATGCGCAACGACCGCTACGTGATCCCGGTCAAGATGGAAAGCCGAGCGGCGGTGCCGGGCCTGATCCACGACCAGAGCGCGTCCGGCGCGACGCTGTTCATCGAGCCGATGGCCGTCGTCGAGATCGGCAACGACTTAAAGCAATGGATCGCGAAGGAAAAGAACGAGATCGAGCGCATCCTGACCGCGCTGTCCGCGCGCGTCACACCGGAAGCGCCGATGCTGACACACAACCTTTCCGTGCTGGCGAAGCTTGACTTCCTGTTTGCCAAGGGCCTGCTGTCGAGGCAGATGCGCGGCGTCGCGCCGAAACTGAACGACCAGGGATTCATCCGCATCATCCGCGGACGGCATCCGCTGATTGACCCGGAGAAGGTCGTGCCGATCGACCTTTGGATGGGCAGGGAGTTCACGACGCTGGTCATCACCGGCCCGAACACCGGTGGCAAGACCGTCACGCTCAAGACAGTCGGGCTGTTCACGCTGATGGCGCAGGCCGGGCTGCACGTGCCGGCGGACTACGGCACCGAGTTGTCGACGTTTGACGAGGTGTTCGCGGACATCGGGGACGAGCAGTCGATCGAGCAGTCGCTGTCGACGTTCTCGTCGCACATGACGAACATCGTAACGGTGATGGGCGGCGTGACGCCGCGGTCGCTGGCGCTGTTTGACGAGCTTGGCGCGGGCACCGACCCGACCGAAGGCGCGGCGCTGGCGCAGGCGATCTTAAACCGGCTGCTCCTTTTCAAAATCCGGTCGCTGGCGACGACGCACTATTCGGAATTGAAGGCCTTCGCGCTATCCACCGAAGGCGTCGAAAACGCGTCGGTGGAGTTTGACGTCGAGACGCTGCGGCCGACCTACCGGCTGTCGATCGGCATCCCGGGCAAATCAAACGCGTTTGAGATTTCGCGCAGGCTGGGCCTCGACGAAGGAATCATCGGCGAGGCGAAGGAGATGCTCTCTCGCGACCAGATCCGGTTCGAGGACGTGATCGCGAACGCCGAGTACCACCGGCAGATCGCGGAACGCGAGCGGCAGATGGCCGAAGAGGCGCGGCAGGAGATGGTCAGGGCGCGCGAGGCGGCCGAGCGCGAGCGCGAGAAGTTCGCGGAGGATCGCGAGCGGCAGCTTCAAAAGGCGCGCGAGGACGCGCGGAAGATCGTTGAGGCGGCGCGCCGCGAAAGCGAAGCGCTGATCGCGGACCTGCACCGGCTCAAAAAAGAAGGCGGCGCGCTGCGCGAGCATGAAATTCAGGCCGCGAAAAAGCGCATGGACGAAACCGCCGAATCGCTCAGGGAAACGCTGGCGACGCCGGTCGACGCGCTGCTCGCGCCAAAGGACTTAAAGGCCGGCGAGAGCGTGACGATCGTACACCTGAACACAAAAGGCGTCGTCGTTGCGCCGCCGGACGGCAAAGGCGAGGCGCTCGTGCAGGCGGGCATCTTGAAGCTCAAGGTGCATGTAAGCCAGTTAAAGCGCGACAAGGCAGAGCAAAAACCGCTGGCGCGCGTCAGGTCGGACGTCGACGTGGCGACGCGCAGCGTCGGGCTCGAAATCGACCTGCGCGGCATGGCCCTCGACGAGGGAATCGACGCGCTGGACAAGTATTTGGACGACGCGATGCTCTCGTCGCTTGGCGAGGTGTCGGTCATCCACGGCAAGGGCACCGGCGTGCTGCGCTCCGGCGTGAAGGAGCATCTGCGCCGCCACCCGCTGGTCAGGTCGTTCCGCGCCGGGAAATTCGGCGAGGGTGAGGACGGCGTGACGATCGTGACGCTCAAATAAAACTGCGTTTCGCACGGAGGTATCCGCATGAAAGGCAAGATACGCATTCTGCTCGTCGACGATGATCCAAACATCCTGCAACTGGTCAGGCTCTACCTCGAAAAAGAAGGCTACGAGGTGGAAACCGCGGAGCGCGGCGACGACGCGCTGGAGCAGTTCCGGAAAAACCCGCCGATGCTGATGCTGCTGGACGTGATGCTGCCCGGCCTGGACGGCTGGGGCGTCTGCCGCGAGGTGCGCCGCATGTCGAACATCCCGATCATCATGCTGACGGCCAAGGGCGAAACGTGCGACACGGTGCTCGGGCTGGAGCTCGGCGCGGACGACTATATCGTCAAGCCGTTTGACCCGAAGGAACTGATCGCGCGGGTCAAGGCGGTTTCCAGGCGGTATCAGTCGGTCGAGGAGCCGATGAAAGAGATCTCTTACGCGGGACTGAACATCAACATCAGCCGCTACAGCGTCAGCTACGCCGGGCAGGAGATCGACCTGCCGCCCAAGGAACTCGAAGTGCTGTTCTTCCTCGCCAGCCACCCGAACCAGGTGTTCACAAGGCAGCAACTGCTCGAACAGGTATGGGGATTCGATTTCTACGGCGATTCGCGGACGGTGGACGTGCATGTCAAGCGCCTGCGCGAAAAGCTTGTCGACAGCGAATCCTTCGGCTGGCAGATCAAGACCGTGTGGAGCGTCGGATACAAGTTTGAGGTCCGGTGATGTTCCGGTCGCTGTTCGCAAAGCTGTTTTCGGTGTTCCTCGCGGTGCTGCTGGCAACGATGGCGCTGCTGGCCATGCTTCTGTATCAGCGCGTCCGGAACGATAAAATCGACGCGGAACTGGACAAGCTGACCGACCAGGCCGACGAGATCGCGCTGCTGGTCGCGTCCTACAGCGTTCTGAACGACCCGGAAATGTACGAATACATGCAATGGCGGCTGCTGGACGTAAAAGAGCGGTATCAGGCGGTCGTGATTGCCATCGACAGCAACGCGAAGTATGTCCCGATCGACGAAAACCATGACATCATTCCGGAGGGATATACCCGCGAGCAGACGAGCGCGCTGGTTTTCCGCATCCTCTCCGGCGAGCGCATCCGCGAACGGTCGCAGGACGAAAAGGGCGCGCCGATCTTCACCGTCGGCGTGCCGTACCTGATGGGCAGCACGGTGCTCGGCGCGGTGTTCATCCACACCAGCGCGCAGGTCATCGAAAACAGCTATCAGGACGTGGTTCCGTGGCTTCTCGGCTCGCTGCTGTTCGCCCTCGCGCTCGGCGCGGCCGCGATTTATGTGCTCAGCAGGTGGGTCACAAACCCGCTGCGCGGCATGGCGCGCGCGGCGGAGCGGTTTGCGCGCGGCGATTTTTCCGGCCGCGTCGAAACCGCGTCGAGAGACGAGATCGGCAAGCTTGCGGGATCGTTTAACCAGATGGCGAAGGACCTGGGCCGGCTGG
>JAVBOQ010000314.1:0-12168 GCA_031550455.1 Eubacteriales bacterium
TCCTTCGGCAGCGCGTACGCGACCCATTCGGTTTCCTTGTTGTTCATCACCGTGTCCGTCATGTAGGACCAACTGAGCCACCACATGCCGTACAGGATGCCCGCGCCGCCGCTGGTTACCTTTTGCTTGTAGGTGTCTTCCTTCCAGGTGGCGAAATCCTTGGGGATCAGGCCGGCCGCGTACCAGCCGTTGAGCAGCGAAAGCGCCTCGACCGCTTCCGGCATCAGCGACCCGTATATCACCTTGCCGTCGGCCCCAACGCGCCACTGCCCGGGCGTCGCGCCGTAGTTGGTGAAGATGTCGCCCACCGAACCGGTCGCGCCGTTGACGGTGTTGTAATACGGCAGGATCAGGATGCCTTCGGTGTCCTTCTGGCCGTTGCCGTCCGGGTCGTTGTTGATAAACGCCTCGGCCAGCGTGGCGAGGTCGGCGACGCATTTGGGCTCCGAGAGGCCCAGCTTGTCGATCCAGTCCTTGCGCACCCAGCAGATCGGGTTCATGTTACCAAGCCCGTCCGCCTTCGGGATGCCGTAGAGCTTGCCGTTCTTGGTGCAGGCCTTGAGGTCCGCGTTCTGCGCGCTCTCATAGATCGCCTTGATGTCCGGGTGCACCAATTCGTCATAGAGCGCAGTCAGGTCCGCGAGCATGTCCGCCTTGACCAGGGCCTCAAACTGGGCGTAGCTCACCTGAAAATAGTCCGGGATGTCGCCCGACGCGATCATCATGTTCATCTTCTGGTTGAACGCTTCTCCGGAAGCGCTCCAGAGGATCTTCGGGATCAGGCCGGTCTGGCGCGTGAACATCCGGCTGCGCAGGTTGTCTTCGACCGTTTGGCCGTCTGGCAGCACGTCGCCCGGCGGCGTTGCGATCACCGTCGTGTAGGTGACCGGCGGGTCAAAGATCTTAAAGTAAGGATCGGTTTCGCTGCCGGCCGCCGCAAACGGAATCCGACTGAGCAGCAGCATGGAAACGATGACCAGGGACAGGGTACGCTTCATAGGTAGCACCTCCTCATTGCCTCTGATTATCGTGATATTTTGAATGAAAACAATGGACTTTCGCGTCCTATTTTATGTGATTTGACCCAGTGATTTCAAGCCCCTCGCGGCCAAAAGCATAAATTTCCATAAACGCGGGCATAAAAACACATAAAGGCCGGTCGCCATCCCTTCCGCCTTGTTGTATAATGCTGATACCGAATCCCGAAATGATACAGGCGGGCGAGGAGGCGTGGGCGTGCGTTCCGAGAAAAGCCGGCGGCCGCCGTCGATCAGGCGCAGAATCATCCTGCTGACCCTGCTGGGAACCTCCGCCTCCATCCTGCTCTTCTGTGTGTTCATCTACCGCAATATGTCCGACCGGGTCAACGCGCGCATTCAGGAAGTCTACCTGCAAACGCTCAAGACCGCAGGCGCACAGCTCGACAAGGCGATCGACGAGATGCACAAGCTGTCTTCGGGCTTAAGCTACGACGGCGGCGCGATGGAGCGTGTGGAGGCCTACCTGCATTCGAAAGACATGCTGACCGCGCAGAACATCCGCACGCCGATCGAGCGCCAACTGATGCTCAACGATTTTTCCAGCCCGGTCATCGGTTTCACGGCTTTTTTTGAACCGGACAACCGGAACCGCGTGATTCTGTCCAGCGACTACATGGCGCGGATCGACACGGCCGGGTTCGAGCGCTTCTTTTTCCGCGTGCCGAACACGGAGTTCCAGCGGCCGCACCCTTCGATCACAAAGCGCGACGCGGGTCTGCCGGTGCTTTCGCTGCTCCGCGTCACACCGCGCGGAGGCGGCAGGATCGGCGTATACGTCGAGAGCGACCCGACCTTCCTCACGCAGACGTTGGCGCCGCTTACGGAGGCGGAAAACGGTGAAAGTCCGCTTGTCGCGCTTGCGGACGCCGCCGGAGCGCTGGTTTTTGCCTCGCCGGAAATCACGGAGCGCAGCCTTCCCGCGCTGACGGCCTCGGAGACCGCGCGGCGCTACAGCCAGATCTCGTACGCGGCCGCGCACTGGCAACTGCTGATGCTGATCCCGAAAAGCCGCTACAGCGCCATCTATTTTTCCGTTCTGGGCGAATTTTCGGTGCTGATCGCGGTGTACGTGCTCAGCTACGTTCTGTTGGCCGTCCTGATCATCCGCGCGGCGTACCGGCCGCTCGCCTCCTTTGTGCGCGAAATGTCCCAAATGGACGTCTCGGCGGTGTATATGGCGCCGAAGCGAAGCGTGGAGCTTGACATGTTCGCCGAAAAGATCGACGAGATGCGCGCGCAGATCCGCAGGCTGCTGACGCAGGTGGAACAGGAGGCCAAGCGCAACACGCTGCTCGAAAATCAGCTGCTGCTCAGCCGCATCAACCCGCACTTCCTGCACAATACCCTAAACAGCATCCGGCTTCAGGCCGACGAGACCGGGCAGAAGAAGCTGGCGGATATGCTGTCCGCAATCAACAACCTGCTGCACTACAACCTGCAAAAAAGCCGCGTCGTGACGCTCCGCGACGAGCTTCGCGCCGTAGAGCATTACTGCACCCTGCAAAGGAGCATCTTCGAATTTACGTTCGAGAACCGCGTCAGCGTGCCGGGCGAGGCGCTAGACATCAAGGTGCCGAGCTTCATCCTGCAGCCGATCGTCGAAAACTGTTTCAAGCACTGCGGCACGCGCTCGCTGGATATTCTGCTGGAGGTCACGCGGTCGGACCGCTCCGTCCTCGTGTGCGTCAGCGACAACGGCAACGGCATGGTCGCCGAAAAGCTGGAAAAGCTCAACGAACATTTTGGCGCGAACGCGTCGAACTTCATGGGCATTGGCCTAGGCTATGTCTCCTCCTCGCTGAAGATGATGTTTGGCGCAGACGCCGAGATGCGGATATCCGAGAACCCGGCAGGAGGCGTCCGCGTGGCGCTAACGTTCCCGATGACGGAATGAAACGGGCCGTCGGCGACGGCGCACGAAAGGATGGCGCGCATGCTGCGGATTCTGTTGGTAGACGACGAACTGCTGGTCAGAAAAGGCATCCGCTACGGCATCGACTGGCCGAAGTACGGCATGGAAGTGGCGGCGGAGGCGGACAGCGTCGACGCGGCGATTCTCACGCTGCGCGCGGAGCCCATCGACATCGTGTTTACGGACATTGTCATGCCGGAGAAGAACGGGTTGCACCTGCTCCGCTGGATCCATGAAAACATGCCGCTGCTCACCACGGTGATCTTAAGCTACCACAACGACTTCGCGTACATCCAGGAGGCGCTGCGGCTCGGCGCGGCCGACTACATCATCAAAACGGAGCTGGATTACGAGGACTCGTCGCAGGCGCTGTCGCGGCTTGAAAAGAAAGCGCGGGCCAACCGGCAAAACACCGACGGCGCGGGCCGCGGCGGTCCGGTCGGCGGCCGGTGCGCCGCCGTGGCGCTCGTGTCCGCTTCGGGCGACGATATCGCCGTGCCCGACGCGGTTCGCGCAAAGGCCGCGCAGACATTTTCCGTGACGCCGGACAGCGCGCTTCTGCTCTTTTCGGGGCCGCCGGACGATCGGGAAACAGAGCATCTCGCCCAAACCATCGGGGAAGGCGCGATTTGGTGCGCCCTTGAAAACACCGTCGGCGCGTCGGTTCCGGACCTGATTCTCGCGGTGCGGGTATTTGTCAACCGCGATCTGTTTTATGTGTACTACCCGCGTCTGCGGGTATACAGCCTGGACGTTCAGGAGATTCTGCATCGCCAGGGATCGCTGGACGGCCCCGCCTATACCCGGCTGGAAGAAGAATTCTCCCGGATGGAATGGGTATACGACAGCCGGCTGTATCACCGGCTGATCGCCACGATCTTTCAGGCGCGGCTTCTGCCCTCCGTCGTCTACAACCTGTTCTATAACGTGCAGCAGCAATGGCGGAAGTTTTTCGACAGCAGCGGCATCCCGGGCATGTACCCCATCTCGGCAAAGCGCTTCTGGTACCAGTGGCTGGACTGGCTTGGCAACTATCAGGCGCTGATCTCCACGCAAAGCCGGCTGAGCAGCTACTCGGCGGAGGTGGTTTCGTCCGTACAGCGGCTGGTGATGTGGATCAATGAAAACTATGCCGAGGAAATCACGCTGCCCGAGGCGTCGCGCCTCGCCAGCCTGAGCGAAAGCTACCTGAGCCGCTGCTTTAAGGAAATCCTCGGCAAACCGTTCAACGTCTACATCCGCGACACGCGCCTTGACCACGCGCAGGAATTCCTTGTGCAGAGCAACCTGACGATGAGCCGGATCGCGGAGCTGTGCGGCTTTCGGGATCAGTTCTACTTTATCAAGGTATTCAAGCACAGGTTCGGCGTCTCGCCGGGCCTATACCGGCAGCAGCGCCACCGCCCGTGACGGCCTCCTTTGCACACGGTCATATTGTTTAACAATTCAATGATTTAATAGTTGACAAGCACACCTGCCTTCCGGTACACTGTATACAGGAACCGGCGATAGGAGGACTCCTCCATGTCAGCGCTGAAAACTCGCGCAGCCCCCGAAGGCCTTGTCCCGCGGTGCCGCGCTAACCTGCGGTTGCTTCGGACGGATTGGCTGGTCTACGCCATGCTGCTGCCGACACTTGCCTATTTTGTCGTCTTTCGCGTCCTGCCCATCCTCAACATGCGGCTGGCCTTCTACGATTTCAAGGGGCGCGGGCCGTGGGTATTCGCGGGGCTCAAATATGTCCGGCAGATCTTCTCGACGCCGCAGTTTTTGACCATTCTGAAAAACACGCTGGTGCTCAGCTTCCTAAAATACGTGCTCCTGTTCCCTTTCATGGTATTGTTCGCCATCCTGCTGTCGGAGATGCGCGCCCAGAAGGCGCGCAAGGTCGTGCAGGTGGTGGCCTATCTGCCGCACTTCCTCTCCTGGGTCGTCATCGCGGGCATCTGGGTGAACGTGCTCTCCCCCTCCACCGGCGCGGTGAACCAGATCCTCGGCTGGTTCGGCATTCCGCCCAGGGGGTTCATGACCGACAAGGGCGCCATCCGCTGGGTGCTGTTCTTCTCGGAAGGCTGGCGGTCGCTGGGTTGGGATTCCATCATCTATTTCACCACCATCGTGGGCATCAGCCCGTCGCTTTACGAGTCGGCGGATATCGACGGCGCGACACGGTTCCAGATCGTCTCGAAAATCGTGCTGCCCATGTTGGTGGCGCCCATGACCACCATGTTCATCCTGAACCTGGGCTACTTCATGAGCGCGGGCTTCGATCAGGTGCTGAACTTCTCCAACGACGCGGTTTCGAGCGTCATCGACATCCTCGATACGTACATCTACCGTATCGGCGTGCAAAAGGGCCAGTATTCGCTGGCCACGGCGGTCAGCCTGTTCAAGGGCGTGGTGGGCATGTGTCTGGTGCTGCTGACCCATGTGGTCAGCAAGCGCGCCACAGGCGAAGGGGTGTGGTAAGATGCGCGGAACCATGAAGCGCGCCGTGCGCCCCGGCCAGATCCTGCTGACGCTTTCGATGCTGCTGGTCGCGGCGACCATGCTAGTGCCGCTGCTGAACATCCTGGCCAACTCACTGTCCCACTACAGCAAGTCCCCGAAGATGAGCGGTCTGCGCGTCATCCCGGACGGTTTCATGCTGCTCAATTACCAGATTGTGCTGTCCAACACCGTCATTCCCCCGGCGCTGCTCAACTCCATCTTCATCACCGTGGTGGGCACGGTCATCAACATCCTGATGACCACCACGGCCGCCTACGCCCTTAACCATCCGCGCCTGCTCTTCAAGCGGGCGATCATGGTGTTCCTCATCGTCATGATGCTCTTTGACCCGGGGCTTGTGCCGGAATACCTGGTGATCATGAAGCTCGGGCTGATGGGCAGCCAGTGGTCGGTCATTCTGGTCACCGCGGTCAGCGTGTACTATCTGCTCATCATGATGCGCTACTTCCAGGCCGTGCCTTCGGAGCTATACGACGCGGCCCGCATCGACGGCGCGGGGCACCTGCGCATGCTGTTCTCCATCATCTATCCGCTGGCCAAGGCGGGCATCGCCACCATCACCATGTTCTACGCGGTGGTCCGGTGGAACGAATACTTCAAGGCCAGCATCTACATCACAAAGATCTCCAAGACCACGCTGCAGGTCATCCTGCGCCAATATGTCGTGGACAACGACACCGTCAACCTCATCGGCGAGCGCGTGCTGCATCAGTACCTCAACTTCATCGACATGAACGCGCTGAAAAACACCGCCATCGTCATCGCCATCCTGCCCATCCTGCTTTTGTATCCCCTCGTGCTCAAGTACTACACCAGGGACATCTTTTCCGGCGGCGTCAAGGAGTAGCGCGGCTACTTCAGATAAAATTACGTAGGAGGTTCCCCATGTACAAGAAGCTGGTATCCCTGCTGTTGGCGGCCCTGCTGGCGCTTACGGCGACAGCCGCCCTGGCCGAAGGCATCGGCACACCCGACAAGCCTGTGGTCATCAAATTCCAAAATAAAGACGTGGATCCCACCAACGACGTGATCAAGGCCATGGAGGCCCTGGTGGAACAGAAGATGGCCGAACAGGGCGATTACATCGACCTGGTCATCCTGGAATCCCCGGCCGGCGCTTATGCAGAAGCCGTGCCGCTGGCGCTGCGCACCGGCCAGCTCGAGGCCGACATCGTTTACTTCCAGGGCGGCGACGAGCCGGTGGCCGCGGAAGGCCTGCTCGAGGATCTGACCCCGTACATCGCGGCCTCGAAATGGATCAAGAACGCCATGGCCCCGCACAACGCGGCGCGCACCGCCAACTATCCCTACCTGCTGTGGCTGTCCCCCGCCACCCAGTACATCCCGATGATGCGCAAGGATCACCTCGAAAAGATCGGTATGCTGGAAACGCTGAAGAACGACCCGACAGTGGAAAACTACCACGCGGCCTTCAAGGCGCTGGTGGATCAGGGCATCGTGAAGTACGCCGTGTCCGGCGACGGCACCTTAAACCGCCTCAACCACTTCTTCAACCACGCGTTCGGCGTCACCTCCACCATCATGCAGGCCGCGGACGGCAAGTGGGTCTACTCCTTCGCCACCGAGGCGGAGAAGAACAAGCTGGCCTTCTACGCGCAACTGTACGCAGAAGGCCTGCTCGACCCGGAATACCTGACCATGAAGTGGGCGGACGTCGCGAAAAAGTTCTACAACGGCGAAGTGGCGCTTGTTGCCGTGACCCAGGGCGCCGTGGTCTACAGCTACGCGCAGCAGATCGTGCAGAACCAGGGCGAAGCCGCCGAAGCCGTGGTGCTGCCGCCAGCGAAGGGCGTCTCCCAGAACTACATTTCAACTTCCGTCGCCAAGGAAACCCGCGGCATGTCCATCGTGGCGGATTCCAAAGTGAAGGACGCCTGCTTCGCGCTGTTTGATTTCCTGGCCTCGCCCGAAGGCCGCGTCATCGACAAGCTGGGCATCGAAGACGTGACCTATACCGTGGTGGACGGCAAGGCGGTCTATACGCCCGCCCACGACAACTACTACGGCTTCCTGTGGGAGACGTACGCCAACCTGCCCGAAGACGTGGCGGACAAGACCGCGCTGATGTACCAGCAGGGCTGGGATTCCATGGATCTGGCCGCCAAGTACTACGCCGAGGACATCGACGCGGTGCTGCCCGCCGACCTGCTGCCCACCTATGACGCGATCCGCGAGCTCTACACCCAGTACGCCACCGACATCATCCGCGGTGTCAAGCCCGTGGATTCCTTCGACGAGTTCCTCGCCCAGTACCCGGGCATCGGCGGCGATCAACTGGCCGAGTACCTCGCCACCGTGCTGAAGTAAGAAAGGCGCTGCAAAGGAGGCTGGCTGACGAGCGAATCGCCCGCCGGCCTCCGGTATGCTTACGGGCTATCTGAAGGCAAAGGAGATTCCCATGGTCAACAACGTGCTTACCAAGATGTACGCGGGTTTCCTCGGCATGAACATCGGGATCCGTCTGGGCGCGCCGGTGGAGCCGGCGATCTGGACTGTGGAGCGCATCGCCCGAACCTTTGGCGACATCACCGACTACGTGAAGCAGTTCAAACACTTCGCGGCCGACGACGACGCCAACGGGCCGGTGATGTTCCTGCGCGCGCTGGACGATACGGACGGCCGGGAACCCACGCCTGAAGCCGTGGGCGAGGCTTATGTCAACTACACCCGGGAGGGCGTGGGCATGTTCTGGTGGGGCGGCGCGGGCGTGAGCACGGAACACACCGCCTATCTGAACCTGACCCACGGCATTCCCGCGCCGCAATCCGGCTCCATCCGCCAGAACGGGCGGACGGTGGCCGAACAGATCGGCGGGCAGATTTTTGTGGACACCTGGGGATTGGTCGCCCCGGGCGACCCGCGCCGCGCCGCCCGGTACGCAGTCGCGGCGGCCTCTGTCTCCCACGACGGCGAAGGCCTCCACGGCGCCGCCTTCGTCGCGGCCTGTATCGCGGCCGCCTTCACGGAAACGGACATCGCTGCGGTCATCGCGGCGGGCCTATCCACGATTCCCGCGGAAAGCAAATACGCGGCGGTCGCCCGGGCGGTGCTGGATTTCCACGGGCGGCACCCCGCCGACTGGAAGGCATGCCGCCAGATGCTGGAGGAGCAGTGGGGATACGACCGCTACCCCGGCGTCTGCCACATCATCCCCAACGCGGGCGTTTGCGTGCTGGCGCTGATCTACGGGCAGGGCAGCCTGGCCCGCACCGTGGAAATCGCCACCATGTGCGGCTGGGACACCGATTGCAACGCGGGCAACGTGGGCACCATCGCCGGCGTGCTGGCGGGCATCGAGGGCATCCCGGCCCATTACCGCAAGCCCATCAACGACGAGATTGTGCTCTCGGGCGTGTCCGGCTACCTGAACATCCTCGACATTCCCACCTACGTATGGCAGTTGACCGGCTGGGCTTACCGCCTCGCGAACGAGCCTGTGCCGCCCGAGGTGGCCGCCCACATCCATCCGGGCGTCATCGATTTTGATTTTTCGCTGCCCGGCAGCACGCACGGCTTCTGCGTCAGCGACCCGATGGCGGTGCGCCTGTCCCAGGCGGAGGGCGCGCTTGAAGCCATGTGGATGGAGATCGCCCGGGGACAGCAGTGCAGGCTTTACTACAAACCGTTCTACCGCCGCTCGGACTTCTCGGACGAGCGCTATACCCCGGTGTTCACGCCCACCGCCTGGCCGGGGCAGCGCTGCACCATCGAAACGGTGTGGGAACGCTGGAACGGCGACTCCGTTTGCGTAAACCCCTACGTGCGGGACGCCATCACCGGCAAGCTGACGCTGATCGAAACCAGGGTGCTCGCCGAGCCCGGCGCGTACACGTTTGATTTTGCGCTTCCCACCACCGCCACAAACCTCATCGACGAGGTGGGTCTGCTCATCGAGGGCAACTCGCCCCGCATCCTCTTTGACGCGGGCCGCCTGCTCGTAAAGCGCTTCGCCATCGTCGGCAAGGGCGCCTATACCCTGTCCATGGCGCAGTTGAAAAAGGACTTCGGCAGCGTCATCCCGTTCTCCCACCATCACGGCGCATGGGGCGTCGAGGAGGGCAGGTTGCAGGCCTATACGCTGACGGACGCACGGGCGATGACCGGCAATTACTTTATGGAGAATGTGACGGTGTCCGGCTCGGTCTGCCCCGCCCACGGCGACAGCCACCTGATCGCAGTCCGGGTGCAGGGCACGATGCGCGGCTACTACGCGGGGCTTCACGGGGAGAACCGCGCGGCCATCCTCATCGACGACCACGGCAAACCGCGTGAGCTTGCGGGCTGTGCCTTCCCGTGGGAGGCGGACAGGATTTACGCGCTGCAATTGGAGGCTGTCGGCGATACGCTGACGTTGCGCATCGACGGTCAGGCGCTGCTGACCGCGCGGGACAACAGCCTGCGCTGGGGCATGGCGGGTTATGCCATGCTGGCCCCGGGCCGCGCCGCCTTCGGCGATCTTGCCATACAGGAGCGCGAATGAACGCGCCGCGAGGTGATTCCATGTCCATGTTTCAGCCCGTTTCCAACGACCGCCTGTCCGACCGGGTGGTGCGCCGGCTCATGCAGATGATCCACGCCGGCGAACTGCCCGTCGGCGCGCGCCTGCCCAACGAGGGGCAACTGGCCGAGCAGTTGGGCGTCAGCCGGGGTATCCTCCGGGAGGCCCTGAACCTTTTGCAAGCCCGGGGCTACATCACCCGCGCGCCAAAGGGCGGCACCCTGATCAGCCAGAGCAGCGACAGCGACATCGGCTCGAGCATCACCGTGCAGGTGCGCTCGGCGGCCTACGGCGACCTGCTGGATCTGCGGGAGGCGCTGGAATGCAAGGTGGTACACAAGGCGGTGGAACTGGCCACCGACGAGGAAATCACCGCGCTGATCGCGTTCCTTACGCAAAACGACGCGTCGGAGCTGCCCCGCAGCATCGACTATTATTTCCATTACCGGCTGGCGCAGATGTCCCGCAACGGGCTGTTTGTGGTGTTTCTGGATATGTACTTTGATACCATCCACGAGATCGCGCTGCGCAACTATCAGGACAAAACCCGCTCCGCCCAGACCCAGCGCGAGCATCTGCGAATCGCGAGGGCGCTGCAGGCCAGGAACGCCCGTGCCGCCGTCGCCGCGGTGAAGGCGCACCTCACGGCCGTCCGTTCCCACATTGACCGAAACGCGGTGGATCCGTGAGCGGGGCTTTGGCCGGCGCGGACATCCGCCTCATCGCCAGCGATCTGGACGGCACGCTGCTGGGCGACCGTGGCGCGCTGCTCGAAGCCAACACACGGGCGCTCCAAAGGGCTGCGGGAAAGGGCATCCGGGTGTGCATCGCCAGCGGGCGGCTGCCTGAAATGTGCAGCCGGTTCGCGCTGGATATGGGCCTCTCCGATTGCCTGATTGTCGGGCTGAACGGCACCCGCGTCCTGGAGGCGCCCAATGGCCGCGAGCTGTTTTGCAAGCGGTTTCCGCCGGAAATCGCGCTTCGCTGCTGGACGCTGCTCGAAAGCCTGCGCTGTGTGGTCACCCTCTATACCCTGCGCGGCGTATCCACGAACCGGGTGTTCGCGACGCCGGAAGATTTGCGCCGCTACCACGCCCTCTTTGCCGACAGCCCGGATCTTGTCGACGCGGAGCCCGGCGCGGTGCTCCGGGGCGTGGCCAGCGGCCCGCTGAAGTTCCTGGCGCGGTGCCCGGAGGGCGAGGCGCAGGAGCGCGCGGTGCGCGAGGGCCTTGAGGCCATCGAAGGGGTCTCCCTCACCGCCTCCTACCCGGGCACGGTGGAGGTCATGCAGGAGGGCGTCTCAAAAGCGACCGGGCTGAAGCTGCTGACCGCGCGTTTGGGCATCCGGCCCGAGCAGGTGATGGCCTTCGGGGATTATCAAAACGACATCGACATGCTCGCCTGGGCCGGACACGGCGTGGCCATGGGCAACGCGTTGCCGGAGGTAAAGGCCGCCGCCCGCCATGTAACCAAAGAAAACACGGCGTGCGGCGTCGCCTGGATGGTGGAACAACTGCTGTAACAACCCGCCGCAAAACCGCCTGGGCGGACGCGGCGCGCTATGCAAGGAAAGGGACTGCTTATGATCAACCGCAACGATCTGCTCATGCGCCGCGAACTGCTGCTTGACAAAGTCTACGGTTCCCTCATCGGCCTCGCCATCGGCGATTCGCTAGGCGACGCCGCCAGAAAGCCCGACAACCGCGCCAATTACGGCATCACCACGGACTTTAACGCCGGCGCCTCCTGGAGCACCGACGATACGGAATTCGCCCTGCTCACCGCCCAAGCGCTGCTCACCTGCCAGGGCAGACTGACCACAGACCATGTGGTGAACCTCTGGCGGGAACATGTGGTGGTGGAAGACGACTTAAAGCGCGGCGGGGCCAGCGAAACCGAGGCCTCCAACAACCTGCGCCGGGGCATCCTGCCGCCGCTCACCGGTCAGTACAACGCGTTTCACCAGTCCGACGGCGCGGCCATGCGCATCGCGCCCATCGGCGTGCTCTGCGCCGGGGAGCCTGAGCGCGCCGCCGAAATGGCGGAGCTGGACGCCTGCGTCAGCCATTTCCGGGAGGGTATTTGGGGCGCGCAGGCAGTCGCCGCGGCTGTTTCCGTGGCTATGGTGGACGGAACGATGGACGAGATCTTCCGGGCCGCCGTCTCCGTGATTCCGAAAGATAGCT
>JAVBOQ010000325.1:0-5250 GCA_031550455.1 Eubacteriales bacterium
ACTTCAAGGTGCTCGTTTCAAACTGGGGAATGGATACGGCGCTGCGCATCGCCGACCTGTCGCAAGAAAGGCGCGCTGTCACGGCAAGGTAGCAAAAAAGAGAGCGGGGGATCGCATGCGGCTGGCGTCCATCATCATCGCGAGCCGGAACGAGGGCTTCATGCTCCGGCAAACCGTCAAGTTTATCCGGCGCGCGGCGACGCGCGTTCCTTATGAGATCATCCTGGTGGACGACGGCTCCACGGACGACAGCTTCGCGTGGGCGGACGCGTCCCACGACCCGCAAATCCGCCGCGCCCGGACGGAAGGGCTGGGCATTGTACCCGCGCGCAACCTGGGCAGCGGGCTTGCGAAAGGCGATATGCTCGTCTTTTGTGACGCGCATATCGATGTGGAGCCTTACTGGCTGGACGAGTTCATCCGCGTCATGGAGACATACGGCACGGCGGCGGTAACCCCGGCGTTTTGCGACCTCGATCACGATAACCCGCGCTACTCGCGCATTGATTGCGCCGCCGCAGCGCGTTCCGCGGTCCGGGGCTGGAAGATGTGCGGCAGGACGTTTCGGACGCTCAGCGCCATGACATGGATGCCGCAGCGCGACCATCCCTTTGAGACGCCGATCCTGTCCGGCGCGTGCTTTGCCGTGCGCGCGGACGCGTTCCGGGCCGTCGGCGGCTACGAGCCCGCGTTTCGCGGGTATGGAGGCGAAGAGGAAGAGGTGTCGCTGAAACTATGGCTGAACGGCTATTCGCTCTACGCGACGCCGCTGACCTGCGTTTCCCATCAGTTTCGCAGATCCGCCCCGTACGACATGCAAATCACGGACATATTGCACAACCGCCTGTACACGGCGCTGTGTCATTACAAGGACGCGCGCGTCCGGCGGCTTGTGGAGGAGCAGGCGAGGTTTAAGCACATTCAGGCGGTGTACAGGCAAGTGTTCACAAAAGAGAACACCGAGGGCGTGCGGCGCGAGCGTTTCTTGCGGCGCGTGCGGGACGACGACTGGTTCTTCGCACACTTTGGGCTGGATCTATAGGGAGGCAACACCGCGTGCGGTCAAAACCCGTAAACCCTCCGGTCGATGGCTGCGTTCTGAACGATCTCGGCATCCGTCAGCGCGCGGTTATAGATTCTCGTCTCAAAAATTCTGCCGTAAAACACCTGCCGCACATCGATAATCACCGGATTGCCGAACAGGTTGATCCGATGCTCCGGAAGCTGCACAAATAGATTGGCGATCCGCGCGGCCCTGTACTGCTGCAGGCCGTTGTAGAAGATCGCCTTGGTTCCGTTCAGCGTCGGAACCGGATTGAACCGCGATACCGGCATGGACACGGTGTACATGGTGTTCGCCACAAGCGTCCTTCGGTTGACGGTCACGAAGGTTGCGCTCTCCTCGACCAGAAAGCTGGCGGCCATTCCGCTCATTTCAAGCGCGATGGTGGTGTACGGCGGGGTAGGGATGTTGTCGCAGCCAATGATGTCCCCGCCGTTGGCGCTGTCCGCGCCGGTGTACGGCATGAACACCACCTCCATCGTGCTGTTTTCAGGAGAGAAGGAGGCGGGCAACGGCAAAGAGAGCCAGGCGAAATGCGATGGATTCACCTTCAGGCTCTCAAAGTAGTTCGGGCCCCACTGGCGGGTTCCGGGCAAAAGCGGCGCGCTGATGGACATATCCGCGTTCCCGACCAGATCCTTCCAGACCACCGCGCTCGCGCTGTGCCCGGCCCCGGTATTGTTTGCGCCCTGATACCGCGCGACCAGCCCGCCGGTTATGTACGCCTCCCACGAGACGACTTCTCTCCTCTGCTGCAGCATGTCAACCTCTGGCTTTCGTGTCAAAGGTCCACCTGATCTCCCCGTTGTTGAGGCGTATCCCTTTGACCCATATCTCGTTCACACCGAGCGGCAGCAGGGTGGGCGCGGTGAAAAAGATGCCGCCGCTCCATATCTGCGGCCCGGCCGCCAGCACCTGGATGGACGAATACGCCGAGTTTTCCAGCCCCTCCGTAAAGGTCGGCAGGTTGATGGTGAAACCGCCCTGGGCGACGATTCTGCCGATGCTGTCGTTCAGCAGCGTCTCCGTTCCGCCGGGCGGCAAAACGCCGTAGTCGATCACCGTCGGCGTATGGATGGCGATCTGCTGGTCGGTATAGGCGTTCGCCTGGGCGAGGATCGCGCTCGTATCCGCGGGCGGCCCTTGCGGCCCCTGGGGGCCTATCTCGCCCTGCGGGCCCTGGATGCCCTGCGCCCCCATCGGCCCCTGCACGCCCGGCGCGCCCTGGTCTCCCGCCGGCCCCGGCACGCCTTGGATGCCCTGCGCCCCCATCGGGCCCTGCGCGCCCTGCGCGCCTTGCTCCCCCTGTGGCCCCTGCATCCCTTCCACACCCTGCGCGCCTGCCGGGCCCTGGACGCCCGTGGGGCCGACGGGGCCGGCAGGGCCGGTTCCGCCCGGCGGGCCCGCCGGGCCTTGCGGGCCGGTTGGGCCCGTCGGCCCGCGCACCGCCGGTGAAACCGGGGGCGGAAGCGGTTCGGGCACGCAGCATACCTGTTTTAAGGTCGTCATACACCGGATCCGGTACGGCGCGCATTGCGGCCTTCCGTTCGATTGCATCAGAAATCACCTCGCTAGTCATTAGTACGCGCTGCGCTCAAAATGGTGCCTGAACAGGACAAACACAAAATTGGCGCACGGAACCAAACTGTGGTATCATTTGCATGAATACGCTGTTTGGAGGGATTTGGATGCGCGTACCCGCACGCACGCCGGATATTACAAACCTGCACAAGGTGTTGCGCCGTGAAAAACCTGCGCGTGCAACGCTGTTCGAGCTGTTCCTGAACGAATCGCTGTACGAGCGGCTGACAGGCCGCGCCGTGCCAAAGGGCTGCTCCCTGGAACGGATGAAATTTCTCGTCGACGCGTACGCTGCCGCCGGGTACGACTACGCGTCGGTGTCCGCCAGCGCGATGAGCTTTCCGGCGCAGAGCCACGGCGTCAGCGGCAAGCAAACCATTTCGCTCAACCGCGGCTTTGTCATCACCGACGAAGCGTCTTTTGCGCAGTATCCCTGGCCCGATCCCGAATCTTTCGATTACACGGCGATGGAGGCGGTCGAACCGTTTCTGCCGGGCAACATGAAGCTGATGGCGCTCGGCCCGGGCGGCGTGCTGGAAAACGCGATCAGCCTGGTCGGGTACGACAACCTGTGTTTCATGCTGTACGAGGAACCTGCGCTCGCGAAAGCAATCTTCGACGCGATCGGCGAACGGTTGCTTCGGTACTATGAGATTGCGGCGGGGTTTTCAAGCGTCGGGCTGATCATGGCGAACGACGATTGGGGATTCAACACGCAGACATTCCTGTCGCCCGACACGATGCGGACGCACGTGTTCCCATGGTACCGCCGCATCGTTGAAGCCGCGCACCGGCACGGCAAACCGATCGCGCTGCATTCCTGCGGCAACCTGAACCATGTGATGGACGATGTGATCGATCTTGGGTTTGATGGGAAGCATTCGTTTGAAGACAACATCCTGCGTGTCGAGGACGCGTACGACCGCTGGCACGACCGGATCGCGATCCTGGGCGGCATCGACGTCGATTTCATCGTGCGCGGCACGCCGGAGGGGATCCGCGCGCGCAGCGACGCGATGCTCGACCGCGCCGCCGATGGCGGCTACGCGCTCGGCACCGGCAACAGCGTCGCGCCGTACGTGCCCGAGGCGCATTACCTCGCGATGACGCGCGCGGCGCTCGATAGGGATTGAGGGACGTGGGGCGGGAGGACGCCGGGACGCTGTCCCGGACCCTGCCAAAGGGGCTAGGCCCCTTTGGAAACCCTGCTTTTTCGCCTCACGGCGGGAAGATGTTATGCAGCATCTTCCCCGAAGCAGGGATGCTTAAGGGCAATGGCCCGGAAGCAGGATTCGAAAGGGCAGAACCCTTTGGCGTTTCTTCTTCTCTACGCGTTCCGCGCCGCATGCAGCACACAAAGCGCCTCTTTTCCCTGCGCTTCGAGATCCCGCGTCGCGGCTTCCACGCTGACGCGGCCCTGATACCCGGCGGAACGGAGCGTCGCGAACAGCGCGTCTACCTTCGGCTGTGTCGATTCCATGGGCGGAACCCTGCCGCGCTCGTCATCGATCACGTGGCTGACATGGACATGGCGCAGCCGGTCGCCGGCCAGCGCCAGCGCGGACAGCGGCTCATGCCCCATCTCCATGTGGAATGTGTCGCCGAGCGCAAACACATGCCGCAGGTTCAGCACGGACGACAGCGCGAGCGCTTCGGAAACGTAGTTTAACACGTTGCATTCGCGCCGACGCAGCGGTTCGATCGCAACATCGACGCCGTGCCTGCCGGCAGTTTCGTCGAGCAGCCGCAGAAACGAAGCGATCTGCCGCCACGCTTCGGACGCCGGAAATCCTTCCGGAACCGCCCTTGCGCCGCCGCTGCCGAAGACGACGACGCGGATGCCGATCCGCGCGGCGCGCGCGAAACCTTCTTCCAGATACGAGCGAAGCGCGTCCGTGTCGACCGCCGGGCCGACGAGCTTCAGTTCGCCCGGCAGCAGGCAGTTCGCAGCCTCCACGGAAATCTTCGCGCCCCGAACCTTCTCAAGCGTCCGCGCGAACGCGTCCGTGTCCTGCCTCGCCAGCGCCGTGAAATTGCATTCCAGATAGTCGTATCCGAGCGCCGCCAGCCGGTCGATCTGGTCGATGTCGCAGCAGTACCCCACTTTGATCATGTGCGCGCCCTCCGTCAAAAAGCATTTGTAGAACAAATTTCCGCAAAAAAGTCATCCCGCATACAGTTCTTGCAGCATCTTGATTTCTGCCGCCCACCCGGCGTCCTCATTGGGCGTTTCCAGGATAAACGGCAGACCGCGCAGCGCGGGATGGCTGACCACCCGCGCGAGCGCCGGCAACCCGATCATGCCCTGCCCGATCTTCTCGTGGCGGTCCTTCCGGCTGCCGCGCGGATGCTTGCTGTCGTTCAGATGCACGGCGCGCAGCCGGTCAAGGCCGACAACGCCGTCAAAGCGGTTCAGCACGCCGTCCAGGTCGCCCGCGATGTCATACCCGGCGTCCCATACGTGGCAGGTGTCGAGGCATACGCCCATCTTGGCGCCGAGTGTCACACGGTCAAGGATCATGCGCAGCTCTTCGAATCAGCCGCCGACCATGCTGCCGCCGCCCGCCATCGTTTCGAGCAGCACGGTCGTTTTTGTGTCGGACGTC
>JAVBOQ010000327.1:0-3707 GCA_031550455.1 Eubacteriales bacterium
GGATGACCCTGATTCGAAACGAAAAAAATCAAGGGTTGAACTTTACGTTAAACAGGTGCCTGTCTATAAGCAGGGGCGAATACATAGCCCGGATGGACGGGGACGATGTGTCAAGCGCTGACAGGTTTGAAAAAGAAGCGAGCTTGCTTGACAAGTATCTGGAGTTCTCGATTGTCAGCTCGGATATGGAGTTTTTTGATGAGCACGGCCTTTGGGGAAGGACGGCGCACAAGGAGAAGCCGGCAAAAGAAGACTTTCTTCAGGGAACACCCTTCTGCCATGCCGCCTGCATGGTGCGAAGAGAGGCATTTATGGCGGTGGACGGATACTCTGTCGCCAAAAGGCTGCTTCGCGTGGAGGATTACCACCTGTGGGTGAAGATGTATGCGCAAGGCTACGTTGGAATAAACATTCAAGAGCCTTTGTACAAAATGCGTGATGACCGCAATGCCTTGAAAATAAAAAAGTTCCGCTACAGGGTAAACGAAGCGTATGTCAAGGCGATTGCCGTCAGAAGCCTTGGGTTGCCGTTTTACCGGTATGTGCATTGCGCAAAGCCGATCCTGATTGGCTTGCTTCCGAAACGGCTGTTTATGTATCTGCACAAAAGGAAGTACCGCGTCAAAACATAACGGGAGCAGAAAACTCTCTTGCGCCTCTTTTTTCGCCTCCTGTTGTAAACCCGCACAATAAATGGTAAACTGTATCATCATGATCGAGGAGGCGCTTCCAAATGACGCACCGCATGCGGACCATATGCCTTGCCACCCTTTTGCTCAGCCTTCTTCTCATCGCGTCCGCCGCGCAGGCCGCGACTTTCGGCAACCTGGACGTGAGCATCATCGACCCGACGACGGTCGAAGTCTCGTGGGCTGGCGACGCAAGCCACGAGTACCGCGCGTACTTTGGCGTACAGGGCGCGGAATGGCATTACTGGTATACGACGGACGGTCTTACGGTAACGGTCAGCGACCTCGCGCCCAACACCTATTATGAGGTCGTCATCGAGGATCAGTCGACCAACGACACCCTCACGCAGACCTTCCGCACCGACAAGTCCGAGGCGTACCGTGAGTACAACTACCGCTGGAACCAGTGCTACATTTATATCATCCGCGCCGGTGAGGCCCCGAACCTGTATGACCGCCCCCGCGAGCGCATCACATCCATATCGCAAAGTTCCGCGCGCCAACACATGAAAGACGGCGAAATCGCGGTGAGCATCCAATTCTCATGGAAGAGAAGCAATTACGACAAGGAAATCTACCAAACGGTCGTGCTGCGCACACCGTCCGGAAACGTGTTTACGGATCAGTTCGAAAGAACCATCGACGGTTCGTGGGACGGCGCTTACCTCCTGACCACACTCGACGGCTTGTTTGACGACATGACCGAATGGAAATCCAACTGGGAGAAGGGCACGTACACGGTCGAGCTGTACAACGACGGCTGGTTCGCGGGCCGGTCGTCCTTCACCCTCAAGTAGGCCATCGACCGCTTGCAATCGCGCCCGGTTTTGGGTACACTGAACCGGGCGCTTTTCTATGTGTTTTAAAAGGATGCGTTCATAAAGGAGGGGGTACGTCATGCGCTTTGACCTGCTGCACCCGGCCGACCAGATCGTGATGATCATGCAGCGCGTGTACGCGTACGGCATGACGACGACATCCGGCGGCAATTTGTCGATCCGCGATGAAAACGGCGATGTCTGGATCTCGCCGTCCGGTGTCGACAAGGGCTCGCTGACGCGCGGCGACATCGTCCGCGTGACACCGGACGGCCGCGCGGAAGGCCCGCACAAGCCTTCGGTCGAACTGCCGTTTCATTTGGAGATTTACCGCGCAAGGCCTGATCTGCGCGCGATTTTGCACGCGCATCCGCCGACGCTGGTCGCGTTCAGCCTCGCGCGGAAAGCGCCGGACACGCGCCTTGTGCCGGACGTGCCGCTGGTCTGCGGCGCGATCGCGATGGCGGAATACGAAGCGCCGGGCAGCGCCGCGCTCGGCGAGCGCATCGCGTCAAAATTCCGCGAAGGCGCGAACACCGTCATGATGGAAAACCATGGCTGCGTCCTGGGCGCGAAGGATCTTTTTTCGGCGTTCATGGCGTTTGAAACGCTGGATTTTTCGGGCCGGATGGAACTGTACGCGAAAAAACTGGGCGCGCCGAAGCGGTTGACCGACGACATGATTGCCGCGGCCGATTTGGGCGCGCAGCCCGCCATGGACGCGTTCATCCCGGCGAACGCGTCGAGCGAAGAGCGCGCCGCGCGGCGCGATATGTGTCGCCTGATCCACCGCGCGTACGACCAAAGGCTGTTCACCAGCACGCAGGGTACGTTCTCGATCCGCCTGTCCGACGGGTCGATGCTGATCACGCCGTACAACAAGGATCGCAAGTACCTCGACATCGAGGACATCGTCCGCGTTCGGGACGGTATGTGCGAGGCGGGCAAGACGCCCAGCCGGTCGGTGGCGCTGCACCGCGCGATCTACCGGGCGCATCCGGAAATTGGCTCGGTGATCATCGCGCACCCGTCCGCGATCATGGCGTTCGCCGTCACCGACGAGCCGTTTGACTCCAGGACGATCCCCGAGAGCTACATCATGCTGCGCGATGTCAAGCGCCTGCCGTTCTCCGCGACGGTGCGCGACATCGAGGGAACCGCCGCGGTGTTTTCCGCGCGCACGCCCGCGGTGCTGGTGTCGAACCAGTGCGTCATCGTCACCGGGCAGACGCTGTTGCAGGCGTTCGACCGCCTAGAGGTGCTCGATTACAGCGCCCGCGCGGTCATCGACGCGCGCGACATCGGGCCGCTGGTGATGATTTCGGACGAAGAGGTGCGGGTGATCGAGAAGGCGTTTCACTTAACATAAGGAGGACAAGCCACCATGAAGCTGAACCTTGCGGGCATCCGCGACACCGCCGCGTACCGGAAAGCGGACATCGCGCTGCCGCGCTTTGACATTGAGGCGATGCGCGCCGCGACGAAAAAAGCGCCGGTGTGGATTCACTTCGGCGCGGGCAACATCTTCCGCGCGTTTCCGTGTGCGGCGCTGTCGAATCTGCTGGAGAGCGGCGCGTTTGACCGCGGTGTGATCGCCGCCGAGACGTACGACCCGGAGATTATCGACCGCGCGTACGCGCCGTACGACAACCTGAGCCTGCTGTGTGTGCTATGCGCCGACGGGCGGATCGAAAAGCGCGTCGTCGCGGGCGTCGCCGAAGCGCTTTCCGTTGCCGAGGGAGGGTTGGCGCGCATGGAGGCGGTGTTCCGCGCGCCGTCGCTGCAGATGGCGAGCCTGACCGTCACCGAGAAAGCGTACGCGCCGGGCAACCCGCTGATGGCGCTGTTGGCGAACCTGCTGCTTGTACGGTTCAACGCGTGCGCCGCGCCGGTCGCGATGGTCAGCATGGACAACTGCGCCCACAACGGCGAGAAGCTGCGCGCGGCGATGCTGCCCGCCGTGATGATGCTCGTCGACGAGGGCAAGGCCCCGGCGGCGTTTCTTGCGTATTTCACGCGAAACGTCGCGTTCCCGAACAGCATGATCGACAAGATCACGCCGCACCCCGCGCCGGACATCGCCGCGATGCTGTCCGGCATCGGTTTTGAGGACTCCGAGATCATCAAAACCGCGAAGGGCACCGTGACCGCGGCGTTCGTCAACGCCGAGCAAGCCGAGTATCTGGTCATCGAGGACAAT
>JAVBOQ010000183.1:0-5941 GCA_031550455.1 Eubacteriales bacterium
GAAGATCGTGGAGGAGATGATGGCGGCCGAGGAAGCGATGGCGGACTTTGAGGAGGCCTATGTTCGGGGGCGGCAGTGGATCCCGTCGACGCTGTACGGCGGCGCGACGATCGCCGAACCGACGGCGCTGGAGACGATGCCTGCGCGGTTCCGGCAGGATCTCGAGGGCGGTGCGGAATACATGCAGCTGGCCGCGCAAGTGTACGAGGCGACCGGGCAGGCAAGCGCCGTGCCGCACCCGAACAAAGGGTTCTCGGCGGACAAAGTGTCGTATGAGATCCCCGAGACGCACTGGCCCGAATGGGAGGAACAGTACCTGACCGCGTACCGGCGGCATGTGGAAAAGAACGCGCCGAAGTGGGAAGGCATGACCGATGACGAACGGCTGGAAGTTTTGACCGGCGCGCACGGCAGAGGGCATGACGCGGCGAAGGCGTGGTGGCTGAAACGGTACCGGGACGTGGGGGTGGTGAAGGGTGAATGAGGCGGTCGTTATGGTTTGGAACGGATTTCGTGTTGCATTTCGTGTTGCATGTGTTGCATGTTCGGCAGGTTGTTCGCGTTTTGGACTACGCAAAGGCTTGTGGGAACGGGCACAAAAAATGAGGCGACATAAGGGAAAAAGAGAGGAACCGCGAGTTCTCGCGGTTCCCCGAATGGTGGAGGCGGAGGGAATCGAACCCTCGTCCGAAAACCCAGAAACCCAGGCATCTCCGAGCGCAGCCTACGTTTTAATATTCCCTTCGGCAGGCTCCCATAGGCGGGATCGAGCCTCCGGTAGCTTCATAATGCCGGCCGCGCCGCAAAGCTTAGGCGGGCCCGTTCCCTACTTCACTGACGCCGGTTGTTCAAGCTGTAGGCGCTTGAGTCCGACGCGCGGCGTTACGCCGCGAACGCTACTGCGTTGTTGTCAGTTAATTTATTGTCCCGATTTTATCGCGGTTCGGGGCCGCGGCTCGCTTCCCAAATCCCCAAAATCCCCGTCGAAACCTGTCGCCCCCATATACGCCCCGTCGAACCTTCGGTTCGCCGGGTTTCGGACGGCGATTTTTCAAATCGCTCGCCCTCAGCCTTCGCAATGCTCAGGCGCTTTGACCGCGCTACTGCTTCAACGCCCGCTCCACATCCCGCTTCGCCGACCTTTCGGCCGCGTCGTCGCGCTTGTCGTGGAGCTTTTTGCCTTTGCAAAGGCCCAGCAGCAGCTTCATGCGCCCGTCCTTCAGGTACACCTTCAGCGGGACGAGCGCGTATCCCTGCCGTTGGACGAGGCTGGCCAGCCGGACAATCTGCGCCTTGTGCAGCAGAAGCTTTTTCGGGCGCATCGGGTCCTTGTTGTAGATGTTGCCCTGCTCGTACGGGCTGATGTGCAGCCCAAGGGCGAACATCTCGCGGTCCTTGACCGTGCAGAAGCTCTCCTTCAGGCTGACCTTGCCCTGCCGCATCGACTTGACCTCGGTGCCGTGCAGCACGAGCCCCGCCTCAAAGGTGTCCTCGACAAAGAAGTCGTGCCGCGCCTTGCGGTTTACCGCGATGTCCTTTTCGCCGCGTTCGCGCGCCATCCGACTCCCTCCTTTTCGACGTGCATATCAATATATCACATTCGGGGCCGCCACGCAACTATTTTGCCGCCTTCTCGATCAGTTGAATCACCTTGGCCGTTCCGTCCTGCAGCGGTTCCTTTTCCATCGCCGCCCGGTACGCCGCGCGCTTTTCCCACAACGCGTCAATTTCGCGCGCCAGCGACTCCGCGGTCAGGTCTTCCTGCGCTAACACGCGCGAAAACCCGCGCTTTTCAAACGACGCGGCGTTTAAGATCTGGTCGCCGCGGCTCGCGCCGAGCGGATACGGGATCAGCAGCGCGGGAATTTTCATCGCGAGGATTTCGGAAAGCGAATTCGCGCCCGCGCGCGACAGCATGATGTCGGCCGCCGCGAACACGTCGGGCAGTTCGCCGGAAACATATTCCAATTGCCGGTAACCCGGCCGGCCCTCGAGCGCCGCGTCGACGTTCCCCTTGCCGCAAATGTGCGCGATGTCAAAGCGCGGCAGCAGCGTGTCCAGCGCGCCGCGCAGCGCCTTGTTGACCGACGCCGCGCCGGTCGATCCGCCCATCATCAACAGCACCGGCTTTTGCCCGGCAAGGCCGAGGAACCCGCGCCCGCGCGCGGCGTCGCCGGTGAATAGGCTTGCGCGCAGCGGCGTGCCGGTGTAGACCGCCTTTTTGCCGATCGCGGCCGCGGCCTCCGGGAACGTCGTGCAGATCAGCTTCGCGCAAGGAATCGTGATCTTGTTCGCAAGCCCGGGCGACATGTCGCTCTCGTGCAGGATCGCCGGTACCCGGTGCAGCCACGCGCCGTAGACGACCGGCACCGACACGAACCCGCCCTTTGAGAACAGCACGTTTGGCTTCAGCCTGCCGATCAGACGGGCCGCCTCACCCGCGCCGTAGACGACACGGAACGGGTCTGTGAAGTTTTTCACGTCAAAATAGCGCCGCAGCTTGCCGGAATGCACAGCGTGGTACGTCACGCCCGGCACGGCTTCGACCAGCCGACGCTCGATGCCGTCCGCGGTGCCGATGTAATGCACATCCCAGCCGGTTTCGAGAAAATGCGGCATCAGCGCAAGATTCGGCGTCACATGGCCCGCCGTGCCGCCACCGGTAAAAACGATTCGCTTCATGTTTCAAGCCTCCCGCACATCATTATAGCAAGGGAAGTCAAGTGTTACGCATGAATCTTTCGACGCAACACTTTTTCGTGATACTGTGCGGGCTGATACTAATTCCAGTTACGGATTGCCCGTATCTCGCGGATCTTTTGTCGCATGGCCGCGCCGCGTGAAAGGAGGCGTAGCTTCCGGCCACGCCTCCTTTCGTCTTCTTGCCATGCGACAAAACCTATCGCTTTTACTCTCTGACTGGAACTGGTGTTACGCCGCCGGTTTCACTTCCTCGACCAGTTCGCCGTTCGCATCGATGATGCCGGCCTCGATCAGTTTGTCAACGTTGAGCGCTTCGCCCGGCGCAAGCTCGATCAGACCCTCGTTGACCAGGGCGATGATCTTGTCGCGCAGCGGATGGCTCAGGTCGACGCCGACGATCCGCCAGTTGTTGTCGACGGCCGGTTCGATGACGCCCTTTTCCATGACGTATTCGACCAGGTAGGTGCGGATCGACTGCGGGGACTCCCAGTCGCGCGTGCCCGCGACGAGCTTGTTCGCCTTCAGGCCGCTGGAATAGCGGTAGTTGTTGACCGCGAGCTTGAGCACCTGATCGTCCCGAAGCGGCTCGCCCTTGAACATCACGTTGACGACGCGGCTTCCGCTGGGCTTCGACAGGTCGATCTCATAGTCTACGCCCTGGAACATGTCGTAGCGATAGCCCGGGATGTCCGCGTTGAACGAAATCGAGATGTCGCCCGGTACCCAGGTGTTGTAGTGTTCGCAGGACCACTCCATGAACGCCTTGAGCTCCGCGCCGGTCACGTCCACGGTGTACAGCGTGTTGTCGTATTTGTAGATGCCGAAAATCGTGCCGTACTTGATGTCGCCGGCCGGGATGTCGCTCTTGTCGGAGAACAGCGCCGCGGCGGACACGTCCGCGCCGGAGATCTGAAGCTGCACGTTGTTGATCAGGTCGATGACCGCGGTGTCCTGAAGCTTGCCTTCCGGCAGAACCGCGATTTCGTTCTTCGGCTGGAAGTCCACGGAGGCCTGTCCGAACACGCCGCCCGTCTCGCCCGCCGCGCTGCCCTCGCCGCCGTTGATGAACGAAAGCGTTTCGTCGTGCGCGTACTGGATCAGCGAGAGGTACGCTTCGTCCGGCGTCACGTCGGCCATGTCGATGACGTTGACGGCCTTGTCGGTCACGGTGACGGCGCCGTCGTCCGCGACGTTCACGGTCAGGTCGAACCGGACGATGTCGCGGCCGGAGTTGCGCGGGCCGCCGACGATGGTCGTGCCGACCGTCTCATTGACCACGATATGGTAGTGGCCGACGAGCATCGCCGCGGCTTCGGGTACCATTTCCAGCACCTTCGCCGCGCCGTCGCCCTCTGTTTCAAGGTCGTACTCGGCCGTCATGCCGGCGTGTGCGGAGATCAGGATCAGGTCGACCTTCTCGTCGTTGATCAGCGTGTCGGCCACCTTGCGCGCGGTCTGGGCCATGCCGTCAAAGCGCAGGCTGTCGACCTTTTCGCCGTCCCAGCGCGGGATGTTCGGCGTCGTCAGGCCGATGATGCCGATTTTCAGGCCGCCGCGCTCGACGATCGCGTAGGAACCGACCAGCGTCTCGCCCGTCTCCTTGGCGAACGTGTTGGCGGACAGCACCGGCATCGTGAGTTCGGCCTTCATCCGCTCGATCAGCGCGATGCCGAAGTTGAACTCGTGGTTGCCCAGCGTGAACGCGTCGTACCCGAGCGCGTTGAGCGACTCGGAGATCGGGTGGATGCCTTCGGCGGGCCGCTTGTTGTAGATATCGTCGCTGAGGATCGTCCCCTGATAGGTGTCGCCGTTGTCCAGCAGGATGACGTTTTCGTTTTCCGCCCGCGCCTGCTTGATGTAGGTCGCGAGCCGCGCCCAGCCGTTGTTGGCCGTGGGCTTGTTGTCCTCGTAGGAGAAGCTGTACAGGTTGGCGTGGATGTCCGACGTGCCCAAGATGGTCAGCTTGATCTCCTTCGCCTCGGCGGACGCGGCCGTCGCGAGCAGCAGGGCGGTCAAAAGGACCAGGGACAGGATCAGCAGCCGGGATGTGTGCTTCTTCATGCGTTTTCTCCTCCACATGGTCGTGTTGGTCTGCGCGGGTTTCATTGCCAACGGCTTCCATCCCCATGATACACGATCCGCGCCCGATGCTCAAGCCGTCGCGAATGATTTCACCGTCATCTTTAGCCGCGGGGCCTTATTCGCTGAATCTTTGCGCAACCAGAAAGTACGCGTACGCCGCGGCTGTGTCTTTTTTCACAATCGCCTCGTATGCTTTCGCGTCTGTCAGGTATCCTTCGGCATGATCGTACTGCGAGGCTTTGCCCACGATTCTGTAGTACCCGTTCGACAGGTCATAAACCGTGTCAACGGCGTAATCGTATCCGTACCATACGCGCTCTTCGCGGTCGCCGATATGCCCAAAGTAAAAATATCCGTCATAGTACCGTACGTGCTCTTCCGGCGCGGCCATCTCCCGCCCGTAGATCTCTTTGATCAGTGACTGCATATACGTGTTTTCCGCCCGGTAATACATGGAATCGCGCACGCTTCCATCCAGGCTGCAAGGGAGAATATCGGCGGGCGGAACAGCGCCGTCCAACGGTTCCCAGCCGTGGTAATACGCGGCCCACAGGCCCGCAAAATGCGTTTCCGCGTCTTCGCTGAAAAAGGGAACCTCTTCAAACAGTTCGGAATCCGGGTCCGCATTGTAGCGATTGTATCCGGCCGCAAAGCCGGACACCCACATTACGTGATCAATGTCTTCTCCGACGTCGAATGTCGCCAATTGGCCGGAAGGATTTGCCGCCGCGAACAGTCGCTCCAAATTCTCTCTGTCCGCTTCGGAAACAGCGATGCCCGCGCCTTCCGCAAGCGCACCGTCGTGTGGCGGCAACGCCGCCGCGATAAAACAAAAGCACAGAAAAACAAGGACGCTGTTCTTTGCCGCGCGCTTCATACGCTTTCCCCCTAGCCGTTTTGTCTGTATCATACCAGGATCACAGTTCGTTGTCTACCTGCATGCTTACACAGGATCGCGGCGCCCGTCCCCCAAAAACGGCTTTTCTTTGCTTCTTTCTTTTCTCCCGAAAAGAAAGAAGACGTCCCTTCGCCTTTCCTCACCCCTCCACCAACGCCTCCAGCAGCGCCACCGCGTTCTCCGCCGGCGTCTCCGGCTGCAACGGCTTGGCGGGCGAGAGGATGAACCCGCCGTTTTGCCCCATATGCGCCTTGAGCC
>JAVBOQ010000280.1:0-4083 GCA_031550455.1 Eubacteriales bacterium
TATGATAACCCGTTAACGGGTAGCAGGCAACAGAACCCGTTAACGGGTAGCCAGTATCAAGCCTATGCAAATGTCAGGCCGTACCAACGCCACGTGAGGCGTGGCTGGTATTCCAGGGCTATGCCCGCCTATGAAAAACCACCGGCTTTGCCGGTGGATGGTTATTCAGAGGCACGAGGAGGATTCGGCCTGAAACGCTGCGGTGTTTCCGGGCGCGCATGTCGCCGGAAATGATGGAAAGTCGAGAAGCCTCAGCCTCTCGAACTCTCCGGGCTGGATCTTCATGCGTCAGCCCTGAGTGTAAGCCCCTTTGGGAACCCTGCTTCGCCTCACGGCGGGATGGGTTTTGCCTGTGTTCAAACACAGGGAAGCGATTCTTTAGGGCATGGACAGGACGCGGGTCATCCGGCCGTCTTCGGTCGCTTCAATCGTGAAGGCGTGCGTGCGCACGTTCGCGCGCAGAACTGCCGTGTGGCCCGCGTGCGCGCGCCGAAGCTCCAGACAGTCGTCCGGCGTGTCGCAAACGGTCAGGTCGCCCGCAAAGGCCGGATGGCTGTTCCGAAACCGCATCAGATCCACCAGCGCGCGCACCACCGGCCGCGCAAACGCCTCGTCCAGCTCGGCCGCCGCGTAGTTTTTGCGGTTGATGGCGCGATGGTCCGCGCCTTCATAGGTCAGGTCGTTTTCCCCGGCCAGCATGCCCACATAGTACACCTGCGGAATGCCGGGCGCAAAGAACTGAATCGCCCGGGCGAGCAGATAGGCCGCGTCGTCGTGATCCAGCATGGCGTAATACGTGCCGTATAGCTGATAGGCCTTCGCGTACTTCCGCTTGCTCATGTCCATCGGGCGGAACGCGTAGGACAGGTTGTGCTCGATGCGCGCGATGACGGCCTCCGCCTGCGCCTCGGACACGATGCCCGCGGCGTCGTAGACGCCGACGCCGTCGTGCGTGTCCAGAACGGTAAACTGGTCGCGCGGGCAGATCGCAATCCAGCGCTTCATTTCCAACGGCGTCCAGCCGGACCAGCGAGATGCCGCGCTCGCCCAGAAAACGAAGGTTCTCGCGGATGTACCGCCGCGTGGCCGGGTGGTCGGTGTCAAGGTCGATCTGCTGATCGGAGAACGAACACCACAGGCGCTTTTGCGTGCCGTCCGGCAGGGAAACCGACACAAACAGCGGCTTGTCGGAACGCTTGTACAGCCGCTCGTACTCGTCCTTCGGCGGGTCGCCGCCCCAGAACATGCGTAGTCAAAAAACATCGGCGCATAGGGCGATTGTTCGCCTTTTTGGAGGTAATCGCGGAATTCGTCGCTCTGCCTGGAGATGTGGTTGACCATCATGTCGCACATCAGCGCGTACCGGTCGGCAAGGGCGCGGATATCGCGCCAGTCGCCAAAGGCTGGATCCACCGTCCCGTACGTGGTCGGCGCGAACCCGCGGTCACCGCTGGAAGGGAAGAGCGCCGTCCAGATGTTTCGCGAGCGCGGCGTGAAGCCCGGCCAGATTCTTGTCCATACTGTCCGGGTAGGTGATGAGCATAACTTTGTTCGGCATGCGCCGCATGGTCACTCTCTCCCTTGGTATAACTAAAATATCCGTCCGGTCAGCCGCTGGACGCCGGAGGGCCCGGAAAGCTCGTCCAGCAGACGCCGCGCGCTGAGCCGGACGGCCAGCGCGGGGTACCCGGCGAGCGCGCGGAGCGACGCGAAGCCTTCCGCGTCGCTGAGCCGCGCCAGCGCTTCCGAAAGCGTCAGCCGAAGCAGCGCGAACCGCTCCGCGAGCAGTTGATCCGGTTCCGGCGCGTGCAGTTCCGGCAGGGCGAGCAGCCGCTTGATCATCGGGACGAACGAAGCGTCGCCGCGGCGCATGCCGACATAGGCGAAGGATTCGGCGTAGCAGTACACGCCCGCGCGAACGTCGCGCCAGTCCCGGTCGGCGCGCAAAACGCGTTCCAACACATCCGCGAACAATCCGGACACGTCCGAGCGGTCGCACCAGGCGAGCGTGTTCAACAGGTAGACGGTTTCGGGCATGATCCCGTGATCCGGCAGCAACTGGCAATAGCGAACCGCGCCGCGCCGCTTCGGCAGGCCTTCTTCCGCGTCCAAAGCGCGGCGAATCTCGCGGACAAGCGTCTCCGCGCCTTCCTCGCGGCCGTGCCAGACGAGCAGCCGCGAGAGCAGCAGCTTTCGCGCGCCGCAATCGGGTTCGGCGGCGAAGGCGTTAAGCAGCGCCGGAACGACGCGCTCCTTTGGCGCGAGGAAGCAGACAATCTCGGGCGTCGGCCCGTCCAGGCTTTCCGAAGGATCCATGTCCAGCCATTCGAGGGTTTCCTGTCCGGTGAGCGCCGCGACGGCGGCCTCGGGAGACGGCGTGCCGACGGCGCGCCGCGCCAGTGTCTGCCCTCCGGCAGCCTCGATCGCCTCGCGCACGCCCTCCGCCCGCCACGCGGGCGCGCGCTGCCGGATGGATTCCGAGGCAAGGACGCCCAGCGCGAATCCCTGCTGCTGCAGGTCTGGTTGCATGCGGACGCCCGGCAGCGCGTCGTGGGAGCAGCCGATCGCTTTACCGCCGACCAGCAGGCCTTCGATGGGCTTGCCGTAAGCGGAGAGCGGGATCGTCGCACCGCGCGGCACGTCCATGACCAGGTTCGGCGGGAGAAGGCCCGCGTACGCCAGGTCGAGGGTGAGCTTTCCTTTGGGATCGTAGTTGCTGAAGCAGCGGTAGAGCGTGTCCTCATGCCCGCGCATGAGCAGCAGCGCGTCCAGCGTCAGGTCGCAAAGGCTTTGGATGTGGCGGCTTTCCCGCGGGGCGACATACCCGCCGTGGTCGTACATGCCGTCGCCGCGCATGCGCCCGGCGACGATGAACCGCGGGTAGTCGAGCGGGCAGCCAACATGCACCATGGTCGAAAAATTGTTGCGGTACGTAGCGGGTGTGGTATACTGGGCGAGGGACGCCCAATAGGTGAGCGCGCCGGTGCGGTCTCCGTACGTATGGAGCGCGCCTGAAAGCATCGCGACATCGGCGTCGCCGGTGGCGTCGATGACCGTGTGCGCGGTCGCGATAAAGAGCGCGCCCGCCCGCGCGTACGCCACGCCGCGCACCTTTCCGTCCTCGGCGACGGCCGCGCAGGCGACGGCCTCAAACGCGATCTCAACGCCGGCTTCGAGGCAAAGCGTCAGCAACGCGTGCGCCTTGAGGTCTGGCAGGAACACGTCGTCGTCGCTCCAGAGGCAGCGGCCGCGCGGAAGCGCCAGTTGCCGGTACAGCGCGTCCACCCGCCGGTCGATTTGCGCCGTCGCGCCGTCCCTTTGGCCAAACCAATAGGTGCTGACGCCGCCTACGGTCGAGGTGCCGCCAAGCGCGCCGTTCATCTCGACGATCAGCACGCGGCGTCCGAGCCTGGCCGCGCTCCATGCCGCGACCGCGCCCGCCGTTCCGCCGCCGACGACGATGACGTCGCCCTGCCACGAAGCCTTCGCGCGCACGCGGGAAAAGGCTTCGGGCCGGTCCGGATACAGCGGGTTGACGTGCGAGAGACGGGGGAGAGGCGATCCGCCCGCCTCGGCGCCTAAAAAGCCTTCTTTACAGGCGCGGCCGCGCCGCGCGGCGGCCGCGATGTCGATTCCGCGGGCTGGCGCGGGCAGCGTGCCGCTTCGCGCAAGGCCAAGGCTTTCAAGGCTCGGGCGTCGCCGGGCCACAGAAAACGCGGTCAGCGCGAGGGCATAGACGGCTTCGCGCGCGTGCGCTTCATCGCATGGCGCGTCCTGGCGCACCGGAACCGCCATGACGCCGTGGCCCGCGCCGGCGGAACCTTTTAAGAAAACAACGGGTTCGCCGGCGGGAATCGAGAAACCGCCGCGCCGCGCCGGGGCCGAAAGGCGGAAACTTTCGGGCAGTTCGTCCGGCATGTTCGTCACATGCAGATGATAAAGCGGCTTTTGGGTATCCGTTTCGTCATAGCCGCGGCAGTCGAATACTTTCTCGCAGCCGACGGCGTACAGGCCGGATTTGTGCGCGATCAGCAGCCGGTCGCCCTGCCTGAATACCGTCTGCGCCGCGTACAGGATTTGCAC
>JAVBOQ010000154.1:0-4174 GCA_031550455.1 Eubacteriales bacterium
CCCTTAAGCAGGGTCTGGGACAGCGTCCCAGCGTTTCTTCTTCTTGAAAGGAGCTGCTTCCATGCCTCTCACCATTCGCTTTGCGACCGCTTGCGATGTCCCGCTGATCCTCTCTTTTATCAGGGCGCTGGCCGCTTATGAGAAGATGGAGGATCAGGTTGTCGCCGATGAAGCGCTGCTGCGCCGCTGGCTGTTTGACACGCCTTCCGCCGAGGTGCTGATTGCGGAATGGGACGGGAAAGCGGCCGGGTTTGCTTTGTTTTTCCATAACTTTTCAACGTTTCTGGGGAGGCCGGGGCTGTACCTGGAAGACCTGTTTGTGAACCCGGCGTACCGCGCGCGGGGGATCGGCAAGGCGCTGCTGGCGCGGATGGCGGCTATCGCGGTGGAGCGCGGCTGGGGCCGGATGGAATGGTGGTGCCTGGACTGGAACACGCCAAGCATTGAGTTCTATTTGCGGCTGGGCGCGCGGCCCATGGATGAATGGACGACGTACCGCCTGACGGGCGACACGCTTGAAGGCCTGGCTAAGGAGGATGCGCATGGCGACATTTAGCAGGGAAGTTACCATCAGGGGCGGCGCTATGGTGATCCGCAGCGCGGAGCCGGACGACGCGGCGTCGCTGATTCAAATGATCCGGCAGATGGACGCGGAAACGACCTTCCTGTCCCGCGAGCCGGGCGAGTTTGCCCTGACGGAAGAGGCCGAGGCCGCGTACATCGCGCGCGCAAAAGCAAGCCCAGATGATCTGCTGCTGGTCGCCACCATCGACGGCAGCATCGTGGGCCGCGCGGGCGCGACCCGCCCCAAGCGCCTGCGCAACCGGCACATCGGCGAGGTGGGCGTGGCCGTCGCGGCATCGCACTGGGGGTGCGGCGTTGGCCGCGCGCTGATGCAGGCAACGATAGACTGGCTGCGCGCGCAGGGCGTGGAAAAAGCAGAACTGACCGTGGACACGGCCAACCGCCGTGCCGTGGCACTGTACCATAGCCTTGGCTTCGTCGTGGAGGGCACCTGCCGCCACGAGCGGAAGCTTGAGGGCGGAGAGTACCGCGACGGGTATTGGATGGGGCTTTTTCTGTAGGGGGGGACGCTGGGGAACGCTGGGACGCTGTCCCAGACCCTGCTTAAGGGCCTTAGGCCCTTAAGAATCCCTTCTTGGGGGATATATTTCGCCCGCTGCGTAGTGAAGTTGGGAAGAGCACCTTCACTTCACCTTGAATCATATTCCATAAACCCCTCCCGCCGTGAGGCGAAATAGCAGGGGTTCCAAGGGGCCTTAGCCCCTTGGCAGGGTCCGGGACAGCGTCCCGGCGTTCCTCATTTCACATCAAAGGAGCCTTCACTTGCTGCGCATTACTAGCCTTTCCCTTCCCCTTGAGCACGACCCCGACTACCCGCGCGTTGCTGCGCGGCACCTTGGCGTGCCGCCGGATGCGGTTCTTTCCTGCCGGTTGCGGCGGCGCGCGGTGGATGCGCGAAGGAAAGACGATATCCGCATCGTGGTGACGCTGGATGTTTCGGTGCGCGGCGATGAGGCGGCCTTGGCGCGGCGCGCGGCGCAAACGGAAGTGCTGCCGACGCAGGCACAGGCGGCCCCGGCGCGGCGGGTGACAAACCGCGGCGCGCGGCCCGTGGTGATCGGCGGCGGGCCGGCGGGGCTGTTCGCGGCGCTGACGCTGGCGCAGGCGGGGCTGCGTCCGCTGCTGCTGGAGCGCGGCCAGGATGTGGAAGCCCGGCGCGCGGCGGTGCGGAAATTCTGGACCACCGGCGTTCTTGACCCGGAAAACAACGTGCAGTTCGGCGCGGGCGGCGCGGGCACATTTTCCGATGGAAAGCTGAACACCGGCACGAAGGACGCGCGCGCGGAAACGGTGCTGGAAGCGTTTGTGCGGTGCGGCGCTCCGGAGGATATCCTGTGGCAGGCAAAGCCGCACATCGGCACGGATAGGCTTTCCGGCGTGGTCACGGGCCTTCGCCGCGAGATAGAAAAGCTGGGCGGCGAGGTGCTGTTCGGCGCGAAGGCGGACGGGCTGATCACCGAAGGCGGCAGGCTGCGCGGGGTTAGGGTGGTCATCCAACAAAAATCCGCCATGCAGTCTGCACCAAAGGAAGTAAACGCGGCAATTCCGCACAACACCCCCGCGCACACGCTGACAATAGAAACCGGCGCAGTCATCCTTGCGATCGGCCACAGCGCGCGGGATACATTTGAGATGCTACTTGGCGCGGGGGTGGAAATGGCGGCAAAGCCGTTCTCCGTTGGGGCCAGGATTGAACACCCGCAGCCGCTGATCGACCGGGCACAATACGGGCGGTTCGCGGGGCACAAAGCGCTGGGCGCGGCGGAATACAAGCTTTCCTGTCACCTAGCAAATGGGCGTGGCGTATACACATTCTGCATGTGCCCGGGCGGGCAGGTGGTCGCGGCCGCCTCTGAAACGGGCGGCGTGGTGACGAACGGAATGAGCAATTTCCTGCGCGACGGGGAGCGCGCCAACAGCGCCGTGCTGGTGGATGTGCGGCCGGAGGATTTCGGCGGCGACCCGCTGCGCGGCATGGCGTTTCAACGCGAAATAGAGCAGGCGGCATACCGGCTGGGCGGCGGCGGGTACATCGCGCCGGCGCAGCGCGTGCGGGATTTCATTGCCGGAAATGCTTCTGTTGGAATTATCGAAACATCGTATCTGCCCGGCACCGCCGCCGCAAACCTCTCCGATTGTTTGCCCCCTTTCGTTTCGGAGTCTTTGAAAAGCGCATTGCCGCTGCTGGGGCAAAGGCTGCGGGGGTTTGACGGCCCCGAAGCCGTGCTGATCGGCGTGGAGACGCGCTCATCGTGCCCGGCGCGCATCCCGCGCGATACTTCGGGCCAAGCTAGCCTTGGCGGGCTGTTCCCCGCCGGGGAGGGCGCGGGCTATGCCGGGGGCATTCTGTCGGCGGCGGTGGATGGCATCCGCCAGGCCGAGCAAGTCATTCATTTCGTGGAGGCGCAAGCATGAACCCAGTCCCGCGTTCAAAGGTGTGTAAGTCAACTAAGATACCCCGGGGTGCTCGAGGGGCCAAAGCCCCTCGACTTCAATCCGGCATCGGCGGCTTTGCCGCCGAACGGACAAAAAATCCGCAAGGAATTTTTCACCCTGCACGCCCGGAAGGGCGTGAGGGGGTTCATACAAGGGGGACGTGTCCCCCTTGTAATATCCCGCGCGTAATGGCCATCCACGACCTTTCCTGTGTTGGCAAATGCTCGCTAAGCGTGTGCCTGCCGATCCTCTCCGCGATGGGCGCGGAGGTGGCCGCGCTGCCCACGGCGCTGCTTTCCACGCACACCGGCGGCCTTTCGGGCTATTCCAACCTTGACCTGACGGATGAGATGGCGCGCATCGCCGCGCACTGGGCGTCGCTGGGCCTCAAATTTGACGCGATCTACAGCGGGTGGCTTGGCTCCGCGCGGCAGAGCGCACTGGTTGCCTCGCTGTTTGATGAATTCGGTGCGGACGGCGCGCTTCGCCTGGTCGACCCTGTGATGGGCGACCATGGCAAGCTGTACAGCACATTTGATGATGACCGCGTGCGCGGCATGCGCGCGCTGTGCCGCAAGGCGGACCTGCTGACGCCCAACCTCACCGAGGCCGCGTTCCTGCTGGATGAGCCGTACCGCGACGGGCCTCTGTCCGAAGCGGACGCCCGCGCGCTGTGCCTGCGCCTGACCGCGCTGGGCCCCGCGTCCGTGGTGATAACCGGCGTATCCACCGGCGCGGACACCCTGGGCGCTGCCTCCCTGGATGCGCAGGGCAACTTCGCCCTGCACGAAACGCCCCGCGTGCCCGGCATATGGCACGGCACCGGCGACATCTTCAGCGCCGTGCTGCTGGGCGCGCTGCTGCGCGGCGATACGCTGGCCGAAGGCGTGCGGCTGGCCGTCCGTTTCGTTCATGACGCGATAGAAAGGACGCGGAAACTGGGCACCGACCCCAGGTTCGGCGTGGATTTTGAGCGGGGGCTTGGGGCGTTGACGGTCAGGACGTAGGGAACACCAGGGGCGCTGCCCCTGGACCCCGCTTAGGGGCTTAAAGCCCCTAAGAACCCCTGCTTTTTCGCCTCACGGCGGAGTGGCTTTATTAATGAAAATACCCTTCCCTATGCAGGGATTCTTAAGGGCCTTAGGCCCTTAAG
>JAVBOQ010000191.1:0-5899 GCA_031550455.1 Eubacteriales bacterium
ACAAGAAACAAAAAAATAACTTAATCCTCTCCTCGTCTGTGTTGTTTAAAAAACCACCCACCGCCCCCCGCTTCTCTCGGCCCGCCGCGGGCTCGGCCGCCCCCGGGGCCCCCCCCCCCCCCCCCCCCCCCCCCCCGTCCCCCCCTCTACCCCCTTCACCCGTTCCCCGACATCGACATCAAGTTCCCGGTTTCCACGAGCACCGGCGGCGGGGCCGCCGCGCCGGCCAGCAGCGCGAACGCGACCGCGATCAGCGCGTTGGTCAGTGTGCGCAGCATCGCCTGATCGACCGGCCCGCGTTCGCCGCCGTTCGCGCCGCGCAGCGCGAAGGCCTTGACGGCAAAAGCGATCGGAATGGCGTAAAACTGCCCGCTGAACATGAACAGCGCGACCGCGACGCGCTCCATCGCGTCAAACACACGCACGGCGCGGGGCGCTTCGGGCGGCGGCAGCGGGTTTTCCGCGCCACCCGGGTGCGCCATGCGCAGGAACCGGTCGGCCGGGCGGATCAGTGCCAGCAGCAGGCAGGCCCATTGCAGCACCTGCATCAGCCGGACACCGTTGTTAAACACATACACACCCGTGCACGACAGGAAATACGAAAAGGCCATGCTCTTGAGCGGGCGGCCGACCTCGACGCGGAAAATGAACACCGCGCCGAAAATAATGGCCGCGTGCAACAGTTGGTCGCAGAAGAAAAGCAGTCGCGCGTTCCGCACATTGCCCGCTTCATCGGTTCGGGTCAGGGCGTCGCGCAGCCAGTCGATCAGCGCGTGCCCGGCGGTCACGGCAAACCAGACGGCCGCGTATGTCTTCCAGGACCCGCGCGACGACATGATCGGCGTCATGGCCAGCAGAACCACCGCGCCGTACAGAAAGTCGTGCAGGAGACGCCATTCCGGTTTGGTCTTCTTCAGCGCCAGCTTCGATTGGGGAAACAGATAGAATTCGCCGATCAAATGTGCAAACACGATCAGCCAAAACATCGCGTTATACAGCATCATAGCGCCGCGCACCTCCTTGTTGTGGTTGCATACTCATATATCATGACGAAAAACGGAGGAATTTGTTCCCAAAAATGGAAAAAAGCCCGCGCATACGCGGGCTTCCGGCCGGTCGTTATTGCTGATCGTAATGCTGCATCAGGTGCCGCATCAGCTCCTCAAAGCCATACCCAAGCGCGTGCTGAATGTTCAGATAGGTAAACAGCACATTCGCGCCGTTCGCGCCGCCGTAGATCGCCGCGTTCTCGGGCTGGTTGAGGAACGACAGAATCGTGTCGCGAAATTCGGGGATCAGGATGCTGTTCGTGGTCACGTATTCCTTAAAGCGCAGGCCGGTGGGCGTGGGATCCTTTTTGCACTCCTGCAGCAGCAGCATCCAAAAGCTCCAGTCGGTTCCTTTGCCATCCTTCTGGGCCGCGGTATCCTGAATGCCCATCATTTTGAGCAGCTCTTCCGGCAGCGGCTTGCCGTAGCGGTCGCCGGTCGGGCTTAAGTAGCGGTTCAACTGCTCGGATATATATGCGGACTGCCCGGTCGCGGCGTTGGTGCCCTCGTTGGTCGTCGTGCCGCTTGTCGAAAAGGCGGTGAGCGGCGCGCAAAGCAACAGCGCCGCCAGCGCCCAGGATATCAGCCGCTTCATCACGCTCACCTCCATACTTCTACCCATCTCATTATACCGCAAACCGCCGTGTTCCGCAATCCTTCGTTTGCAGTTGGCCACGGCGTTTAATAACGCCTTGCGCCGTGCAGGAAGGAATCGGGCAGCCGTCTGTAGAAATGCACCGCACAACCCGCCTGAGGAGGGATTCGATGCCGGATTTGCCGCGCATCCTTGTCGTTGGCAGCGTCAATATGGACCTGATGATGTATCTTCATGCGGCGCCCGGGCCGGGCGAAACGGTGCTCGGCGACCGGTACGGCCACAGCGCCGGCGGCAAGGGCGCGAACCAGGCTGCGGCCGCGGCCCGGCTCGGCGCGGCGACCGCTTTCGCCGGAAAGGTGGGCCGCGACGCGAACGGCGACCGGCTTCGTGCGGGCCTCGCGGCGCAGGGCGTCGACGTGGGTCGGCTGTTGACCGACGAGGCGGAACCGACCGGTCTCGCCGTGATCATGGTCGAATCGGATGGCCAGAACCGCATCGTTGTCTATCCCGGCGCGAATCAGCGCCTGACCGTCCGCGACGTCACGGCCGCGTTTGACGCGGTGCGGCCGGGCGCGATGATCATCCAGTTTGAAATCCCCGAGGAGACGATCATCGGCTGTTGCCGCGAGGCGGTTTCACGCGGCGCGCTGGCCGTCGTCGACGCCGGGCCCGCGCGGCCTTTCCCGCTGGAGTCGCTGCGCGGTGTCGACATCATCAGCCCGAACGAGCCGGAGACGCTCGCGCTGACCGGCATCGCGCCGGAGACCGACGAGGGCGCGCGGGCAGCCGCGCGGGCGCTGAAGGCGCGCACGGACGCGCGGTTTGTGATCATCAAGCGCGGCGCGCGGGGCGCGTATGTTTACGACGGTGCGTCGGTCGACGTGAACCTCCCGGCGTATCCGGTCCGCGCGGTCGACACCACCGGCGCGGGCGACGCGTTCATGGCGGCGGTGACATACAAGTTTCTGGAAACCCGCGACATTCTCGAGGCGGTTCGCTACGGCAACCGCGTCGGGGCGGTCACGGTCACACGGCCCGGCGCGCAGCCGTCGATGCCGACGGCGGCCGAGGTGGAACGGTTTTTTGAAAATATGAGGTGAATATGCCTCCGATCCATGTGCTGATCAAGCCCGCGTCGAGCCTTTGCAACATGCGGTGCGCCTATTGTTTCTATGCGGACGTCGCGGAGCACCGCGGGCAGAAAAGCTACGGCGTGATGTCCGAAGAAACGCTTGAGGCGCTGACCGCCCGGACGTTCGCGGACGCGACCGGAAGCGCGGGTTTCATGTTCCAGGGCGGCGAGCCGACGCTGGCGGGCCTTGCCTTCTTCGAAAAGGCGGTCGCGCTGCAGCGCAGGTACAACGCGCGGAGGATTCCCGTGCTCAACACGATCCAGACCAACGGGCTGCTGCTGGACGCCGACTGGGCGCGGTTTCTGCGCGAAAACAATTTCCTCGTCGGCCTGTCGATGGACGGCGACGCGGCGACGCACAACGAAAACCGCAGGGACGCGGCGGGCGCGGGCACATGGAGCCGCGTCACGCGCGCCGCGGATCTGCTCGCCCGGCACGGCTGCGAGTTTAACATCCTGTGCGTCGTGACACGCGCCGCCGCCGAGCACGGGCAAAGGGTCTACAACGCGCTGAAGCGCTACCGGTATTTACAGTTCATCCCGTGCATCGACGGGTTCGGCGCGGACGGGTCCGGCCTGTCGCTGACCGCGGACGCGTACGGCAGGTTCCTTTGCGCGACGTTCGACGCGTACTACGCGGACTTCATGCGCGGGCAGTATGTCAGCGTCCGCGCCTTTGACAACTATGTCCAGATGCTTCGCGGCAGGCCGCCCGAGAGCTGCGCGATGCGCGGCGTGTGCGGCGGCAATCTGGTCGTCGAGGGCGACGGCAGCGCGTACCCGTGCGATTTTTATGTGCTGGACGAGTGGCGGCTCGGCAATGTGCGCGAAACTCAGCTGTCCGAACTGATGGGTTCCGAGCGGGCGAAGGCGTTCGTCGACGGTTCGCGCGCCCAGGATCCCGGCTGCGCGGGCTGTCAATGGGCCTTGCTCTGCCGTGGCGGCTGCCGCCGAGACCGGCAGCCGGACGCCGTGTCGCCGCTTGGCAGGAACCGGTTCTGCGCGTCGTTCCGGACGTTTTTCGCGTACGCGGCGGAGAGGCTTGCGGAGATGGCGAGGCGGTGCGAGTGAGGGAGGGGAAGAGGACTTGTTCTTTCTTTTCAGAAGAAAAGAAAGAACTAAAGAAAAGTCATCTTTGGTTCGGAGGTGTGCTGTTTTCCCTTTCGCCGTGAGGCGAAGCAGGGTTTCCGAAGGGATTGAATCCCTTTGGCGGAGCTTCCGGCGTCTCCTCGTTTGCCCGCGCCCTTGCCCTGTGTTACAATGCGGGGCGGAATGAATTACGATTTTTCGGAGGTTTTGCATGCGACTGTCCTTTGGTTCCGACAACGCGGCTTCTGATTTGAAGCGCGAACTGATCGCCTGCGCCGAGGCGCTCGGCCACAGTTGCGCCGACCTTGGCATCCGCGAGGGCGACCCGAACGACTACCCGCTGTTCGCGGCGCGCGTCGGGCGCGAGGTGCTGCGCGGCGACTGCGACCTCGGCGTCGTGGTCTGCGGCACGGGCATCGGCGTCTCGATCACGGCGAACAAGCTGCCGGGCATCCGCTGCGCGCTCTGCTGCAACTGCTACTCCGCGAAGATGGCGCGCGCGCACAATGACGCGAACATGATCGCGCTCGGCGCGCGGGTGACCGGCGCGGAACTTGCCAAGATGATCCTGGAGACGTTCCTGCGGACGCCGTTCGACGGCGGCCGCCACGCGCGGCGCGTCGGGCTGATCGGCGATGTGGAGCGCGGCGAACCGATCGAATGAGGTTGTTCATCGCGGTCGCGCCGGACGACGCGGCGCGGCGCGCGCTTTCGCGGGCCGCCGCCGCGCTCCGCGAGGCCGTCCCGGCGCGCTATGCCGACGAATCGCTGTACCACCTGACGCTGGCGTTCCTTGGCGAGACGGACGCTGCGGACGCACAGCGCGCTGCGGACGCGATGCGGGCCTGCGCGGTCTGCGCGCGTCCTTTTGCCGTGCCGTTTGCCGGGTACGGGAGGTTCGGCGGCGTGCTGTACCTCGGGCTTTCCGGGCACGAGGCGCTGGCGCAGCTGGCCGTGTCGCTGCGGGCCGCCCTCGGCGCGGCGGGCATCCGGACGGATCCGAAGCCGTTTCGGGCGCACATCACATTGGCGCGGGACGCGCAGCCCGCGCGGCTGCCGGAGGCGCGGGCGACCGACGCCGTGTTTTCGGTATCATCGATGACATTGTTCGAAAGCGCGCGCGTGAACGGCGTCCTTTGCTATCTGCCGCGCGCGCGGGCTGACCTGGGATAAGGCCCGCCAGGGCGTCCCGCGCCGCCTCCGCTCATGTGCCCGCAAGCCCGCCTTCCGCTTCCTGCGCGCCGGGCGCTTTCGCCTCGCCCGCGCGGATCAATTCCTTCCGCCCGTACAGCAGCAGCCCGCCGACAAGGAGCAGCGCGCCGGTGACGATCAGCAGCCACTCGATCCGTACGGCGTCTCCGAGCGGCCCGAACAGCGCCATGCCAAGCGGCATGCCGAGCCCGTTGATCATGCCGATCGCGCTGAACACCCGCCCCATCATGTGGCCGGGGACGTTCGTTTGCAGCAGCGTCATGCTCGGCGTGTTGTAAAGGGGCATGGAGCAGCCGCAGAACACCATCACGCCAAGATACACAAAGAAATTCGGGACGACGCCGAACAGCACCGTCGTCGCGCCGAACAGCAGCCAGGCCAGCGCCATGGTGTGCACCTTGTTTTTGAATCCGCCCCAGACGGAGATCATGACGCCGCCCACCATCATGCCCACGGAAAACGCGATCTCGATCGCCGTCAGCCGCCAGACATCCTCGCCGAACGTGCGCGTCACCTGCCGGGGCGTTAACTTCGCGGGGGGCGAGGCGTGCACGAATAACGCGGGGGGGGCGAGAACCAGCTTTTTTCGCCACGCCGCGCCGCCGATGAAGCGCAGCCCTTCCATCATCTCCTGGAAATACGCCTTCGCGCCCGGGGCGTGTTCGTGCGGGGCCGTCACGCCGGTGACCTTGACAAAGAACAGCACCACGGCGATGCCGATGGCGGCAGTGATGACGTCGATGAAGAAAATGGCCTCAATCGGCAGAAAAGTGAGCAGAGCGCCCGCCGCCATGGGCGCGGCGAACATGGTCAGCGACT
>JAVBOQ010000069.1:0-10051 GCA_031550455.1 Eubacteriales bacterium
ATGCACCCGCTGGTGCCGTACCTGCTCGGGGAAGCGCACCCGGCGGGCAAGCGGCTGGTCGACGTGCAGAAATGCGTCCGCACCGGCGACATCGACGAGGTCGGCGACGCGTCGCACCTGACGTTCTTTGAAATGATGGGCAACTGGTCGCTCGGCGACTATTTCAAGAAAGACGCGATCGCGTGGTCGTGGGAATTTCTGACCTCGTCGCAATACCTCGGGCTTGACCCGGAAAAACTGGCGTTCTCCGTCTTCGCGGGCGACGAAAACGCGCCGCGCGACGACGAGTCGTTCGCGCTGTGGCGCGGCGTCGGCGTGCCCGCCGAGCGTATTTTCTATTTGCCGAAGGAAAACAACTGGTGGGGCCCGGCCGGCCTGACAGGCCCCTGCGGCCCGGATTCCGAGATGTTCGTCATCACGCGCGAAGAGCCGTGCGGCCCGGACTGCTCGCCCGCCTGCGATTGCGGGCGGTATCTCGAAATCTGGAACGACGTGTTCATGCAGTACAACAAACAGGCCGACGGCACATATATCCCGCTGGCGCGCCCGAATGTCGACACCGGCATGGGGCTGGAGCGCACGCTGTGCGTATTGACCGGCAAAAAAAGCGTCTATGACACCGAGCTGTTTACCGGAATCCTCGCGAAGATCGCGGAACTGACCGGCGCGAAGTACGGATCGGATGAACAGACAACAAAGGCGTTTCGCATCATCTCCGATCACCTGCGCACGGCGACGTTCATGATCGGTGACCCGCGCGGCGTCACGCCGTCGAACGTCGACCAGGGCTACATCCTGCGCCGCGTGATCCGCCGCGCGGTGCGGTACGGCATCCGCCTCGGCGCGCCGGACGGGTTCACCGCCGAGGTCGCCAAGGTGGTCATCGCGGAGTACGCGCACGTCTACCCGGAGCTTCTGGCCAACGCTGCCCATATCGAGGAGCAGTTCAGGCTCGAGGAGGAGCGTTTCGCGCGCACGCTCAAGCAGGGCGAGCGCGAGTTTGAAAAAGTCGTGCAGTCCATCGAAAAGTTCAACCTGCCGAAGGTCATCGACGGCAAGCGCGCGTTCAAGCTCTATGACACCTACGGTTTCCCGATCGAGATGACGGTGGAACTCGCGAAGGAGGTCGGCCTGCCGGTCGACGTCGCCGGGTTTGAGGAGCATTTCAAGCAGCACCAGCTTCTGTCCCAGGCCGGCGCGGAGCAGCGGTTCAAGGGCGGGCTCGCCGACCACAGCGAACAGACCGCGCGGTTGCACACCGCGACGCACCTGATGCACGCGGCGCTGCGCAAAGTGCTGGGCGACGAGGTCGCGCAGAAGGGTTCGAACATCACCGCCGAGCGGCTGCGGTTCGACTTCTCGTTCGGCCGCCGGATGACGGACGACGAAATCGCGGAGGTGCAGCGCCTCGTCAATGAGGCCATCGCGGGCGACGCCGTGATCGACTGCCGCGAGATGACCGTCGACGAGGCGAAGGCGGAAGGCGCGATCGGCCTGTTTGAAGCCAAGTACGGCGACCGCGTCAAGGTCTATACGATGGGCGCGTTCTCCAAGGAAATCTGCGGCGGCCCGCACGCGAACCGGACGGGCGAACTCGTGAAGTTCACGATCCAGAAAGAAGAATCGTCGTCGGCCGGCGTGCGCAGGATCAAGGCGACGGTTGGGTGAGCAAAGAAGGGGACGCAAGGGAGACTCCGTCTCCCTTGACCCTCTGCCAAAGGGGCAGTGCCCCTTTGGAAACCCCGTCTCCGCTGCGGCGGGGGATGGAAACTGCATAGTCAAACGCGGCGGGGGTCACTCCCCGCCATACGTGTCTTTTTACACAACTGACACCCCAAGACGGGAGTCCGGAGGGACAATGTCCCTCCGGCAGGGGTCCAGGGGACGGCATCCCCTGGCGTCTCCCCGAGGAGGCCCTCATGAGCGTTTTGACCCATCCCGCGGCCGTTGAGGAGCGTGCCCATCTTTCCGAAACGCTGGCCCTGGTCGCTACCGAGACCGCGCGGCTCGAAAACGAGGTCGAGAAGCAGGAAAAGGCCGTCATGATCGAGCGGCTCAGCGCGGGCGGCATCTACTCGAGCGATCTGATTGTCGCGGAAAACCTGTACATGTTCAAGGAGCAGGCGCTGCGGCACCTTCGGCTTGCGGCCGACCGCGCGTATTTCACGCGCGTCGACTTCGCGCCGGACCGGGACGGGATTTTGCGAACCTATTACATCGGCAAGTGGGGCGTCACGCACGGCGAGACGCTGGCGCCGGTGATCATCGACTGGCGCGCGCCGGTCGCAAACCTGTACTACGCGGGGCAGCTCGGCCCGGTGCGGTATAAGGCGCCGGACGGCGACATCGCGGGCACGCTGTCGTTAAAGCGTCAGTTGGGCGTCAAAAACGGGCAGCTGGAAACGATTTTTGACACCGACGTCGCGGCGCAGGACGCGTACCTGATGGGCGTGCTCGGCGAGGCGCGCGGCGACCGGCTGCGCGACGTCGTGTCGACGATCCAGGCCGAGCAGAACGTCATCATTCGCCACAAGCCCGCGCGCGCGCTGGTCGTGCAGGGCGTCGCCGGATCGGGCAAGACGACGATCGCGCTGCACCGGATCGCGTACCTGCTGTACGCGTACCGCGACACGCTGTCGCCGAAGCACATGATGATCCTCGCGCCGAACCCGCTGTTCCTCGACTACATCTCGGCGGTGCTGCCCGACCTTGGCGTCGAGCAGGTCGTGCAGACGACCTATGGCGCGCACATCGCGTCGCTGCTCGGCAAAAGGATGCCGAAGATCACGGAAACGGACCTGCTGGACGCGATGCTGGCGCTGCCGACCGAGGCGCGCGCCGAGACCGAGGCGCGGCTCAGGTTCCAGGGCTCGCTGCGCTTCCGCGCGCTGCTGCTCGAATACATTGCGCGGCTCGAGCAGCGGATCGTGCCGGACGGCGACGTCAAATTCGGCCCGGCGGTGCTGTACACGCACGAACAGATGCGAAGCGTGTTCTTAACGGAGCTCGCGCCGTTCCCGTTTGAGCGGCGGATGACGGAGATCCCGAAGTACCTGTCAAAAAAGCGCAAGGGCGCGCAGGAGCAGGCGGCCGCGTGGTACGAAGCCGAGTGCGAAAAGCGCGCGGAGCGCATCCTGATGTCGATGCCGGACGGCCCGGAGCGGCGCGCGCGGATGCAGACGCTGTACCAGAGCCGCGACGCGCGGCTTGCGGAGATCCGGGAGCGCGGCAAAACGTTTGAAAAGGACGAGATGAAGCGCTGGCCGAAAATGGATCTGCTGGAATGCTACGGCGAGTTTTTGTCGGAAGCGTGGAATCCGCCGCTTCATGAAGACGAACGGCCGCTGTTTCGAGCGCTTTGCGGGCAGAAGCATCCGTTGCTCGCGCAAAAGAAGGTCGAGCCCGAGGACCTCGCGCCGCTCGCGACGCTTGCGCTGCGCCTGTTCGGGCTGCCGCGCACCGAGATCCGCCATACGGTCATCGACGAGGCGCAGGACTTTTCGCCGTTCCAGTTTCAACTGCTGCGCGACCTCTCCGGCAACGATTCGTTCACGATCGTCGGCGACCTGATGCAGGGCGTCCGCGCGTGGGAGGGCCTTCGGTCGTGGGACGAGATCCTGGGGCCTGTGTTCGAGGGCCGCGCGTCGCTTTTGCCGCTGCGGACGAGTTACCGGAGCACCGTCGAAATCATGCTGTTCGCCGCGCGCGTCGCGTGCCGCCGCCCGGTGCCGGGCCAGGCGCTGGCGCGGCCCGTGCTTCGCCACGGCGACGAGCCGACGCTGCACACGTTCGCGGACGCAAAGGCGCGCAACGCATTCCTGGCCGCCGCGATCGAATCGATGCGCGCCGAGGGCTTCAAAACGATCGCCGTCATCGACCGGGACGCGGCCGCGTGCCAAAAGCTTTTCAAGGCGCTGCCCGCGTCGCTCGGCGCGCGGCTTGTGAAGGCGGGCGACACGCACTACGCGGGCGGCGTGCAGATCCTGCCCGCGACGCTCGTGAAGGGTCTGGAGTTTGACTGCGTGCTGATCGCGGACATGGGCGAGGCCGCGTATCCGGACACCGAACTGGACGCGCGCCTTTTGTATGTGTGCCTGACGCGGCCGCTACACCGGCTGGTCTGCTGCCATATCGGCCCCGTGACGCGGTTGTTGGGGGATGAGGCCGAAGAAACGTAACCAAACCGCGTGAAATTTGCCGGTCTTGCCTTCCGAATGGAAGGTTTTCTTGCGCAATCCGTCTTTTATATGGTATACTTGCAAACACGCGCGCTTTGACATGATGCGGCGACGGAGGGCATGTCCGATGGTTCGATTGGCGATTCTGCTTGTGCTGGTGTGCCTGTCCCTGTGGGAATGGCGCGCGGGCGTACGCAAGCATGTATACTGGCTGGCCATGCTGGGCCTTCTCGTGTTCTTCTCGCTTCGCTACGGCCAGGGCACCGACTACCTGACCTATATGAGCATCTACGCCAACACCGGGCCGCTGCACACGCTCCCGAACTATTTCGCGCCGCAGTACAATCGCGTGGAAATCGGCTATTTCTACCTGATGAGCCTCTTTAAGATGCTTCGGGTGCATTACATTCTGTTCGTCGCGATCATCACGCTTGTCAGCCTGATCGGCCTGCACCGGTTCATCCAAAGGTTCTGCCCGCTGCCGATGTTCGCGCTGACCGTGTTTTTTGCCGTCTACTCGCTGATCTATATGGAAAGTGCGATCCGGCAGCTTTTGCCGCTGGCGATCGTGCTGGGCTGGGTGCTGGTCGACTGGTCGAACGGCCGCCGGATCCGCGCGATGGCCGGCATCGCGGCAGCCGGGCTGCTGCACACGTCCGCGCTGGTGCTGTGCCTCTTGCCGATCCTGTTTTGGAACCACCGCCCGCTGTACCTGATCGAATGGAAACGCCGCACCACCGCGATCGCCCTGACGCTGCTGATCGGCGCGGCCGCCGTGATCAATTTCATCGACCTGACGCCGGTGATCAACCTGTTGCCGGGCGCGCTGGCGCACGCGATCACGCAATATTATACGCAAAGCACGGGCGTCAGCCTGCTGGCGCTTGGCAACCGTTCGCTGTTCATGCTGATCGCGTTCCTGCTCGCCTGGCGCGCGAAGGGTTCGCTGACGGACAAGGAAAAGCTGCTGTTTAATCTCTATTGTGTCGGCTACGGCGTCTATCTGCTTTTCATTAAGTTTGACCTGATCGCCTCCCGGACGAACGTCTATTTCCGCATTGTCGATGTGGCGCTGCTGCCGGTTTTGTTCTACCGCAACCGCGACCTGGCCAACCGGGTTTTCGTGGCCGTGCCGGTGATGATGGCGCTGCTCTGCTTCCTGTATGTGAAGGACATCTCCTCGACAATGGTCTACGCGAACTACTACAGCAGGAACCCGATTGAATATCCTTACATCACAGTCTTTGACGTCGAAGCGCTGCTCGACAGCAAGTTTGTCAACGTCAAGAACGCCAACGCGCTCAACGCGTACAACGCGGGCGGATTCAGTTGGAATGATTATTACAACAGCCTGCAGCGAAAGCCGCAGACCAGAAGCCCGATCCTTCCGTACTGAGGATTCGGCCATCTCATCAGAATTCAGGGTGAAACATGCAGAAAAATACAGACCGTGACATGAGCATCGGCGCCGTTTCCCAATCCGTACTGATCGTCATGGCGCTGACGCTGATCACAAAGGTCACCGGGTTCCTGCGGGTATCGGTGCTTGGCAGTCGGCTTGGCGCGACCGAACTGACCGACGCGCTGATCACCGCGGATTCGGTGCCGTGCTTTATCCTGGGCATTTTGATCACCGCGCTCTGCGCGACGCTGATCCCGGTCTATTCCGAGCGGCTGAAAGAAGGCCGCGCACAGGCCAACCGGTTCATCGGCAACCTGATGACGGTTTCGCTTGCCGCCTCGGCGGTCATTCTTTTGATCACGTTTTTCCTGATCGAGCCGATCGTAAACGAGTTTCTTTTGAAAAACGCGGGCGACGAGGCCAAGCGCCTCGCGGTCTATTACGCGCGGATCATGATGCCGATGGGCTTTCTGGTGCTGCTCGCGCGCGCCGCGAACGCGTACCTGCAGGCGAACTTCCGTTTCACGGTACCCGCCGTGTCGCAGGTGGTGCTCAACGTCGTGATGATCGCGTCGATCCTGGTCGCGACAAAGGAAAACGCGATTTTTGTCGCGCTGGGTACGATCGTGGGCTGGGCGCTTCAGATTATCGTGCAGATTCCGAGCCTGAAACGGGCCGGATTTTCGTACAGGCCTTCGTTTGACATAAAGGACAAAGGCCTGCGCGAGTTCGGCGTGCTGATGCTGCCGGTGCTTGTGTCCAGCGCGTTTGACGCGTTCTATCTGTACTTTGCCCGGTCGGTCGCCTCGCACACGACGGGCGACATCCTGCTCCTGGAAAACGCGAACAAGCTGTACCAGATGGTCACCGTGGTGCTGTTAACGACGATCGCGACGGTGCTGTACCCGAGCCTCGTCCGGCATGTGGACGACCGGCCGAAGGTGAAGGATGACTTAAGCTTCGGCGTCAACCTGAACTTGCTTGTCGCCCTGCCCGCCACCGCCGCGCTGATCCTGCTATCCGGCCCGATCACGCGCATCGTGTTCCAGCGCGGCGAGTTCACGCCCGAGAACACCGCGGTCACCGCGAGCATCCTCGCGTGCTTTGCAGCCGGAATCTTCGGCGTTGGCATGCGCGAGCTATGCAACCGCTGCTTCTACGCGTTTCAGGACAAGCGCGTGCCGACGATCGTCGGCCTTGGCGTCGTCGTGCTGAACATCGGGCTTAACTACGCGCTGTACCCGCTGTACGGCGTGTCCGGCGTCGCCGTCGCGACGGCGGTCAGCTCGCTCGGCAGCGGACTTTTGCTCCTGTATTTGCTGCACAAAAAGCGCGGCGTGTTTGACGCGAAGCGCGTTGGCAAGTGCCTTTGGAAATCGCTTGCGGCGACCGCGGTGATGTCCGCCGCGCTGCTTTTCATGAACGCCGCGCTGCGCCTTAGCGATCTTTCCGGCATGCCGTTCTACGGCGCGACGCTCGGCGTGATCGTCGTGGGGCTGCTCGTCTACGCGGTCGCGCTGCTGGCCTTGCGCAGCGAGGAGGTCGTGACGGCGGTGGGGTTTGTTAAGAAGAAGCTTGGGAAGGGATAGCCGGGAGAGAATGGGGGAGGGACGCCAAGGGGCTCCGTCACGCCTCCTCATGCAGCCGATCGCACCGCTCGTTCCATAACCTCTGATAATCCTCCGCATCCAGCACGCGCCCGTCGAAATCCTTCACCGTATACACGGAGGCCGCGTCGCACCACGCGATGCAGGCGCGGTACAGCCTCTGTCCGCGTTCGCACGTCACGATTTCATCGTCGTCGGGCGCGACAAGGATTTCCGTTTCGCCCGCGCCGTACGCCGCGAAGGCGCGTGTGTGCCCGTCGGTCAGCGTCAGTCGGCCGTTGCCGAAATCGCGCACAGGCAGCGGTTCATGAATCTTTGGGTCATTTTCCGCGCGCCATGCCTCGACGGCTGCGAGCTTCTCTTTTGAGATGTACAGTTGGCTGACCCCCAGGGACAGCAGTTTGGCAAAAAACGGTTCGTTCGGCATATCGCTATCGAAACCACCCATCCGCGCCGCGTTCGGGAACGGCGTCAACGGTATCCTCCCGGAGGCAGAAATCGAGGTCGTCTTTCAGGCCCAGCCCGACAAGCCGATTATAGTGCGTTGTTTCGCGCAGCGCTGTGTGGAGGTCGCCGCCCGCTGTCGCATACAGCGTTCGCGTGGCGATCGCCATGTCGTCGGGCTGAAACGAAACGCCGATGCGGCGCAGCCTATCGATGATCGCACCTGCCGCGAGCGCGTCCTCCAGCGAGAAAAGGCCGTGCGTTCCCGCGCAGACGAGCGCGACATTTTCCGCGCCGCGCGCGCTTTCCGCGACCGCGCGGGCGTTGACGAACGCGCCGAGCAGCAGCTTTTCCGCCGCGCCCGCCGCGTCGATCGCCCGCGTGCCGTTCGTCGTCGTCATCACGAGGCGGCGGCCGCCGACGCGGCCGCGCGTGTAGGCCGAAGGCGAGTTGGAAAAGTCGAACCCGTCGATTTGAAGCGCGTTGCGCTCGCCGCCGAGCAGCGCGCCGTGCCGCGAAGCGAGCTCGCGCGCCTCATCAATATCGACGGCTGTGCAAAGCCCGGCGCAGCCGTTCGCGACGGCGGCCGCCGCGACGCTGGTCATCCGGAGCGCGTCGATCACGACCGCCGTCGCGCCGCAAAGGTCGCCCGGGCGTATGCAGCCGGGCGTGGCGTAAACACGGATATGCAAGGGACACCTCCCGATACTTGACATGGTGATTATCCCGGGCGCTCGACCGTCTCCCACCTGCCGGATTTGCCGCTCTTGACCGCCGCCTCGACGAACGCCATGCCCTCAAAGCCGTCCTCAAACGTGGCGCAGCGCATTTCTGACCGCGTGATCTCGCCGCGCGCGGCCGCGTAAAAGTCGCGCAGCGCCGCGACAAGCGCGTCGTTGAACCCGAGCGGGTGGCCGCCTGGCAGTGTGCAGAGATCCCTGTTTTCCGGATCCAGCAGCGCCGGGGCAACCAATATTTCCATGTTCGGCGCGTTTTTGTAGCCGATGCGGATCCGGCTTGGGCTCTCCTGCTCCCAGTACAGGCTGAAGTTTTGCCCGTCGACGCCGAGCGCTAAGTCGTTCATGTGGCCAGCCGCGACCTTCGACACGCTGAGTATGCCCTGCGCGCCACCCTCGAACACAAGCAGCGCCGTGCTAAGGTCGTCGGTGTGCACCTTGACGCGCGTGCCGTCCTGCTTTGTGCGCTCCGGATGGATCGTCTGCACGTTGGCGAGCACGCGCTCGATCCTTTTGCCTGTGACACAGCGCGCGGTGTCGATCCAGTGCGTGCCGATGTCCGAAAGGCCGCAGCTCATGCCGCCTTCGGTCATCCGCCAGCCGTAGTCGGTCGCGTAGAGCCCGCTCTGCTGGTGATACCGCCCGCTGATCAGGAACACGTCGCCCATGTCGCCGCCGCGCACGCGCGAGCGCATCTGCTGCACCGCCGGGTACATCCGGTACTGATGGTTCAGCCCGTGCAGCACACCGGCCGCCTCCGCGCGCCGCCAGATGTCAAACGCGTCCCTGGCCGTGTCCGCCAGCGGCTTTTCGGCGTAAATGTGCCTGCCCGCGTCGATCGCGGCGATGTTGACCGCGTTGTGCTGCGCGTTTGGCGTGCAGTTATGCACCGCATCGACCTCGGCGATCATCTTTTGAAAATCGCCGTACCCGCGCGGCACGCCGAGTTGGTCCGCCAGCCTTTTCGCGGTTTCCTCGTCTCTTTCGGCGATGGCGGTGACTTCCACGCCGGGCAGCCTGCGCAGCGCGTCGATGTGCGCCTTGCCGATGAACCCGACGCCTGCCACGCCGACTCTGATCTTTTGCATGCGGATCATCTCCGATTCTAATGGTTGCTTCATATTGTATCAATTTTTTTGGACAGGCGCAACCTTGACCGCCGCGCTGCCGCGGGGTACAATGTGCGTGGGCATTTTTTTGAAATGGGGTGGAACGATGCGCAACTTCCGGGCGATCGCCATGCCGCTTTTGCTGCTCGCCGCGATCACGGCGTTGGCGTATGCCAACGTGTCGGTGGATCGCATCGCGCAGTTTGGGTTCATCTGGGACGTCCTGCTCGGCGCCGCGCTCGGCGCGGGGCTTGCGCTGCTTCCGCCCGCGGCCGGCTTCCCGGGGAAACGGAACGCGCTGACGGCCATGTTCTGGGTTTGCGGTTTCGCGACGCTGTTGATTATCTTTTATCAGTACATGACGCTCATGACCGGCATGAACATCGAAACGATCGCTTTCCTCGGCAATCCGAACGGGCGGATGCGCGTCGTCGAAGGCGCGATGCTCGGCTATTGCAGCATTTTCGCGGGGAGAGGGAAGGCGTAGGCAGGGCTTACGCATGAAGCAGAAAGTATCCAGCCCGGAGAGTTCGAGAGGCCGAGGCCTCTCGACTTTCCATCATTTTTGGCGACA
>JAVBOQ010000304.1:0-11884 GCA_031550455.1 Eubacteriales bacterium
CCCTGGTTCTCGCGGCTTTTGGGCCGTAATTTGCCAAAAACCGCCCAAAGAGGGGTTTGTTAAGGGCCTAAGGCCATTACGCGGGATTCCAAAGGGAATAGCCCTTTGGCGTCCCCTCCCTCACTCCACCCCGTACTCCCCCCAATACTTTTCCGAAAGCCCGCACTCGTCGATCAGCTTGAACAGCGTGTATCTTGTGCGGTAATCCTTGGCGCACCAGACGGACAGGTTCAGCAGGCAGTCGTCGACGCCCACCTCGGCGGGCGTCATTGGCGCGCCGAGCGTGTGCATCGCGGACACGATTTTTTCGTACGGCGGCAGTTCGGTGAGGACATCCCGGATCGCCTGCTGGCCTTGCTGCGCGGCGCGGACACGGCGCAGTTGCTCGTCCCAGGGCAGGAAATCGCCTTCGTTATCGCGCATGATCGATTCTGCGGCCTCTTTTTCAAACGCCTTGTACATCCAGGCGACGCGTGCCTCGCGGCTAACGCGGTTTTTCCGGATTGCATCGATGTCGAGCGCCGACAGATCCTCGGCCATGAACCGCGTGAACATCGGCCAGACCAGCAGCGTCGCCACGCCGACGGACGCGCCGTGCGCCGGCGGCTTGTTGCCGTGCAGAAGCTGCATCATTTCCCAGTAATGCGCGATGTTGTGCTCCACCGAGGCGACGGCGCGCGTGTGCCCGACGATCATGATTGTCACGCCGGCCAGGAGCAGCGCTTCAATCAGGATGCGGATGCCCTTCTCGCTCTTTTGGCGGATCTCGGCGACGTTGTCGATCAGCTTGTTGATCGCGTCGGTGACGATCTCGCCGCACACATCACAGTAAACCTCACCGTTGATGATCCTGCCGATTTTCCAGTCGGCCTTCGCGATGTATTTGCCGAGCACGTCGCCGACGCCGGAGGCGATCATCGCGTCCGGCGCGGTGCGCAGGATGTCCGTGTCGCAGACGATGATTTCCGGGCACGGACCCGCTCGGTGAATCTTCACCCCGCGCAGCAGTAGCGGCGCGATGACCGACGTGTACCCGTCCATCGACGGCGCGGTGCCGACGCATACGAACGGCAGATTCGTCCGGGCCGCGTTGACGCGCGCCGTGTCGGTGATCGATCCGGAGCCGACGCTGACGAGGAATTCGGTGTCCGGCTGGATCGACAGCAGCACCTCGCCGACCGCACGCTCGTCCGGATCCATGTCGTGCGCACGCCGGATCACGCACGGGATCACCGTGAAACCGGCGGTTTGCAGCGCGCGCTCGACCGCCTGCCCGGCCAGCGGGTATGTGTTCTTGTCCGCGACCAGCACGCAGCGTCGGCCGAGGCCGCGCCGCTCGATGTACTTCGGCAGGTTGGAAAGCAGGTTCGCGCCGACATAGATATCTTGTTTGGGCATCTGATGATCGAGCGGGCATGGACAGGTCAGGTCGGAAATGATCATCCGGGCGTCGTCGTCGTACCGGATTGAAACGGGCATGTCGTAACCTCCTTTGTGAAACGCGGGATACCGTTTGCGTATCATGTTCGCCGCACCCCTCGGTGTTCCTGCTACGTTTCGATTTTCGTTGCGCGCGCGCGCGGCGGCGTGGTATGATGCTGGAAAAGGCGGATGCCGCCAAATCATTTGACGAATGCGAGGGTGACCGTATGAACGGCAAAGAGCGCATGTCGCGGATCCTCCGGCGAGAGCGGGCGGATCGCATCGGCCTGTACGAGCATTTCTGGAGCGACACGTACAAGGCGTGGGCGGCCGAGGGCCGCATTGAGCAGGGCGCGTCCTACGAAGACCATTTCGGGTACGACATGGAGGAGTGCTGGGCGTTTAACTTTGTCGCCGACATGGATTTCAAGCCGGAGATCATTTCGGAAACCGATCACACGGTGACGATGCTCGACGGCAACGGCGCGGTGCTGCGCCGCCACAAGCTGCACGACACGACGCCGGAACACGTCGATTTCATGGTCAAGGAGCGCGAGGCGTGGGACGAAAAAATCAAGCCGCTGCTTGTGCCCGACCCGCGCCGGATCAACTTTGAGGCGTACCGCGCGGCGAAAAAGCGCGCCGCCGAGGCGGGCCGGTTCTTCGTCTGGAGCGGCATCAACGCGTTTGAATGCATCCATCCGGTTTGCGGGCACGAGCACATGCTCGTCGGCATGGCGCTCGACCCGGACTGGGTGCGCGACATGGCGGACACATACGCCGCGCTTACGATCGCGTTGCAAAAGACGCTGTTCGAGCAGGAAGGGTTACCGGACGGCATCTGGTATTACGAGGACATGGGCTATAAGGGCAGCCCGTTCATGTCGCCTTCGATGTACCGCGCGCTGATTCAGCCCGCGCACGCCGCGACAGTCGGTTACGCCAAATCGCTCGGCCTGCCGGTGATCATGCACTCGTGCGGGTTTGTGGAGCCGCTGCTGCCGGACATGCTCGACGCGGGCATCGACTGCCTGCAGGTGATCGAGGTCAAGGCCGGCATGGACCTGCTCCGCATCTTTGAACGGTACGGCGACAGGCTGTCGCTGATGGGCGGCATCGACGTGCGCGCGCTGTACTCGAACGACCGCGCGGTCATCGACGCGGAGCTTGAATCGAAAGTGCCGATCGTCAAGAACGGGTACGGGTTTACGCTGCATTCGGATCACTCGATCCCGAAAACGGTGCGCTACGATACGTACCGGTACTTCATCGACAAGGGACTGGAATTGGGCGCGCTGCGGTAAGTGGAGAAACATCCGGGAGGCCATATGGCAAGAATTGATGTGCTGGGGAGGCTGGGCACCGAGCAGGCGGATGCGCGCAGCCGGTCGCTGGAGACGCTTTCGGCCCTTGAGTTTGTCACGCTGATGAACGCGTTTGACCGCGAGGCGGCGGACGCGGTGGAAAAAGCTGCGCCCGAGATCGCCCGCGCGATCGAAGGCATCGCCCTGCGCATGCGAGCGGGCGGGCGGCTTTTCTACATCGGCGCGGGCACCAGCGGGCGGCTGGGTGTTTTAGACGCTTCGGAATGCCCGCCGACCTTCGGTGTGCCGAACGATCTCGTGGTCGGGATCATCGCGGGTGGCGACCATGCGCTGCGCTTTGCCGTGGAAGGCGCGGAGGACGACGACCGGGCGTGCGCGGCTGACCTCGCGGCCAAAGGGTTTGGCCCGGGCGACGCGCTGGTGGCGATCAGCGCGAGCGGATACGCGCCGTATTGCATCGGCGGGCTCCGTCACGCGCGGGCGATTGGCGCGCTTGCGGTCTCCGTCGCGATGAACGGCGGCGCGCTGATGTCGGCGGAGGCGGACATCGCCGTCGAAGCGTCGACGGGCGCGGAAATCCTGTCCGGCTCGACGCGATTAAAGGCGGGCACGGCGACCAAAATGATCCTGAACATGCTGACCACCGGCGTGATGGTCAGGCTCGGCAAGGTTTACCGCAACCTGATGGTGGACGTGCGCGCGACCAACGCGAAACTGCGCGACCGCGTAGTGCGCATCGCGATGAACGCCACTGGCCTTGGCCGGGAGGCCGCGGAAGCGCTGCTGAACACCTGCGGGCATGAGCTGAAAACGGCTATCGTGGCCCATGAGACGGGTGAAACGCCGGACGCGTGCAGGCGCGCGCTGGAAGCAGCGGAGGACGTGGTGTCCGGCGCGATTGAGGGGATTCGCTTGGAAAAACGGCGGCCTGTATAAGTTTATATAAAGTGAAACACAACCGTTCCATACACATTCAACGCGACCAGCGCGCCGCATAGCAGCGCCGCGACCGGCCCGAGACGGGTTCTTCCGCGCGCGAGCAGGAACACCGAGGCGGGTAAAAGGTCGCACAGGTAGCGTGTGCCGTATTGCCAGCCGCCGTTTGTCAGGTGGGTCAAAAGCAGCGCGGCCTCAAGGACAAGCGCGCCGGCGACGACCGCGTCGGCCCAGTCCGCCCTGCGCCGCGCGGCGCGGATAGCCGTCGCACCGACGGCGATGAACGGCAGCGGGTTCGTCAGGTAGACCGCGAATCCGCCGACGATCGGGAAAATCATCGTGCCGGCGGCGATCCCGGGCGGGCGGAGAATGTTAGCGATGTTGCGGGGCAGGTTTTGGATGCCGAACACCGTCGTCCCGGCCCTTGTATATTCGGGCAGGTAACTGTGGCCAAATTCCAGCGGATTGCCAAACCGCGCGTAGTTATACGCGCCGTACGCGCCCGCGATCGCGAGCGGCGCGGCGACAAACGGCAGATACGCGGCCAACGTCCGCAAAAACGTGGCTTTTTTGAGCTTTGGATACAAAAGGATCAGCATCACCGGCGCGAAAACACCGTTCAGCGGGCGCGCGCCGACGGCAAGCGCGACGCAGACCAGTCCCCACGCCCAGCCGGAGAGCCTGTCGCCGTCGACCAGGTAAAACGCGAGCATCGTCAGCGCGTAGGCGAGCAACTGCGCCTGGAACCACACGCCGCCGCCGAATCCTTCGCCGGATACCGCGATGTCGAGCAGGCTCCCGCCCAGCGACAGGAACAGCGAAAGCGCCAGCGACTGCGCCGCGGACATGTAGCGCCGAAAGAGCGCGAAGGCGGCCGCGTATCCAAAGAGAAAGTACAGCACCGTCATCAGGACGTTGGGCGTTTCCTCCCCGAAGGCAAACGAAAGAAGCAGCATCGGGATCGTCGGCGTCGGCGGAAAGCTGATGTAGTACCGCCCCTGATAGACGGCCAGCTCCAGCCAGGGCATGTCCTCCGCCAATGAAACATGCCCGGCGCGCCAGGCCATCGCCTGCACCGTGTAGCTGTCCGCGTGGCCGTGGGCGAAAAACTTCGTGCCGGTCACGCCGCCGACCGCCGCGCAGACGCAGACCAGGATCAGCGCGCCAAAGAGACAATACATCGCGTCGCGCGCGCGTCGCGGCAAACCCAGCCGCATCATCTGAGCCGGACGTCCGTTCCCAGAAATTCGAGGAGGGTGGCGCCGCGCCGGTCGAACAGGCGCGACGTGATCCGCTCCGTGTACCGCGCGCGCAGCTCATTGAGCATCAGGTTCGTGCTGATCACCGTCGCGTGGCCGCGCAGGCCGCGCTCGTTAAGCAGCGTGAACAGCTCCTCGATGGTGACATTGGCGATCAGCGGTTCCGCGCCAAGGTCGTCGAGCAGCAACAGCGGCGCGTCGAGCAGTTGCGCGAACGCCTCGGGCTGATGTTGAAAAATCGACGCGCGCATCCGCTCGGTCATTTGGTACGCGGTCAGTTTCACGGCCTCCATGCCGCGCGCGCGGACGCGGTTGCCGATGCAGTTCATCAGGTATGTCTTGCCAAGGCCCGAACCGCCGAACAGAAGCAGGTTGCGGCGCTCGTTCGCGGGGTACTGATCCGCGAACGCCTCGCACCGCGCGCGGATGCGCTCCATGTACGCGCGCTGCGATTCCGGGCGGTCGGCCGACAGCGGACGGTCCGGAAAAACCGCCGGGTCGAACGCCTCGAACGTCTCCGATGGGTCGACGCCGCTGCCCGCCGCGCGCGATACGTGCGCCCGCGCCTTTTGCAGGAAGCACGCGCACCGCTCCATCACCGGTTCGCCGACGAAGCCCTTGTCGCGGCAGTTTGCGCACCGGTACACCGGCTGCAAATAGTCCGCCGCGTAACCCGCGGCAACCAGCCGCGCGCGGATATCCTCCTGCAGCGCCGCCATGTCGCGCTGAAACGCCTCGCCGATCCGTATCGCCTGATCCGGGCTGCCAAACGCCTGCCGCACGCGGTTTTGCAGCATGTCAAACCGCGCCGCGGCCAGCGCGCCGATGGCGGGATCCGACGCGGTTACCTCGTCCAGCCGCCGCCGTTCCTCGGCGCGGTTCTGCTCGCGGATCGCCGCGTATTCGGTCTCGATGGCGCGGAGTGTCGCCTCTCGCATCAGATCACCTCAATCAGATAGGCCAGTTCTTCGCGCGTGTACTCGCGCTGCGTGTACTGCTGCGCCGGGACGGTCTTCGCGTGGCGCGGCGCGGACGGGCGTGTCGCGTCGCCGTCAATCCGCTTCAGATACGCCTGCGCCGCCGCGAACGTTGTCGCGCCTTCTGTTTTCCAGATCTCCAGCGTCTTTTCCAGCGCGTCGATCCGGCCGCCCTTTCGCGCGACGCGCGACGCGGCCAGCGCGATCGCTTCCTTTTCAAAGCCTTCCGCCACCAGCCGGTCAAAGAGCGAGCGCGTGTCGCCGGTCGGCGCGCAGCGCATGCCGAGCGCGCGCAGCAGTTCCTTCACGGCCGCGTCCCGCGCGAGGCTGTCCTTGAGCGCCCGCCCGTCGCGCCACCCTTCCGCGCGCATTCGCTCCAGCACGCCGTTCAGGTAGGCAAACGTCGGAACGCCCTTGCTTGTCTCGTCGCACGCGGTGAGAATCGTCTGCTGGTCAAATTCCCATTCGCAGGTCCACTTGCTGTACAGCGCCTCGTCCGGCTCGGACACCGCGTGGCGCTTGCCCAGCTTTTTGTAGACCTCCAGCACGCCCGCGTATTGCGACGTGTAGGTGCGCAGCATGTCTTCGGCGTCGCTGATCGTCTTGACGCCCGCCTCCGCCCAGCGGCGCGCCTCCCGGTCGAGCGACCGGAACGAAAACTTTTTGCTCCGGCGGACTTTGATGTTCGCGGCCACGAGCATCAGCACGGCCTCTTCGGGCAGCTTCAGGCCCTCGATCCAGTCGTAGACGCATTCGAAATCCTTCGGGTGCAGCAGCCGTTCGGAACCAAACTGCGCCTGCAGGCTGTTGTTAAAGTCGGCGTAACGGTAGAGTCCGTCGTCGTCCTGCGCGCGCATCAGTTGAATCTGCTTGAGGTTCTGGTACGCGTACCGCGGCGGGTTGTCCGACACGCGCCGGACAAGCCCCATGCGTTCCCAGTAACCGAACGCGTTTTCAACGCGCGATTCTTCCATATTAAGGTCGCGCGCGATCGTGTGCAGCGTCGCGCTCTCCACCGGATGATAGCATTGCATCAATCCGTACAGGTAAACCTTGACAAATTCGCCGTCCGCGCGTAGCATATACTCCTGTATAAACAGGTTTTCCACGGGCGTCGCGTCGAAGAGCGCGAATTTGTCCTCGAACCCAAAGATCGGCATCGGATCACTTCCCCTTTCGCTATTGTACAGAAGCGGGGATTGAAATGCAAGACCGCGCGCGGCGCAAAAAGGGCGATTCCATTTGCAATGAAAGCGCCCTGCGGCGCAAGAAGCCCTCCGGGCGAGCCGATAATAAAGTTGCAAGATTCCAGAAAATGTAACCGAAATGTAAGACTGGCATGCTATACTGCGCCTGTACCAAATGGAAAAGGATTTTTGTGGAGGCGGATTTCATGAAGAGTACCCTAAAAAAGACGGTTGCCGCGTGGCTCGCGTGCGTCATCGTCCTGGTGGGTTCGTTTACCGGCATTGCATGCGCGCTCGCCGAGACCGGCGAACCGGCCGACGAGGACGTCATTGTCATCGGTGACGAAGAAGAAGAGATCGTCATCGGCGGCGAAGAGGAAGAGGAGATCGTCGTCGGCGACGAGACGCCCGCGCCGGCCGAGCCGACGCCGGAACCGACCCCGCCGCGCGCCTTTTCTTTCGGCATTTCGGGCGGCGAGTCGGATGGCGAAAACGTCATGAAGCCGTCATCGAGCGTTTTTCTTGTTTCGTTCCTGGCCAATGACGACACGCCGTACTTCATCAGCGAAGTCAAAGAAGGCGAAAAAGTCGAAATTCCGGATTATACCCCGGAGCTTGAAGGCTATACCTTTGAGTACTGGTTTGACATCTACGGCAACGAATGGACGCCGTACAACTTCAACAAGCCCGTGAAGAAGGACCTCTTTCTGCGCGCGATGTTCATCCGCGACGCGCTGCCCGAGGACATGGAGGACGGCTCCGTGGAGGAAGGCGACGTGATTCACGAGGGCGGCGGCGTGCAGACGCACGATGTCATCAATTTCGTTCTCGGGCTTGAGTACACCATTTCACTCGACGATGAAGAAATCATCATCGACGAAGACGGCAACGCGAGCTATGCGGATGACAGCAGCGCGCTTTCGATCGTCGTCGTTGAAAACCCGGATGAGGCGTCCGGCGAAGCGGCCGAAGACGAGGAGATCGTTGTCGACGGCGAAGAGGGCGACGAAGAGATCGTTGTCGACGGCGAAGAAGGCGACGAGGAGATCGTCATCGACGGCGAAGAAGGCGACGAAGAGATCGTCATCGACGGCGAAGAGGGCGACGAAGAGATCGTTGTCGACGGCGAAGAAGGCGATGAAGAAATCGTTGTCGACGGCGAAGAGGGCGACGAAGAGATCGTTGTCGACGGCGAAGAAGGCGCGGCGGAACCGTCCGCTGAACCGACCGAAGAGGCGGAACCGGCGCCGACCGCGACGCCCCGTCCGCTGCCGCCGCTGGAGAATTGCCGCGTGCAGGTGTTCTCTTCGCACGACACTTGGATCGTCGAGGGCGATGTGATCGAAGTGTGGGGCGAGCTGTCCGGCTTTGACGGCTACACGCTGAAGTTCCAATGGCAGTACAACAACGGCAATGGATGGACCGACGTTGTGGGCGCGACCAACCTGCGCTACGCGTTCGTCGCCACAGCCGACACAGTGAACTACAACTGGCGTCTCGCGGTGGAGATCTACACGGGCGAGGAAGCCGCGGAGCCGGGTATCTGAGCCGCGAACGCGAGAAAGCGCTTGTCGAAAGACACCATGCCTTCGCGCGGTGTCGGCTCAAAGCCCAAACCGATCCTGTCATCGCAAAACGCCCTCCTTCGCCCGGCCGCGAGGGAGGGCGTTGTCGACAGGCACTTGCGCGCCGCTGTTGCGCGGCCCGCCCGGTTGCGGTATACTGTTTTCACCATCACGATTTCCATTTGAAGGGATGCGACTGAACATGAAAAAAGCAGCCATCGCGGCAATGATCGACCATACGATTCTCAAGGCGACCGCGACGCGCGACCAGATTGATACGCTGTGCGACGAGGCGAACGAATACCGGTTTGCGTCGGTCTGTGTCAACCCGTGCTATGTGCGGCAGGCGGCGGAAAGGCTGCGCGGCGCGGGCGTCAAGGTCTGCACCGTCGTCGGGTTCCCGCTGGGCGCGTGCACGCCCGAAGCGAAGGCGTTCGAGACGCTCGACGCAGTCCGCAACGGTGCGGAGGAAATCGACATGGTGATCAACATCGGCGCGCTCAACTCGGGCGACGAGGCGCTGATCGAGGACGAGATCCGCGCGGTCGTCGAGGCCGCCTGCGGGAACACCGTCAAGGTGATCATCGAGACCTGCTACCTGACCGACGACGAAAAGGTCGCGGCCGTCCGGGCGGCCGCCCGCGCCGGCGCGGACTTTGTCAAGACGTCGACCGGCTTTGGCACCGGCGGCGCGACCTCGCAGGACGTGGCGCTGATGAAGCGGAACATCCCGGCCGGGATGCGGGTCAAGGCGTCCGGCGGCATCCGAAGCTACGAGGACGCGGTCGCGATGGTCGAGGCTGGCGCGGACAGGATCGGCGCGAGCGCGGGGATCGCGATCGTCGAAAAAGCGGAATAGCGGCATCCCGATTGGCGATTTCATTGCAAATGAAATCGCCCTGGCGGCATCCCGCGTTTCGCTTGCATTGACACGGTTTGCGGGCTATAATCAATCCATCGTCTGGAAACAATTGTATGAACGAGGTGTACCCATGAAGAAAATCGCTTCCCTGCTGATGATTGTCGCGATGATATGCTCGGCCGCGTTTGCGCACGCCGAACAGGCGGATCCGAATCTGATCGTCATGCCCGGGTTTGAACAGGTGACCGATCCGGTCAGTTTGCAGCCGGGAACACATATCACCGTCGGGCTGACGACACCGATGTCCGGCATGTTCGGCTCGGAACTGTTCGGCAACAACACCGCCGACATGGACGTCCGCGCGCTGATCCACGGCTATTCGACGATCGCGTGGACGCAGACGCACGGGATGGCGCTGGACGGCAACGTTGTCGCGTCTGTCGACACGACGCAGTCGCCCCGCGGCAACCGCGTGTACACGCTGTCGCTGCAGGACGACCTGTACTACAACAACGGCCAGAAGATCACCGCGAAGGACTATGTCTTTTCGCTGCTTCTCAACGGCTCGCCGGCCGTCCGCGAGATCGGCGGCACACCGGCCGGCCGCGCCAACATCCTCGGGTATGACGCGTACGCGGGCGGCGCGGCAAGCGCGATCGCAGGCGTCAGGCTCCTGTCCGATGAATCGTTTTCCATTGAGGTGGTGACCGATGGGAAGCCGTTCTTCTACGGCTATGTCGTCGTCCTGACGGAGCCGATGCCGGTGTCCGTGATCGCGCCGGGCTGCGACATCGTCGACGACGCGGCCGGCGCGAAAATCGTCGCTTCGGCCGAAGCCGCCGCGATGGACGCGGCCGCGCTCGGGTTTACACCGGGCGAGTTTGGCGCCGCGATGCTCATGAAAACGCTGCTCGACCCCGAAACCGGCTACGCGACGAACCCGCGGGTCACTTGCGGCCCGTATTCGCTGGTATCCTACGACAAAGAAAAGCACATCGCGGAGTTCACCGTCAACCCGTACTACACCGGCAACTATGAAGGCCAGAAGCCGCACATTGAACGCATTACGTTTCAGCCGACGACGAACGAAACGATGATCGACGAGCTGATGTCCGGCGAACTGACGCTGGTTAACAAGGTCGCAAACGCCGACTCGATCGAGCGCGGTATCGCGGCCGCCCAGGGTCAGACGGCCGCCCGGTTCGTGTCATATCCGCGTACGGGCTTCACGTTCCTCTCGTTTGCCTGTGAGCTCGGCCCGACGTCTTCGAACGCCGTCCGGCTGGCGATCGCGCACACGATCGACAAGCGCGCGTTCGCCAACGAGATGATCGCGTCGCCGGCGAATCCTGCGACGGTCTACGGCTTGCCCGTTTACGGTTATTACGGCATCGGCCAGTGGATGTACAACCAGCGGTTTGAAGAGAACGCGGAGACCGGCCTCGCGGCGGTCGATACCGCCGTTTTCGTGGAGACGCTGGAGACGAAAAAGGACATGCAGTTGGCGGAGTCGCTGCTGGTCGGCGACGGCTGGACCCTGAACGAAAGCGGCGAGGCGTTCCAAACCGGCGTGGATGCCGTGCGCTACCGCAAAGAAGGCGACGCGCTCGTGCCGCTGACGATCAAATGGGCGATGACCGAGGACAGCGTCGTCGCGCAGAAGCTCAGGCCGATTTTGGAAGAAGCGCTGCCGCTGCTCGGCATCGGCCTTGAGATCACCACGATGCCGTTCTCCGATATGATGATGCATTATTACCGGCAGACGGAACGCGAATACAACATGTTCTTCCTCGCCAGCAACTTCTACTATGTGTTTGACCCGTACTATGATTTCCACACGGACGACGCGTACCAGGGCGTGCTCAACAGAACCGGCATCCGTGACGAGCAGTTGATGCTGCTGGGCAGGGATCTGCGCGAAACCGCGCCCAATGACATGCACGGCTACTTGATCAAGTGGCAGGCGTTGCAACAGCGCTTCGCCGAGGTGATGCCGGTGGTTCCGCTGTACTGCAACCTGTACTTCGACTTCTATGCGCCGACTTTGCAGGGATACAACATTGTCGCCAACACCGGCTGGTCGCTGGCCATCCCGTACGCGTATGTCGCGGACGCGCCGATCGAGGCGGCGCCGTAAACGCGGCGCCGCACTATCGCGCACGCCTCGCATGCGATGCATGAAAGGATCGTGTCAATGGATCGAACCTGTGAGGTGTTGCTGAAACTCCTGTCCTTTGAACTGTTTGGCGCGACGCCCCACCATTGCGGGACGGGCGTGGCTTTTAATGACGGGAATGCGCGTGCGCCGCGGCATGGCGTCGCGGCCCGGCGGTACCGGGGCGGCCCGCGGC
>JAVBOQ010000282.1:0-7863 GCA_031550455.1 Eubacteriales bacterium
CGCGTACAGTTTCGGCACCGGCAGCACCAGCCGGTGCGTCACCGTCGCCTCGCCCGCGGGCAGCTTTTCGACGATCTCGTCGGCGCCGAGCGTCTCGCCGCCGAGGGACGCGACGACCCGGAACGCGTACCTGCCCGGCACATAGGCCACGGCGCGGATTGTGGACTCGATCACGCCGTAACCGTCGACGATGCGCGGAACGACGCGCCAGTCGGCGATCCGCATCTGGTTGACGCCGCGCACGGACCAGCCCTCGACGCCGGCCCGCGCGGACGGCGGGCTGCCCTCCGGCAGGGCCGCGTCAAACGCGAGCGACACCGCGGTCTGCCCGCGATCCGCCGTCTGCGCCGTGATTTCGATTTCGTTGTCGCCCGCGTGAAACGCCGAGACCGCCTCGCGGCCGACAAAAACCCGGCCCGCGCCGACCGCGCCGCGAACGGTCAGAAACAGCCGCTCCGCCTCATTCCCCTGAAGGTTCAGCGTTCCGGTCAGCGTCCATTCGCGCAGCGCGAGCCATTCGTTCGCGCGGCTTGAAAGCCCCGCCGACGGATCCACGGCAATGCCCGCCTCCAGCGCGGCGTCCAGCAAACGCCCGGGAACAAAAGCCGGTATTTCGTGGCCCGCGCCAGACCAGCGCGGCGCTCTCGGCGTAACGGGCACGCAAACGCCCCCCTTGTCTTCTTCCAATTATAGCAAAACCGGAACCCGCCCGCCAGTCGGACTTTCCGATTTAAGATTTTCCATTGGTATAAAAAGCGCGCCCGCGTCCGTCCGCGCGCCGAATCATTATACCATACCCCCCGCCGTTCTGGCCAACCCGGCGCGCAAAAAAAAGCCGCCGCCCCGCGCACCCGCAGACCGGCAGCCCCCCAAAGTGACTTTTCTTTGCTTCTTTCTTTTCTTCCGAAAAGAAAGAAGACGTCCCCTCCGTTCCCCGCCTACGCCATCCGCTTCAAAAACCCAAGCCCCGCCGCCAGCGCCGGGAGGTTGTCCTCCATGCCTTCGAACTCGTAGCTGACCCAGCCGTCGTAGCCGGCCGCGCGCAGGATGTCAAGGCAGGTCTTGATCGGGATGACGCCGTGGCCCGGAATCGTACCGCGCAGGAAGCGGCCGTGGCGCGAGCGGAACCAGCCGCTGCCGGGATCCTCGGCGCGGCGCGGCTTGATCAGGAAATCCTTCACATGCACATGGAACGCGTAGGGCGCGGCGATCGTGACCGCGTGGACGCTGTCCTCGTCGGCGCAGGCGAAGTTGCCGACGTCGACAAGCCAGCCGTAGTTCTCATGGCCGACGTCGAGCATCAGTTCCTCGACACGGTCGGCGTCCTGCAGGAAGAACCCGTGGTTTTCGGTGCATGTGCGGATGCCGCGCGCGGTCGCGTACTCGGTCAGTTCGCGCACTGCGGGCGCGATGCGCCGCACGGCCTCCCGCCAGCCGCCGTCGCAGCCCCGCGTCGCGTCGTGGCGCATCAGCGGCGCGCCGAGCAGCGCCGCGATGTCGACGCAGCCCTTGAGCCGCGCGAGCTCCGCTTCGACGCCTTTGTCGAGGAAATCCGCGCCGACGGTATAGGACACGATTGGCAGCGACAGCGCCTCGCAGCGGGCCCGGAGCGCCTTCGCGTACGCCTCGCGGTCTTCTCCCTGTGGCCCTGTCTCGGGCAGGTCGATGAACTCGATGCCTTCAAAGCCCAGTTCCTTCGCCTGGGCGCAGACGTCGAGCAGGTTCGCGCCGGTCTTTCGCATGTGGGCCATGAAGCTGTACGTTGTAACGCTGATTTTCATCCGAACAGTCCTTTCAAAAACGCGACCGCGCGCGCGATGTCGCCGGCCGGGTCGTCGCCGACCTCGCGCTCGATCGTCAGGAAGCCACGATAGCCCACATCGGCCAGCGCGGCCAGATACGCGGGGAACGGCACGCCGCCCTCGCCGAGCGGCACCTCGCGGAACGCCTCGTCGGTGACGATCGCGTCCTCGCGGACAAGGCCGTAAATGGCCTCCGGGTCTCTGTCGAGCAGCTTGACACCGTCCTTCGCGTGGGTGTGGACGATGTACTTCGAAAGCGTCCGCACCGCCTCGACCGGATCGTCGCCTGTAACCATCACGAAATTCGCCGGGTCGAGGTTCACCGCGACACCGGTCGAACGCAGCCCGTCGAGGAACGCCTTGAGCGTCACGGCGCGCTCCGGCCCGGTTTCGACGGCGAAATGCGCCTGAATCCCGTCCGCGTACGCGGCCAGCGCGCCGCAGGCGTCCTGCATCACCGCGTAGCGCGGGTGCTTCGGGTCATCCGGTACGACGCCGATATGCGTCGTTACGATGTCCGTGCCCAGTTCCTTCGCCAGGTCCACGATCCGTTTCGACCGCTCGATCAGCGCGGGATTGCGCGCCGCGTCGCCAAAGCCGTGGCCGAGATCGCCGCACAGCGCCGAAATGACAAGCCCCTGGTCCGCGACCTTGCGCCGGAACGCCGCGCGCTTTTCTCCGGTCATCCGCTCCGGGGACAGTTCGCCCTGGGTCGCGTACGCCTGAATGCCCTGTGCGCCGAGCGACGCGGCCATGTGGAGCGCCTCGTCGACCGGCTTCTTGAACGAGTCCAGAATAATGCCGATTGGAAATGCCGCCATACTACCACCCCTTGTTCTACGGTATTTCGCGACAACAGTATATGGGGTTTTTTGGAGATTGTCAATCAAAATGGAAACCGAAAGCGCCAAATCAAGCCTTGCGCGGCGTTGGAAATATCCGTATACTTGTTTTTCGGAAGCCATACGCGCCTTTGGGACGCGCGGCGGGAAAACGCACACATTTTACCGGTTGAATCGTTTATTCTGTGATGAGAGGGTACGCCGATATGTATGTCATAGGTCTGACGGGCGGCATCGCCTCCGGCAAATCGCATGCGGCCAAGGCGCTCCGGAGCCTCGGCGCGGACGTGATCGACGCGGACGAGATCGCGCGCGGCCTGACCATGCCCGGCGGCGCGTGCGCGGAAGCGCTCCTTGAAAGGTTCGGAACGCTGGATCGCAGGGAAATCGCGGCGGTCGTCTTCGCCGACGAAAGCGCGCGGCGCGACCTGAACGCCATCGTGCATCCGAAGGTTCACGAGGCGATACTGGACGCGATCGCGCGGTCGTCCGCGCCCGCCTGCGTGCTGGACGTGCCGCTGCTGTTTGAAAGCGGCATGGAGTCCCTCGCGGACGAGGTTTGGGTCGTCCATGTGCCCAAAGAGACGCAGGTGCGCCGCGTGATGACCCGCGACAAACTGACCGATGCGGAGGCGTTGGCGCGGATCGACAGCCAGATGCCGACCGAGGCGAAAATCGCGCGCGCCGACGAGACGATCGACGCCTCCGGCGATAAAGAGCGCACGCGCGCCCGGATCGAATCGCTTTGGAACGCGGCGATGAACCGCGCGAAAGGGAACGCATGAACGACCCAACACCCGGCCGTAACCCGCGCAGCAAGGCGCGCCGCGCGCAGACCACCGCGCGGATCGGCGGCGCGCTGCCGCCCGAGCCGCGTCCGCCCGCGGACGAGCCGCCGCGGCCCAGCCAGGCGTCGCCCGCCGCGCCTCCGCAGGCGTTCCCGTGGGAAGATACCGGCACCGCGCCGGATCTGACGGGTGAACTGTCCATGCTCCGGCGGCAGCCGCCCTGGTTCTGGGCCGTGCTGGCGCTGCTTTTGACCGCGCTGGTCGCCGTGCTGGCGGTGATCGGCATCAACGCGTGGCGCGACCTGGAGGCGAAGCGCGCGGAGGAACGCATGCAGCGCGAATGGGCCGAGGAAGAGGCCAAATACAAGTTTCCCTACCGCGAGTCGATCGAGACGCACGCGGCGCGAAACGGCGTTGATCCCGCGCTGGTCGCCGCGATGATCTACCACGAGAGCAGGTTCCAGCCGGACGCGGTGTCGAGCGTCGGCGCGCGCGGATTGATGCAGATCATGAAGGACACCGGCGAATGGATCGCGATGCGGCTGGACGAAACGTCCGGCTACACGCAGGACAGCCTGTTCGACCCGGAAACGAGCATCCGGTACGGCATCTGGTACCTGGGCTACCTGTCCGACCTGTTCGACGGCGACATGGTCAAGATGGCCGCCGGGTATCACGCCGGGCAGAACAACGTCCTGGCATGGCTGAAAAATCCCGATTGCTCCGCAGACGGCGTAAAGCTCGAAAAAATTCCGACCGCGGACACCGATCAATATGTCAAAAGGGTGGTGGACGCCTATGCGATCTACGTCAAGCATTATTACGCGCCGACGGTTCAGGAGGCGATTCCCGCGGCGTAGCGCGGCCGCGGTGCTGCTGTGCCTGTGCCTGATCGCGCCCGCGCTCGCGACGGCCGCCGCGCCGTTGTCTGTCCGCGTCGCGATGGTCGTGCCAGCGGACATGCGGATCCGCCCGCTCGAGCTGATGGACCGCGACGCCGTGTCGCTGATCGATCTGGTGTACGAAAGCCTGATCGAGCTCGACGACAGCCGCATGCCCGTTCCGTCCCTCGCGACAGAGTGGGAGACCGGCGACGGCAAAACATGGAAGTTCAAGATACGCCAGGGCGTCATCTTTCACGACGGGCGCGAACTGACCGCCTACGACGTCAAGGCGACGATGGACCTCCTGGCGACGCTCGCGGGCGACGAAACGCGCGCCGACAACCAAAAGGGACTGTACGCGCTGTACCCGAAGATGTGGAAAAACTGGGAAGTGACCGGGCAATACGAATTGACCGTCCGCACCGACCGGCCGTTTTACGGGCTCCTGTACTCGATGACGTTTCCGGTGCTGCAGGCGCAGTCCGCGGCGGGCGACAACCCGCCCGGCACCGGCCCATACCGGATCGCGAGCTACATGCCGGGCGACGAGCTCTGGCTTGTCGGCAACCAGAACTGGTGGAAAGCGCCGCCGAACGTCCACGACATCACCGGCGTCTGGTACGCGTCCGAAAACGACGCGCTCAAGGCGTATGACAGCGAATCGATCGACATGATGATGACGCGCTCGACGATCGGCATCCGCTACCGCGGCACTGCCTCGATCCGTACGAATTCCTACGACTATTCGACGCGCCAGCTCGAGACGCTGGTGATGAACAACTACAACAGCGCGAAGATTCTGACCCGCGACCCGTTGATCCGGCAGGCGATCGCCTGCGCGATCGACGAGGCGCGGCTGATGGCCAACGTCTATCAGGGCGTCGTCTCCCAGACCGACACGCTGCAGTCGCGCGAATCGTGGCTGTACAACGAATCGACGAAGGTCTACGGCTACAACCCCGAGGAGGCGCAGCGGCTGCTGACCGCCGCGAAATTCGACAGGGTCGACGACAAAGGCGTCCGGTACAAAGTGACGGAGTCCGGCGAGACGCGGCTGTCGGTCCGGCTGAACTACTACGACGAGTTCGGCAACGCGCTGCGCAAGGAGGCCGCCAACGAGATCGCGGACATGCTGCGCGCGGTCGGGTTCAGCGTCGACGTATCCGCGCTGTCGTTCGATACGGCGCAGGAGCGGCTCAAAAAGGCCAACTTCGACCTGTTCCTGTGCTCGTACAACTTCGATCTCCCGCCCGATCCGAACTTCATGCTGCTGTCCGACGGATATGGCAACTACGCCTACTACCGCGCGGATGACTTGAACAAGCTGTGCCAGAACCTGCGCAAGGCGTACAAGTCCGATGATTTCAGGAAATACTGGTTCGACATCCAGGCGCACGTCGCGGAGAACGTGCCGTTCCTGCCGCTGTACTGGCGCGGCGGCGTCGTGCTGACGCGGTACGCCTACAGCTCGGTGCGAGACATCCGGGAGTATGAGCTGCTCAAGAGCATCGAGACGTACCAGTAGGCGGGCGACGCATCCTGGTGCATCGCCTTGGGCGCACGAATCATGGGCGGTTGCGCGGCACGCTTTGTGCGTGCCGCGCGCAGTGTCCCCATTGCCCAGGGACGCATCATTTATTTAACGCATCACTTGACTAAATTAATAAAGCGTCGTATACTGGCGGAAACCCTTGTGAAACGCGTCAGGAGGATTTCCCATGCCCAACATCACCGATCCGCTGCGGCGGGAGGAGCAGGTCACGTTCGCGCTGCGCGGGCTGTACGAGCGGTACGGTTACAAGCAGTTCCGGATGACCCGCTTTGAGGAATATGATTTTTACGCGGCGAACCGCGACTTTCTCGGCAACGCGCAGATTGTGTCGTTCACCGGGCTGGACGGCAAGTTGATGGCGCTTAGGCCCGACGTGACGCTGTCGATCGTCAAGAAGGTCAGGCCCGCGGCGGGCGGCGCCGAACGGCTGTACTATACCGAGCCGGTGTACCGCCCTTCGCGCGACGTGGATGAGTACCGCGAGGCATTTCAGGTCGGCGTCGAGTACATCGGCGAGATGACGCCCTACGCGGGCGTCGAGCTGACGTCGCTGGCCGCGCAGAGCCTCGCGCTGTTGTCGCCGGAATGCGTGCTCGACGTGTCGCACACCGGGTATATCGAAGGGCTGATGGCGCGGCTTACGATCGACGACGGCCTCCGCCGCGCGCTGCGCCGCTGCATGGAAGATAAAAACGCGCACGGGTTGCGGGCCGCGGCGTCCGGCGCGCTGTCCGAGGAGGAAACGGACCGCCTGTGCGCCGTCGCGGCGCTGTCCGGGCCTTTTTCGGAGACGCTGGCGGCCGCGCGCGCCTACGCCGTGGGCGACGAGATGCTGCGGGCGGTCGGCGAGCTGTCCGCGCTGTACCAGGCGATGGACGCGTCCGGCGAGTCCGGGCCGCTGCGGCTGGACTTTTCGATCACGTGCGACGCGAAATACTACAGCGGGCTGATGCTGCGCGGCTATGTCGCGGGCGTGCCCCGGGCTGTTTTAAGCGGCGGCCGGTACGACCCGCTGCTGCGCCGCATGGGCAAAAAAGGCGCTGCGATGGGCTTCGCGGTATATTTTGACGAGCTGGCGCGGTTCTTAAGCGAGGAGCCGGACAACGCGGTCGAGACGTTCGTCCGCTACCGGCCGGACAGCGACCCGGCCGCGGTCGCCCATGTCGTGCAGTCGCGCGTCGCGCGCGGCGAGCGCGTCTGGGCGGGAACGTCCGAGCCTGAAAACATCGCGTTCGCGCGCATATTGGAGGTGAACGGCCGTGCCGAATAGCGTTTCGGTGGCGCTGCCGAAAGGGCGGCTCGGCGACAAGGCGTACAAGCTGTTCGCCGAGGCCGGGTTCGGCTGCCCGGACTTTTTCGAAGACCATCGGCGGCTTGTGCTCGAGAGCGAGGACGGCCGCGCGCGGTACTTCCTTGTCAAACCGTCCGACGTGGCGATCTATGTCGAGCGCGGCGCGGCGGACATCGGCGTCGTCGGCCGCGACACGCTGCTGGAAAACGCCCCGGATGTGTACGAGCTGTGCGACCTCGGCTTTGGCCGCTGCCGCCTCGCTGTCGCGGGGCCTGAAAACTTTCGCGACCGCCCGGACGCGCCGCTGCGCGTCGCGACGAAGTACCCGAACGTCGCCCGCAAATTCTATCGCGGCCGCAACCGCGACATCGACGTCATCCGGCTGAACGGCTCGATCGAACTTGCGCCGATCCTCGGGCTGTCCGACGTCATCGTCGATATCGTCGAGACCGGTACGACGCTGCGCGAGAATGACCTCGTCGTCCTCGAAGAAATCGCCCCGTCCAGCGCCCGCCTGATCGCCAACAAGAGCGCGTATAAGTTCAAGCGTGCGGAGATCGAGGCGATGATTCGGGGAGCGGCGGAGTAGGGGGAACGCAGGGGCAGGGAACGCCAAAGGCGCTGCCTCTGGACTCCGGCAAAGGACTTCGTCCTCTGCACTCCATCGTTTCGCCTCACGGCGGGAGGCGTTTTTATCCTTAGCT
>JAVBOQ010000288.1:0-10175 GCA_031550455.1 Eubacteriales bacterium
TCCTGGGCGGCGCTCTCCCGGATGCCGCGCTCCGCTTCCTCGTAGCGGTTCTGGCGCGTGTAGCTGTCGATCGTCGTCGGCAGAAGATCCGCCTCGCCCGCCGTTTCCAGGTGCTGCAAAAGCTCGATGTGCCGGTTGATCAGCGGAACGCCGGCCCGCGGCTGGATCAGCGTCACACCGGCCTTCGCGGCCTCGCGCAGCTTGTGATCGAACCGTTTTTTGTCAGGAATCGCCTTCTGGTACGCGATCGCACCGGCCAGGTCAACGTCCGCGCCGGTCGGCCACTGGGCGAGCACCGCGTCGCGCTGTGCGAGAAACGCGCCTTCGTCGATCCGTTTGTTCTGAAGTTCCATCGCTTTTCTCCTTTATTGAACGGTCATGGTATCATGCCATAAACTCGCGCCGCATGATCTCAAACGCGGCGTCCGGATGCGCCTCGCATAAAAGGCCCATCGCGGCCAGAATGTATCGTTTGTCCAGCACAGGCCGCGCGTTTCTCGGCATCAGCGACGTCGGCTCGGCGCGGCTTTGCATCGAAAGCAGCGCGATTTCGTCCGCCCGGCCGCCGTGCGCCAGCGCGCCGCCGGTCAAAAGCATCGCGGTCACGCGGGTCAGATCCTTGCCCGTCTGCTGCAGCACAAGGCCCGACGGCGTGTAGATGCGCTCAACGACGCCCGCGTGCCGGATCAGGCCCAGCTCAATCGCGGACACGGCCAGCGCGAAGTCCAGCTTCGACAGCGCGTCGCCCTCCGCGGGCAACACGCCGGGATTTGCCCGGATGCGGGCAAGCAGCGCCTGAACCTCGTCCTCGGAAAGACCCGACAGCGCGCACAGCCTGTCCGCGCCGACCGCCTGCGCGACGCCAGCCGCGCTGTACCGCATCCCGATGTCGCCCTCGACGGTGCGCTTGGCGCGCGGCTCGGGCAGGCCGCGCAGGATCGTCTGCGCGTCGCCCGGCAGGCCGTCCGCGATCGAATAGATGTCGGTCGTCGCGCCGCCCAAATCGACCGCGACCAGGTCGCCGAACCCTTCGCGGCCCGGCGGTCCCTCGGCCAGCAGCGACAGCGCGCGCAGCACCGCCGCCGGCGTAGGCATCAGAATGTTGGAAATCAGCGCCTGCTGCTTCGACAGTCCCTTGGCGTGGACGATCCTTTTGAGGAACAGCGACCGGATCACCGCCTGTGCCGGCGCGATGTTCAACTGGTTGAACACCGGCATCACGTTTTCGGTGACATGGATTTCGTGTTCGCTCATGCCGAGCGTTTCCGCGCAGACCTTCGCCGCCGCGCGGTTGCCCGCGATGACGATCGGGAAATTGCCCGGAACGGTCGCCAGCATCCGCGCGTTCTGCTCAATGTTGACGCGGTTGCCGCCGTCGGTGCCGCCGGTCAGCAGCAGGATGTCGGGCGAAAGCGCGGCGATCTCGGCCGCGTCGCCGTCGGTCAGCTCGTAGCTGAACACGCGGATTATCTTCGCGCCCGCGCCGAGCGCGGCGCGCCGCGCCGCCTCGACGGTCAGCGACGGCACCAGCCCGCACGCGATCATCCGAAGCCCGCCCGCCGCGCTGGAGCACGCGTACCGCGCGTCGAAGGCAAGCGGCCCGATCCGCGTTTCAAGCGCCGCCAGCGCGCTTTCGAGGCCTTCGCCGACGTCTGTCTCGACCGTCGTGTACGCCTCGGCCGTGCCGAGGATCGCGGGCGCGTCCGCGTCGGCCGCCGTGACCTTCGTGTAGGTCGAGCCGAAGTCGATCAGCAGAACCGGCTTCATGACGTCTCCCCGAGCAAGTCCTCTTTCAGCGCGGCGATCGTCGTTTCGGGCGGCGTGCCCGGGCCGAACACGCGGTTGAACCCCATCGCGTGGAAACGCTTTTCGACCTCTTCAATCGGCTGTTTGCCAACCACGATGTTGCCGCCCACATAAAGCAGAATGCCGCGAAGGCCCGCCTCGTCGCACTTCTCGCGCAGGCCGCGGCAGTCCAGCTCGCCGTGGCCGTACAGCGACGACACGACGATCGCGTCCGCCGCCGACTCAATCGCGGCCTCGATGTACTCCTCCTGCGACACCATCACGCCCAGGTTGATGACGTTGAACCCGGCCTCCGTGAACGCGTAATTGAGAATTTGAATCCCGACCGCGTGTACGTCCGCCCCGATGACCCCGATGACCAAGGTTTTTTTGTTCATGGGCAAGCACCGTCGAGGGAACACCGGGCGACTCCGTCTCCCGGACCCTCCGCCAAAGGGACAAGTCCCTTTGGAATCCCTTTCTTCGGCCTGTGGCCGAGGTTGTGGCGTCGATAGGAAAACCCGGCATCCCCTAATCCTGCCGGTATTGCGCCGGCCCCGTCTCGTACAGATTGTTCCCCACGGCGTCGATCAAAACGACAGCCGGGAAATCCTTTACCTCAAACCTGTGGATCGCTTCCGCGCCCAAATCGTCGTAGCAGACGACCTCCGCCTTTGTGATGGACCTTGCGATCAGCGCGGCCGCGCCGCCGGTCGCGCCGAAGTAGACGGCGCCGGTTTCCTTCATCGCCTCGATCACGGCCGGGGAGCGCTTGCCCTTGCCGATCATTGCGCGCAGACCCACGCGCAGCAGGCGCGGCGTATAGGCGTCCATCCGGTAGCTGGTCGTCGGACCGGCCGGGCCGACGGCCGCGCCGGGACGGGCGGGCGCGGGCCCGACATAGTACAGCGTTTCGCCGTTGAGGCCGACAGGGAGCGGCGTGCCTGCGTCGAGACACGCGATCAGCCGCTTGTGCGCGGCGTCCCGTCCCGTGAACAGAGAACCGGACAGAAGGCAGGTGTCGCCCGCGCGGAGCGACAGCGCGTCCTCCCGCGACAACGGCAGCGTCAGTCGCTTCATTTTATAGCACCCCCTCGGCGTGGCGGGCCGCGTGACAGCAGACATTGACGGCCACCGGCAGCCCCGCGATATGCGTCGGGAAGTACGCGACGCTGACCCACAGCGCGGTCGTGCGCCCGCCGGTGCCGGCCGGGCCGACGCCGGTGCGGTTGATCAGCGCGAGCAGCTCCGCCTCGAGCGCGGCGTAGCGCGGATCCGGATGGTGTTCCCCGACCGGGCGCGCGGTGCAGCGCTTGGCGATCAGCGCGGCCTTTTCCATCGTGCCGCCGACGCCGACGCCGACGATCACCGGCGGGCACGGGTTCGGCCCGGCCTCGCGCACCGTGTCGACGACGAACTTTTTGACGCCGTCGACGCCGTCCGCGGGCACGAGCATCTTCACGCGGCTCATGTTCTCGCTGCCGAAGCCCTTGGGCGTGACCAACAGGCGTACGGCGTCGCCCGGCACGATCCGCGTGTGGATCACGGCCGGCGTATTGTCCCTCGTATTGACGCGTTCGAACAGCGGCTCCGCGACGACGGACTTGCGGAGATAGCCACCGGTGTACGCGGCGCGCACGCCCCGCTGCACCGCCTCCTCAAAATCGCCGCCCGCGATGTGCGCGTCCTGCCCGATCTCGGCGAACACGACGGCCATGCCGGTGTCCTGGCAGATCGCGACCCGCTCGGCCCGCGCGATTTTGTAGTTTTCGGCGATCTGTTCGAGCGCTGCGCGCCCGGCCGGCGACGGTTCGGCCGCGATGCTTTCGCAAACCGCGCGCTCGACGTCGCCGCCGATCTCGTAGCTGGCCAGAAGCAACAGCCGCTCAATCTCCCCGGAGACCGCGGACGCCTGGATCTCGCGCACCTTCACACCTCCGGACTCAGTTTTCTTTTTATCATAGCCCAAAACCAGGCGATTTGCAACGGCGTTCAATCCAAACAAATTCCAAGCAAGGTTCGGCTTTCGCATGCGTTTTGTTTTACATATTTTTCCCGAAACCGGCGCACACTGATAAAAACATTGGAGGGTTGATGGATGAAAAAATACGGATGGATCGCCTGTCTGCTGGCGCTGTGCCTGCTGTCCGGCTGCGCCGCGAACCCGAAGGCGGAGGTATCCGCCACCGACGCGCCGGGCGGCGAAGCCGCCGTGCCGCCGATGCCGTCAAAAATCCGGCAGTTCGACGAGGGCGAGCCGGTGCTCAGCGTCTACATCACGGACACGAAAGCCGTCGAGTCCATGACGCTGGAGGACTACCTGTGCGGGGTACTGGCCGGGGAAATGAAGAACGACTGGCCGCTGGAAGCGCTCAAGGCGCAGGCGATCCTCGCCCGGACGTTCGTTTTGAAATTCATGACCGACAAGGAATCCAAGTATCAAGGCGCGGATGTCTCCACCGACATCGAGGAGGCGCAGGCTTACGACGCGGCGGCGGTCAACGACCGCGTCCGGCAGGCGGTCGAAGACACGCGGGGCCTGGTGCTCTCGTCCGCCGGTGAGCTGCCGTACGCGTGGTTCCACGCCCATTCGGGCGGCAAAACGGAGCTTGCGAAGCCTGGCCTGAACTGGCAGGACGCGGAGCCGCCGTACACCACTGTCGCGGAAGGGCAGGAAAACGACAGCGCGGCGGAGGACGCGGCCGCGTGGTCACGCACGTTCACCGCGGCCGAGGTGATCGCGGCAGCGAAGGAGGCCGGCGCCGCCGTGGCAAGCCTTGAAAGCGTCGACATCGGCGAGAAGAGCGAATCGGGCCGCGCGGTGACGCTTCTGATCAACGGTACGCCGGTCAACGCGCCGGATTTCCGCATCGCGATCGGCAGCACCGAAATGCGGTCGACCATGCTGACGTCGATAAAGCTCGAAAACGGCAAGGTTTCCATGGAAGGAAAGGGCTTCGGCCACGGCGTCGGCATGAGCCAGTGGGGCGCGTACGCGCAGGCCGACGCGGGCAAGTCAGCCGAAGAAATCGTGCTGTCTTACTTCAAGGACGTGGCGGTCGTTCGGATGTATTGACGGCGCGGCCAAAAAAGAACCCAAAAATATGCGAGAACGCCAACTTATAGGTTGACAAAGCCTAAAAAGTGCGTTACACTGCTAAATTGCATCAGTATCGCTAAGTCCCGAGATTTCCTGAAAAAATCCCGGGTCTTACTGATGTATGTTTCGCACGCAGGGAAACGGAATTGCCAGGAATGTGGGGTGGTTTTAGCAGTGGTGCACGAGGTGCAGATGGGCCCGCTTCGCAAGCGCATGAGTTTTTCACAGATCGACGAGGTTCTGGACATGCCGGACCTGATCGAGGTGCAAAAAAACTCCTACAGGCGCTTTCTTGAGGAGGACCTGCGCGAGGTGCTCAACGACGTCTCGCCAATAACCGACTACAGCGAAAACCTTGTGTTGGAATTTGTCGATTACTCGCTGGACGGCGAGCCGAAGAATTCCGTCGAAAAATGCAAGGAGCGCGACATGACCTACGCGTCCTCTTTGAAGGTGTTCGTCCGGCTCAAGAACAAAGAGACCGGCGAAATCAAAGAGAGCGACGTGTTCATGGGGGATTTCCCCCTGATGACCGAAAACGGCACGTTCATCATCAACGGCGCCGAGCGTGTCATCGTCAGCCAGCTCGTCCGCTCGCAGGGCGTGTACTTTGGCGCCGAGCGCGACAAGGCCGGCAAGTTGCTGCATTCCTCCACGATCATCCCAAACCGCGGCGCCTGGCTCGAATATGAGACCGACTCCAACGACGTGCTGTGGGTGCGCATCGACCGCGCGCGGAAGCTCCCGATCACGGTGCTGCTCCGCGCCCTCGGTTACGGCACCGACGCCGAGCTCGTACAGCTCCTCGGTGAGGACGAGCGCCTGTCCGCGACGATCGAGCGCGACGACGCGAAGTCCCGCGAGGACGGCCTGCTGGAAATCTACCGCCGCCTGCGCCCCGGCGAGCCGCTCACCGTCGATTCGGCCAGCTCGCTTCTGCGCTCGCTGTTTTTCGACCCGAAGCGCTACGACCTGATGCGCGTGGGCCGCTATAAGTTCAACAAAAAGCTGTCGCTGGCGACGCGTATCGCCGGGTTCCACGCGGCGGCCGACATCTTCGATCCGGAAACGGGCGAGCTGCTTGTCGAGGCGAATAAAACAATTTTCCCCGACGCCGCGGAGCGCATCCAGAATTCCGGCATCAACACCGTGCGGCTGTCGATCGACGGGCGCGACGTCAAGGTCATCGGCAACAACTTTGTCGACGCGAAGGCGTGGCTTCCTTTTGATCCGGCGACGGTTGGCATCAACGAAAAGATCCACCTGCCGACATTAAAAGAAATCCTGGCCCAGGTCGAACCGGCGAACCTGCCGCAGGCCTGCCGCGAAAATCTGGTGCACCTGATTCCCAAGCACATCCTGATTGACGACGTCGTGTCGTCGATCTCGTACCTGATCGGTCTGCCTTACGGCATCGGCCACACCGACGACATCGATCACCTGGGCAACCGCCGTCTGCGTTCGGTCGGCGAGCTTTTGCAAAATCAGATCCGCATCGGCCTCTCGCGCCTTGAGCGCGTCGTCAAGGAGCGCATGGCGATCCAGGACGCGAACGACGTGCGGCCGCAGGAACTGATCAACATCCGCCCGGTTTCCGCGGCGATCAAGGAGTTCTTCGGCTCGTCGCAGCTTTCGCAGTTCATGGATCAGCCGAACCCGCTCGCGGAGCTGACGCACAAGCGCCGCCTGTCCGCGTTGGGCCCGGGCGGTCTGAACCGCGACCGCGCCTCGTTCGACGTCCGCGACGTGCACTACTCGCACTACTCGCGCATCTGCCCGATCGAGACGCCGGAAGGCCCGAACATCGGCCTGATCGGCTCTTTGGCGACGTACGCGCGCATCGACGAATACGGATTCATCGAGGCGCCGTACCGCAAGGTCGACCCGGCAACGCATAAGGTCACCAACGAAATCGTCTACCTGACAGCGGACGAAGAGGACAAATACGTCATCGCGCAGGCCAACGAGCCCCTCGGCGCGGACGGCACGTTCCTCAACGAGCGCGTCACCGTCCGCATCGTCGAGGACATCACCGAGATCGCGCCCGAAAAGGTCGACTACATCGACGTGTCGCCCAAGCAGGTCGTCTCGGTCGCCACCGCGATGATTCCGTTCCTTGAGAACGACGACGCGAACCGCGCGCTGATGGGTTCGAACATGCAGCGCCAGGCCGTGCCGCTGCTCGTGCCGGAAGCGCCGATCGTCGGCACCGGTATGGAACACAAAACCGCGCGGGATTCGGGCGTCGTGCTGCTGGCGAAGGACGCGGGCGTCGTCCGCAAGGTGTCCGCGCGCGAAATCGAAATCAAGGGCGACAACGGCAAGACGCAGATGTACACGCTGCGCAAGTTCGCCCGGTCGAACCAGGGCACGTGCATCAACCAGCGGCCGCTGGTCAGCGCCGGTGAGCGCGTTGAAAAGGGGCAGGTCATCGCGGACGGGCCGTCGACCGAAAAGGGCGAGATCGGCCTTGGCAGAAACATCCTGATGGGCTTCATGACCTGGGAAGGCTACAATTACGAGGACGCGATCCTGATCTCCGAAAAGCTGGTCAAGGACGACGTCTACACCTCGATCCACATCGAGGAATATGAATCCGAGGCGCGCGACACGAAGCTCGGGCCCGAGGAAATCACGCGCGACATCCCGAACGTCGGCGACGACGCGCTCCGGGATCTCGACGAGAGCGGCGTCGTCCGCATCGGCGCGGAAGTGCGCGCGGGCGACATTCTGGTCGGCAAGGTCACGCCCAAGGGCGAAACCGAGCTGACGGCGGAAGAGCGCCTGCTCCGCGCGATCTTCGGCGAGAAGGCGCGCGAGGTGCGCGACACTTCGCTGAAGGTTCCGCACGGCGAAGGCGGCATCGTCGTCGACGTCAAGGTGTTCACGCGCGAGCGGCGCGACGAACTGTCGCCCGGCGTCAACGAGATGGTGCGCGTCTACATCGCGCAGAAGCGCAAAATATCGGTCGGCGACAAGATGGCCGGCCGCCACGGCAACAAAGGCGTCATCTCGCGCATCATGCGCGAAGAAGACATGCCGTTCCTGCCGGACGGCACGCCGCTGCAGATCGTCTTGAACCCGCTGGGCGTTCCGAGCCGCATGAACATCGGGCAGGTGCTGGAAGTCCATCTGGGGCTGGCCGCGAAGGCGCTGGGCTGGCACATCGCGACGCCGGTTTTTGACGGCGCGAGCGAAGAGGACATCGTCGAGTGCCTGCAAAAAGCCGGGCTGAACGAAACCGGCAAAACGACGCTGTACGACGGGCGCACCGGCGATCCGTTTGAAAACGAAGTCACTGTCGGCTACATGTACATCATGAAGCTGTCGCATCTGGTCGACGACAAGATCCACGCGCGCTCGACCGGCCCCTACTCGCTGGTGACGCAGCAGCCGCTGGGCGGCAAGGCGCAGTTCGGCGGCCAGCGCTTCGGCGAAATGGAAGTCTGGGCGCTGGAGGCTTACGGCGCGGCGAACACGCTGCAGGAGATCCTGACCGTCAAGTCCGACGACGTCGTCGGCCGCGTCAAGACCTACGAGGCGATCGTCAAGGGCAAGAAAATCCCCGAGCCGGGCGTTCCGGAGAGCTTCAAGGTGCTGATCAAGGAACTGCAATCACTGGCGCTCGACATCAAGGTGCTGTCCGAGGACAAGCAGGAGATCATCATCCGCGAGGCGGACGAGGACGAGATGGACATCACCGGCGACAACGACGAGCTGTCCGCCGCCACGCTGCCGCCGCCTTCCCGCGAACGCGACGAGGAAATGGACGATCTCGACGACTTCGAGGTCGACGATGTGCCGGATCTGGAGGACATCAACCTCGACGACGAGTTTGGCGGGGACGAGTAACGGGGGATACGGGGAAAGCAAGGAGGACGACGTGCTCCTTGAACACCTGCCAAAGGGGATAAACTCCTTTGAAAACCCTGCCTGGGCCGCCTTCTGTGACACATGATTCCCCCACGATGGGATTCCAAAGGGACAATGTCCCTTTGGTCAGGGATGCTGGGGGTCAAAAGCCTCCGGCGTCCCGCCCGCCCTCTCCAAGGAAGGATGTGACTTCGTTTTGTTTGAACTGACGAACCTTGACTCCATCCAGATCGGCATGGCGTCGCCGGAAAAGATACTGTCGTGGTCGCGCGGCGAGGTTTCCAAGCCCGAGACCATCAACTACCGCACGCTCAAGCCTGAAAAGGACGGCCTGTTCTGCGAGCGCATCTTTGGCCCGCAGAAGGACTGGGAGTGCAACTGCGGCAAATACAAGCGCGTCCGGTACAAGGGCGTGATCTGCGACAAGTGCGGCGTCGAAGTGACGCGCGCGAAGGTGCGGCGCGAGCGCATGGGCCACATTCAGTTGGCCGCGCCGGTCAGCCACATCTGGTACTTCAAGGGCATCCCGTCCCGGATGGGCATGCTGCTCGACGTATCGCCGCGCTCGCTGGAAAAGGTGCTGTACTTCGCATCGTTCATCGTGCTCGACCCGGGCGATGTGAAGGAGCTCAAAAAATACGACCTGATCAGCGACCAGAAGTACCGCGAGTGCCTCGCCAAGTACGGCGAAGGCAGCTTCCGCGCGGGCATGGGCGCCGAGGCGGTCAAGGAAATGCTCTCCAGCATCGATCTGGACGATCTCGCCATCAAACTGCGCGCGGAGATCGACGAGCTGGTGCAGAAAGAGCGCGGCCGCGAGAGCGAGGGCCAAAAGCGCGCCCGGGCCGTAAAAAGGCTCGAGGTCGTCGAAGCGTTCCGCCAGAGCGGCAACAAACCGGCATGGATGGTTCTCGACGTCGTGCCGGTGATCCCGCCCGATCTGCGCCCGATGGTGCAGCTCGACGGCGGCCGGTTCGCGACGAGCGACCTTAACGACCTGTACCGCCGCGTCATCAACCGCAACAACCGCCTGAAGCGGCTGCTGGAGCTTGGCGCGCCGGACATCATCGTCCGCAATGAAAAGCGCATGCTGCAGGAAGCGGTCGACGCGCTGATCGACAACGGACGGCGCGGCCGCGCGGTTACAGGCCCCGGCAACCGCCCGCTCAAGTCGCTCTCGGATCTGCTGCGCGGCAAGCAGGGGCGCTTCCGCCAGAACCTGCTCGGAAAGCGCGTCGACTATTCCGGCCGTTCCGTCATCGTCGTCGGCCCGGAACTGAAGCTGTACCAGTGCGGCCTGCCGAAGGAAATGGCGATCGAGCTGTTCAAGCCGTTCGTCATGGAAAAGCTCGTCTCCGGCGGCTACGCACACAACGTCAAGAGTGCGAAGCGCATGGTCGAGCGCGTGAAGCCCGAG
>JAVBOQ010000255.1:0-6270 GCA_031550455.1 Eubacteriales bacterium
TTGGCCATTGTACCGAATCTTCGTCCAGGCGTCGCCACTTTCAACGACCTCCACCTCGGCGCCGCTGGGCACGCGGTCGATGACCGCCCCGACGCTCGAGGCCGCGCGGCGCATGTTGACGCGGTCGCCGTCCTTCGTCACGACGACGGCGGTCATGACGGCCGTCTGCGCACCGCCGGGCTGCCCGTTCCCGGCCGCGGCGTCAACGGTGATGAAGTCGCGCACCGCGTAACCTTTCACGCCGTTATATGTCACCGCGTACCATTGGTCGCCGCTCTCCGTGACCTCGACGCCCGCGCCGTTTGGCATCAGCGCCAGCACGCGGCTGGTCGCGTCCGCCTTCTCGCGCAGGTTCAGCGACCCGCTCTTGAGCTTGACCGTCGCCTTCCTGGGACCGGTCGCGCCGGTGTCCGCGCCGCCGGAAGCAGCCGTGTTCTCCAGGAACGACAGGAACTTCGTCATGATAAACCCGACGCTGCCCTGGTGTGAAATCTTGGTCCAATCCGCGTTTGACTCCAGTACGGAAACCTTCGTGCCGTGCCGGACCGTCGTTAACACCTGCGCGTCCATCGACGCCGCGCTCCTGAAGTTGACCGATTCGGACGCGTTTTCAAGCTTGACCGTCGCGAAAACCTCGGACGGCGTCGACGGCTGCGTCTGCGCCGGCTGCCCGGACGCCGCGCTGAATTGCAGGTACTGCGTGACGACATATCCGATCTGGTTGTTGTACCGCACCTTTGACCAACTGTCGCCCCGGTCGAGCACCTCGACGGTCGCGCCGTTCGGCACGCTGCCGACGATGTCGGACGACGCGCCGCCGCTCTGGCGCAGGTTCAGCGACCCTGATTTCAGCGTGACGACCGCCGTGTTCGCGTCGCCCGTGTCCGGCGCGGCGGCCGCCGTGACGGTCAGGAACTCGCGCGAGACATAGCCGGTCTTGTCACCCCAGCGCACCTTGCACCAGTCGCCGGTCGTCGACAGAATCGTCACGGTTTCACCGTTCGGAATCCTGTCCAGAACGTCCGCGTTCGCGTCCGCCGACTTGCGCAGGTTCAGCCGGTCGTCGGCCTTTTTGAGCGTCACCGTCGCGGGCGTTTCCTCGCTGACACCCGCGACATCGCCGACGGGCGCGGGCGTGGGCGACGCGCCGGGCCAGTTCGTCGAAAGGCTTAAGCGGACGCGCTTCGCGCCGGGATAATAAAACCCGAGGATCTGCACGTAGCTGTAGCCGGTCTGGCCCATCTGCTCCGCGCCGCGCTGGCTCATGCCGACGCCGTGGCCGTACCGCCGCGCGGTGATCCGGAAGCCCTTGTCCTCGCGGTCGACGGTGTACAGCTCGTTCGCGCCGCCGTTGATGCCAAGGCCCAGCGCGCTTTCCACCGTCGGGAAAATCGACAGCTCCACCGTTGTGGTGCCGCCGCCGTGGCGCGCGGTGACGCTGAGTTTCGTGTACAGCTTGCTCGGCGACGGGTACATCGGCGTGCCGAGCTTCATGTCGGTGATCTCAGAAATCGTGTACGAATCGGCCGAGCCGCCGAGCTTCGCGGCCAGGGCCTGGCGGATCATCGCGTAGGCGCTGATGCTCGACCCCTGCTGCGGGGACGCATAGACGAGGTAGCTCTTTTGGGTGGAATACTTGTTCGCAAGGTCGTACGGGTCGTCCTTGACCGGCAGATACGCCAGCGCCGCGCCGCCCCACACATGGTTGTTCGACTCGGTCTGGCCGCCGTTGGACGCGCTGTAATACGCGCCGACATATTTGCCGTCGTATTGCAGGACGATGTTCCACGTCTCGTCCACCGCGCGGATGCAGTTGGCTTTGCCGTAATTGACGCCGCGGAACACCTGATGGGTCGTCGTATCGGTCACGTCATAATTGCCGCCGCTGGTCTTGGCGCGGATGCCGTATGTGCGCGCAGTGACCGCCTGCGCCTTGAGCGCCTCCAGCGGGAAGCTGTTGTCCATTTCATACGGCAACACGCCGTAGATATAATCCTCGACATAAAGATTGCACACGACATACTGCGTGTTGCCGCCGTAAAAGAAGCGCATGTCGCCCGGGTACACGTTGGCGGGCACAAGCGCCTCGGCGATTTTGACGCCGCCGGACTGGCGGCTCAGCGTGACGCCCGACCCCATCGCCTGCCGGTTGCCGTTCACGGTGACAAAGACAACGCCTCCGCCGAACTCGACCCGCACCTTCGACCCGCTGGACAACGTCGCGCCGTTCATTGTATAATTGCCCGTCAGCGTCAGGTTGTATGTGGACACGCCCTTGATCGACGAGAGCCACACGCGGATCATGCCGTCCATCGGCGTGTTCTGTTCCACCAGCGGCGCGCTTTCTGGCGTCGCGGCGACGCCGACAACCGGCGCGCAGAGTAGACACGCCATCAATGCAGCCAAGGAAAGCGCAATCCGTCGCTTCATGTTTCGACTCCCTTCGCCGCGGTACGCGTAACCAGGCGATTTTTGTCTAATTGTAACATTTACTTAATACAGTGTCAATGGGATTAGATCCCCATTTTGTATGGTAGTTGCTGGCGCTGCTTGCGTTTCTTGCCTGCCGTTTGTTCTCCTGATATGATGGTTTCGAGGTTTTTTCGGTCACATTCCCAACCGGAACAGGCGCGCTGGACACTATAGAAGTGAAAGCGCTTTCGCGTCACAAATCCTCCAAGGGAGCACGAAACCGATGAGCTTTGACCTGTCCGCGCAAGCGGAACGCGTCTACCGGTACTGCCGCGCGCGCTGCTTCACCAGCGACGAGGCGGGAGACGTCGCGCAGCAGATCCTGCTGACAGCCTGGGCAAGCCGCGCGCGCATCGAAAACGCCGCGCAGCCGGAACGCTACATGATGGGCATCTGCCGCAACGCGCTGTCGCGGCACGCGAACAGCGCCGCGCGGGCGTCGCTTTGCCGCGCGCCGGGCGACCCGGAGACAGCGCTCGCCGCGCTTGCCGCGCCGCAGCCGGACGAAATGGACGCGGCGCTTGTAACGCTGTATCGCCGGATTGCGGACCTCGCCGCGCAGGACCGCGCGCTGGTCATCGGACACTACCTGGAGGACAACAGCATCCGTGCGCTGGCGCAGTCGACCGGCCTGCCGGAAGGCACGGTCAAATGGCGGCTGTCCCTCGCCCGGCAAACGATCCGAGAGGAGTGGGATCTGATGGAACCCTGCGTCCCCATAAAGCCCGTTAAACTCAAAATGATGCTCAGCGGCGGCCAGCCCGCGCACAACATTTGCCCGGAGCTGACCACGCCGACGCGGTGTCTGCTGCTGCATACGCTGCAGCGCCCGATGACCGCGAGGGAGGCGGCCGCGCAGACAGGCGTCCCGACGATGCTCGTCGAGCAGGAGATTGAGTCGCTGGCCGCGCTGGAGGCGGTCGTGCGGCTGCCTGACGGCGACTGGGCCGCGGACTTTTTCATCGAGTCGCTCGATTACCAACAGCGCCTCGGCGCGGCGGTTGACGCGCATGCCCCCGCGCTGCGGGCGAAGCTGCTCGAAAAGTTCGCCGAAATGGCGCCTGTGCTTGCCGATATCGGGTTTGAAACGGGCGGGAAAACAATCGAAGCGCTGCGGCCTGTGCTGCTGCTGCACCTTTTGCACGATGGCGGCGAATATGCCGGATGGAACCCGCCGCTGCGCCCGGACGGGAGCCAGTATTACTTCATGTGTCACGAATACGGAGAACAGCCGACGGGACTGCTTGTCAGCGATTGGTATCACATGGTTCCCGGGCTGCTCTGGCGTTCCTGCGTGCCGGGCGGCGTCTCCGTCGCCGACCGGATCGGCGCTTCGATGGAGCGCGTGCTGAACGCCTGCCTGAAGTTGCGCAAGACGGGTCGGCTGGACGGCGAAGACCCGGCGTTTGTCGCCGGGCTGATCGCGGCGGGCGCGCTCCGCAACGAAGGCGGCGCGCTGTCCGTCGCCGTGCCGTGGTTCACAAAACCGCAGTTTGACGCGTTCGAAGCGCTCGCGAAGGAACTCGGCGCATATGCAAGGCATGCTTGCGGCGCGTTCGCGGCGGAAACCGGGCGGCTGCTGAAGGCGATGATGCCGGCGCACCTTGCGGGGCAGCGCGAACTGTACCAAACATACGCGCAATTCGACCTGATGGCGGGCGTGATGCTGGGACTGTGGCCGGAAAGCGCGGAAAAAGCGGCGGGGCTGATGTTGGTGGAGGGGTAGAAAGGCGGGACGGGCTTTCGCGGTAGAAACAAAGGAACGCCAAGGGTTCCATGAAAGAAATCCATCCCGCCGTGAGGCGAAAAAGACGTGATTCCAAAGCGCCGAAGGTCCTTGGCAGGGCCCGGGACAGCGCCCCGGCGTTCCTCCCGATCACGATGGCCCCATCCGCCAAGGGGCTGCGGCATTGCGTTCTTTCGGCCGCAGCCCCCGCGCGCTCTCTACTTTTGTTTGTCCAGCTTGTCCCGAGCCGCCTCCCTGAGGGCGTCAAACGCTTCCTTTGTAACCTCGTCGAAGCCGACGAAAACGCCGTCCTCGTACCTGGCCGCCAAATACACGCTCCCGCTTCCGTCCAGATCGGGTGAGGCAATGCTCGCGTAAAACAATTGTTCCGAATCAACCGCGTGGCAACTGCTCAGGGTGTTGTCGCGCTGCCGGTTTTCGTAAAAGTGCGTCTGCATCGCTTCGAGGAACCGATTGTTCGCCTCGCGCCGCTCGTCATCCGGCGCGGGGCTCGGCGTCACAAGCCGGTCAAACGCCGCTTCATCCACCTCCTGCAAACCGGTCAAGCGCCCGTCCTGATACGCCGCGACCAGGAAAACCGGGTTGTCAATCTCGCTGACTTCCTTGTTGCGCTTCTCCTCCGCGTTCCAATAGCCCTGCCAGTACACGCAGGGGCCTTGCCCGTCCATGTCCACGGGATCATACAGGGCGACCACGCTTTTGCCGTCAAACTTGGGCATGTTGTCCTCGCCTTTGTACAAGCCGACCTCAGCATACTTCCCCGGAAACGATTTTTTGTCGCCCCAATCCAGATGCGCGCCGAAGTCAAACGCGCTGATCACGGCATACGCGACCGTCGCGAACAGCAGCATCGCGCCGACAGCCAGCAAAACCGAATAACCAATCTTCCGCTTCATGGGTTCCTCCTTTTTCTGGAGGGCGCGGTCAAGGTTTTGAATGAAGCGCTCCGGCGCTTTGCCGTACACATGGGCATTCAAACAGTCCATTTCCGTTCCCTCCCTTCGTCCATCTGCTCCCTGAGCAGCGCGCGCCCTTTGGACAGCCGCCATTTGACGGTACCTACCGGCAAGCGCATCATCCGGGCAACCTCGTCGTTGCTGTAGCCTTCGATGTAGCAAAGAACCAGCGGCAGCCGAAATTTGACATCAAGCGCGGCCAGCGCCTCCGCGACCTCGCTGTTGCCGTCCGCCGGAAGGTTTGCCCGCGTTTCGTCCAGTGGCGCTTCCCGTTTCCAATTTCGCAGAATCCTGTGGCATTCGTTGATCAGGATGCGAACAATCCACGTCCTGAAAAACGCGTCCTGTCTCAAAGTCTCTCTCTTTTGCAGCGCGATGCGGATCGTTTCCTGCACCGCGTCGTCCTGGTCGTGCGGATTGGGCAGCATCGAAAACGAAACGCGGTACAGCATTTCCCGGATGTCCACGACCCTCGCCGTGAACGCGTCTCTGTCCATTCCGTCACACCTTTCCGGCAGCAAATGATCACTTGCGTTCATTAGAGTCGCGAGCGAACCGAATCGTTGGCGCGGAACAAAAAAAGAGCCCTGCCCTAATGGGCAAAGCTCTTTTCAATCGTTTCGTTACGCTTTCGCGTCCGGCAGCACTTCGATGACGACGCCCGAGCCGACGGTGCGGCCGCCTTCGCGAATGGCGAAGCGGAGGCCTTCTTCGATGGCGATCGGGGTGATCAGGGTGCATTCCATGACGATGTTGTCGCCCGGCATGATCATTTCAACGCCCTGCGGCAGCTTGATGTTGCCGGTCACGTCGGTGGTGCGGAAGTAGAACTGCGGGCGGTAGCCGTCAAAGAACGGGGTGTGGCGGCCGCCTTCTTCCTTGGTCAGGACGTACACCTGGCCCTTGTAGTGCGTGTGCGGATGGATCGTGCCGGGCTTGGCAAGCACCTGGCCACGCTCGATGTCGGTGCGCTGCACGCCGCGGAGCAGAACGCCGATGTTGTCGCCGGCTTCGGCCTGATCCAGCAGCTTGCGGAACATTTCGACGCCGGTGACGACGACCTTGCGGGTCTCGGTCAGGCCGACGATCTCGACG
>JAVBOQ010000143.1:0-12996 GCA_031550455.1 Eubacteriales bacterium
CAAGGGGTTTCACCCCTTGGTACCCCGCAGCATTCATCCAAATCGTGATCAGCCTTGCGTCCCTAGCACTTTCAACGTCTCCTCCACCACGTGCGCCGCCGTGATGCCGAACATCGGGAACAGGTCGGAGTATTTGCCCGACGCGCCGAACGTGTCGATGCCGATCGCCGTTCCGTCCAGGCCGACGTATTTATACCACGGCTGTGTGACGCCCGCCTCCATGGAGACGCGCGCGCGCACCTGCGGCGGCAGCACCGACGCCCGGTACGCTTCCGGCTGTTCGTCGAACAGCTCGAAGCACGGCATCGACACGACGCGCGCGTCAACGCCCTTTTCCCACAGCAGCTTCTGCGCCTCGACCATCTGTTCAACCTCGGAACCGCTGGCCATCAGGATCGCCTCCGGGGATCCCTTGCTGTCGGACAGCACATACCCGCCGCGCAGCGCGGCCCGGCCGCTGTTCTCATACAGCGGCAGATCCTGCCGTGTCGCCACGACGCAGGTCGGCCGGCCGTCGGTCATCGCGGCCGTCCAAGCGGCGGCCGTTTCGCGGCTGTCCGCCGGACGGTACACAAGCAGGCCGGGGATCGCGCGCAGGCCCGCGAGGTGTTCCACCGGTTGATGCGTCGGGCCGTCCTCGCCGACGCCGATCGAATCGTGCGTCAGGATGTACGTCACCGGCAGCTTCATCATCGCGGACAGGCGCATCGCGTTTTTCATGTAATCGCTGAACACGAAGAACGTCGCGGCATACGGCCGAAGCCCGCCGTGCAGCGCCATCGCGTTGGCGATCGCAGCCATCGCGTGCTCACGAATGCCAAAGTGCAGGTTCATGCCCGCCCTGTTTTCGGCGGAATAATCGCCGCGGCCCTTCATGTTGGATTTGTTCGACGGCGCGAGGTCGGCGGAGCCGCCAATCAGGTTCGGCGCCATCGCCGCGAGCCGGTTCAGCGCCTCGCCCGAGCTGTTGCGCGTCGCGGCCTTGCCCTCGAAATGCCAGAACGCCTCGTCGCGGGTCAGATCCACAGGGAACTGCGCGGAATGCCACATGTTCCACTCGGAGGCCAACTGCGGGTATGCCTTGATGTAATCGATGAACATCCGCGACCAGGCCGCCTCCGCCTGTTCGCCACGCTTGATAACCTCTTCGGTGTGCGCGTACACCTGCCGGTCCACGAGGAACGACGCCTGCGGCATGCCGAGGTATTCCTTCATCGCGGCAAGGTTCTCCGGACCGAGCGGTTCGCCGTGCGCGGACGCCTTGCCCTCGCGCTCGGGGCATCCATAGCCGATCTTCGTCGGAACGATGATCAGCGACGGACGGTCCTCCGCCTTGGCGGCCTCCACCGCGCCCGCGATCGCCTGCCAGTCGTTGCCGTCCTGCACGCGCTGCACATGCCAGCCGTACGCCTCGAAGCGCAGGCCGACGTTCTCGCGGAACGCGATGTCCGTGTCGCCCTCGATCGTGATGCGGTTGGCGTCGTAGAGAAGAATCAGCTTGCCGAGCTTTAACGTGCCGGCCAGCGACGCGGCCTCGCTTGCGATGCCTTCCATCATGCAGCCGTCGCCGCACATCGCGTAGGTGTAATGGTCGACAATCGGAAAATTCGGCCGGTTGAATTTCGCGGCCAGCACCGTCTCCGCCAGCGCGAACCCGACCGCGTTGGCGATGCCCTGTCCGAGCGGCCCGGTCGTCGTCTCCACGCCGACCGTATGGCCGTACTCCGGATGACCGGGCGTTTTGCTGCCGGTCTGGCGGAACTGCTTGAGATCGTCCATCGTCAGCCCGAAGCCGTACAAATGCAAAAGTGAATACATCAACGCCGACGCGTGCCCGCTCGACAGCACGAACCGGTCGCGGTTCGGCCATGCCGGGTTGCCGGGGTTGTAGGTCATCGCCTTGTCCCAAAGCGCGAACGCCTGCGGCGCGGCGCCCATCGGCGTGCCGGGATGGCCCGACTTGGCCGTCTGCACCTGCTCCGCGGATAGCACGCGGATCGTGTCGATCGTCAATTGCTCAATGGATTTCATCGGTGTCCCTCCTTCAATCGGTAAGCGGCATTTCGCCGATTCCTTCACAGCCGTCCAGAATTCGTTTCAGGGCCGACAGCATGTCCCCCACGCCGCCGGCGTGGTCAGACTCGGCGTTGAGCACCAGCAGCGGATCATGCAGCGACAGGCGGAGCAGGAACCAGTTGCCCTCGCCGCCGCACGACACGCGGATGCCTTCCCGGTTGTCCGGGTCGACCGCCCAGCCCGGCACGCGCGGAACGGCCTCGGTCAGCCGCGCGATCGCGGCCTCGCCCGCGGGCGCAAAGGGCTCCGCATGGATCCTGACGCGAATCTCACGGCTCTCCGCGGGCTCCGACAGATCCGAAATCGCGTCGCAGAGCGCTTTTCCCTCGCGTTTCATGCGCGCGGCTTCGATCAAAAGCCGTGTCGCCAGATACATGCCGTCGTCAAGGAACCGGTTCTCGCGCAGCGCCGCGTGGCCGCTCGTCTCAATCGCCAGCGGGCAGTCGACGCCCGTGCCGTTCAGCCGCTTCGCCTCGTGGATGACGTTGTGGTAGCCTCGCTTGAACCTGTGCAGCACGCCGCCGCGCGACGCGAGGAACGCTTTGAGCCCCGCGGACGTCACCGAGTCGGTCACGATCGTCGCGCCGGGCGTCTCGCGCAGCAGCACCGCCGAAATCAGCGCGATCAGGCGGTTGCGGTTGACCGGGTTCCCTTCGCCGTCCGCGAGCGCCATGCGGTCGCAATCCGCGTCGAAGATCACGCCGAGGTCCGCGCCAGCGCACCGGGTCGCGTCCGCCAGCGCTTCCATCGCCTGCGGATCCTCCGGGTTGGGCACATGGTTTGGGAACATGCCGTCCGGCTCAAGAAACCGGCTGCCGCGCGTGTCCGCGCCGAGCGATTCGAGCAGCGCCGCGTAAAACCCGCCCGCGCCGTTGCCGGCGTCCACCGCGACGCGCAGCCCGGCGAGCGGCTTGTCGCGGCCGAGCGCGGACGTCGCGAGGTTTGACAGGAATCCCGCGTATATCGCCAAAAAATCCACCGGTTCGGCGCGCGGCAGCATGTCCGCGCAAGGTGATTCGGACGCGCTTTGAAGGATCTCCGTGATGTCCGCGCCGGAAAGCCCGCCTTCCGTCGTGAAAAACTTGTAGCCGTTGCGCCGCCACGGCAGGTGGCTCGCGGTCACCATCGCCGCGCCGTCCGCGCCAAGCAGCGCGGTCGTCATGAACATCGCGGGCGTCGTACACAGGCCGCAGTCAAGCACGCGGACACCCGTGGCCGTCAAACCGGCCATGAGCGCGGATTGAAGCGTTTCGCCGGACACGCGCGAATCGCGCCCGACCGCGATGGTCAGCGCGGCTGCCGGTTTGCCGGTTTTGGCCGACAGCCAAAGGGCAAACGCCTGCCCCACCGCCCGGCCGACCGGTTCGGTCAGTTCCGCCGCCTTGCCGTCCTCCGCGATCGCGACGCCGCGGATGTCGCTTCCGCTTTTCAGCCGTTTCCATTCATCTCTCACGGCCGCACCTCCCCGGCTTTTTTGACCATGCAACCGCGCAACAGATCATAAAACGGCGCAAGCGCGCGAAACCCGTCCGCAATCCGTTCGGCAAGCTCCGGGCGGAACAGCAGCTCCCAATCGTCCAGCAAGTGCTCGGCGTAGACGTTCTTTTTCTGGTATAGCGTGCAAAGCGGTTCGGGCAGACCTTGCGGCGGCAGGTTGGCGCGAAGGTATCGTTCGCCTTCCAATGCAAAATCGCGCGCGAAATCCGGCGCTTCCAGGATCGAAAGCACCTTCGCGGGCGTTTCCAGGATCGTTTCGCGCAAGCGCGCCATCGTTTCCGGGATCATCTGATAATACCCGCAGCCCCAGTGCGCGGCGGTGTCGGACAGGTCAAAATAAAAGCCGCACGTCTCCTCGCGCGCCTCGCCGACGCGCCGGAATCCGACCCACATGTAGTCCCGGTACGGCGTCTTGTCCTTGCGGAAGCGCACGTCGCGGTAAATGCGCGAAACCGCGCGTTCCGGCCTCGTGTCGAGCTGCGGATCGATCTCATGCACAACCGGCGCAAGCGCGCTCGCCAGCGCGGTCAGCGGATCCCGCACCGCGCGCGCGTACAGTTCGCGGTTTTCCTCAAAAAAGGCGCGGGTGTTGTTGAAACGCAGCGCCGTAAAGAACGCGGGCGTTTCCCGCAAAAAGCCGGTAAACAATCGATCACTCCCTAAATACCAGTATAAAGGACGGGCAAGCCGATTGCAAGGGGCTGCCGCGATAGGAAGGAGCCCCTTGGCGTTCCTTGATTCCTATCCCGACAGCCCCTTGCGCTAGGCACGTTCGGCTATTTGCGGCGGCGGCGTCCGGCCGCTGGCGCGTCGTCATCGTCATCGTCGCTATAGAAGCTCGACAGCGGCGCCTCTTGCGCGCGCTCCGTTCTTGGCTTCCGGTCGGCCAGCGGAGAAGGCGCGGATTGGGTAGCCGGGCGCTCGGGCTTGGCGGTATGCACGGACCCAAACTTGCGCTGCAGGCGATACTGTCCGGTGCTGCCCGAAAGCAGCGCGGCTTCTTCGTCCGTCAGCTTCTTTTTGGTTTCAGGTTCCGTCTCCGCCGGGGCCGCGCCGCGAATCTTCGACAGATAGTCCCGGTTGAACACTTCGGTTTGGTTCATCGACGAGGCGACCCTGCGCTCCGTTTCCCGGGTGGGCGCGGCGTCTTCTTCCGGCGCGTCCGCCGAAGCGGAGTCCGCGCCCGGTCGGCGGTACACGCTGTCATCGCCCTGCGTCGGCAGCGTCGGTTCCACGTCGAATATTCTCATCTCCGCGGGTTCCTTGGCGGCCTCGTCGCCGTCCGGCGCGTATGCGGGTGCGAGCGGTCTGCCCGCATGGCCCGCGCCCGCGTCATTGCGGCCGCGCTTCGGCGCTTTCGCGTAATCCCGGTGCGGGTTGCGCTCAAAGCTGTCGCGGAATCCGCCGCCCGTAGGCAACGCGTCGCGGCCCTTCGGGGCGGAAGGCGGGTTGTTGCGGCGGCGGTCAAGGATGAACAGCATCAAAACCGCCAGCAGAATCACGACCAGCAGCCCGGCCAGCACATAGAGCAGAATCTTTCCCGCGCCGGGGCCGGGCGTTTGGTCGCCCTCGCCGAACGGCTGCGTCGGTTCCGCGACAGGTTCCGGCGTAGGCGTCGGATCCGGCGCGGGCGGCGGGCTGGGCGGCGGCGGCGTGGCCAGCTCATGGTACGAAACTTTGAACTCGTTGGACGGCTGCGTCTGTTCCTTTCCTTCCGTGTCCTTCGCGACGGCGAAGAACTGGTAGACGCCGTCCTGCGAGGCGCTGAACTCCTTGATCAGGTCGACAGCCTGTCCGGGATCGATCGTCGCGATCGTCCTGACCGTCTTTCGGTTCCAGGCCGGGCCGGTCTCGATGCGCACGTTTTCCAGCGCGATCGGTCCGAAGTTTGTGACCTTGATATGGAACGTGATCGGCGACGGCTTGCTGTAAATGATCTCGCGATCCGCCTCCGCCACAATGCTCAACTGCACCGGAACCGAAACCGCAGATACGCTGGTCTGGTTCATTTCGTCCTGAACCGTCTGCACGACGCAATCGTTGGACTCAAAATTGACCAGCGCGCCTGTGGAGTCGACGCCCTCGACCTTGAACCGGTAGCTGCCCGAATTGTTGACCGTGATGTTCCTCTCGATCGTCGTGGCTTTGCCAGGCCCGAGCGACAGGCCCGACTCGATCGTGCCTTCCGTCGGGTCGGTGACGGTCAACTGGGAGTACGACAGGTCGCTGCGGTTGGTGATGACGCAGGTCAGCTTGACCTTCGTGCCCGCGTTGACGATCGATTCGGACGCGCTCAGTTTGACGAGCAGATCCGGTATCGTCACACTGATCACCGCGACGCCGGACTCCAGCTTGCCGCTTTCCATCTTGGTGGCGCCCTGGTACTGGTACGTCGTGACCGCGTTGGTGGTTCGCGACGTCTTTTCGGCGACATAGCTCGCCTCCAGCGTATAGGTCTCCCCGGCGCGCAGCAACGGAAGCTTCAGCGTTTCCTTTGTGATGTCCGGGTCTTTGATTTCGATGTTGGAGATGTCCACCGTGCCGCTGTTGATGCACTGGTACGTCACCTTGACGGTCTGCCCCTCCACAACGCTCTTGGGCGCCTGGCGGTCGACGTTGAACGCGACCTTCGCGTCGTTCTTGACAAGCGCCTGGCTGAACGGCTTGCGCGCGGACGAAACCTCGCCGCTGGCGTTGGTTACGATATACTGAACAGCATAGGTGACTTTTTTCTTGTTAAGCTGCTCCGCCGTGACCGACCAGGAGCCAGTATAGGATTTCGACTCGCCGGCGTTCAGGTACGCCGTTCCGCCGCTGCCAAAGCCGGTGACAATGTTGTTGTCCGGGTCGTACAGTGTGACGGTGATCGGCGTCTGAATGTCGCTGATGTTGGTCACAATGATGTTCACCTGCACCGTCGTCGGGCCGAACAGCGTGTATGGGCGCGTTTCAAGTTTGGCCTCGATCACATCCTCGCCAAGCGCGACAACAGTCAACGCCAGAAGGCAGACGATCAGAAGCCCGACACAGGCAACCAGCTTCCATAAACGTTTTTTCATACCAAGGCGCGCCAAAGAGGCGCACTCCTCCCTTCCGGCCATCGACGAATGATTACAGCTACCCAGTTAACCATATGAATATTGTAGAACATTCACGGTTCACTGTCAAGCCCGGCGCGGTTTTCATCACATTTCGACATGAAAGCGCAGCATTTTTCCAAACCATCCATATAACGATTGGGACCGCATGTTTGTTCAATTTATGAAAGAAAATTTATCGCTCCTCACGAAAGTAATTGACGCCGCACGAAGCCGGCTGCGATCGCTCGCGGCTTTGCATCATGCTGGTGAGAATCAGCACCAGAACCGTGGCGACATAGGGCAGCATGTCATAGATCTGATCCGGCAGGCCGAGCGACACGTACATCCGCAGAATTGACAGCCCGCCGAAGATGAGCGCCGCGAGCAGCGCCTGCGCCGGACTCCAGGCCGCGAAAATCACCAGCGCGACCGCAAGCCACCCGTATCCCTTGATCGGATCGTGTACCCACACGCCTTTGAACGTCACCATGACCATGTACATGCCGCCGGTGCCGCAGATGCCGCCGCCGATCACCGTCGCCAAGTACTTGTGCCGCGTCACATGGATGCCCGCGGCGTCCGCCGTCGCAGGGTTTTCGCCGACCGCGCGCAGGTTCAGGCCGGTCCGCGTGCGGCCCAAGAACCACGCCATCAGGAGCGCGACCGCGACCGCGAAATAGACGACCCAGTTGTATGTAAACAGCAGCCGGTCGAGGTACGGAATGTCCGACAGGAACGGTATCTCCACGCCGCCAAACGCGGCCTTGACGTCCGCGCTGACCGCGACATACCCGCCCGCCTTGACGCCCATGAACTCGCCGAAGAAGTTGCCAAAGCCCGCGCCGAAGATCGCCAGCGCGAGGCCGGTCACGTTCTGGTTCGCGCGCAGCGTGACGACGAGGAACGAATAGATCAGCGCGCCGAACGCGCCTGCGGCGAACGAGGCGGCAAGCGCAAACAGCGCCGCGAGAAATCCGTTCGCCGCGCCGCCCGCCGCGATCGCCCACTGCTCATAGTAGAACGCGCCCGCGAGGCCGGTCACGCCGCCCATGAACATCATACCTTCGACACCAAGGTTTAAGTTGCCCGCCTTGCTCGTCAAGATGCTGCCGAGCGACCCCAGCAAAAGCGGTGTGCCCGCCAGGACGGCCGCGTTGAGCAGGTTGATGAGGTTATCCATCTGCGCGCTCCTTTCCGTGGCGGAACACCAGCCGGTAGTTGATGAAGAACTCGCAGCCGAGCATGAAAAACAGGATCACGCCGATCAGCACGTCGGCCGCCGACGCGGGAATCTTGAACGTGGTCTGGATCCGGTTCGCGCCGCGCTCCAAAATCGCGATCGCGAAGGCGACGAACCCCATGACCAGCGGGTTGAGCTTCGAAAGCCAGGCGACCGTGATGCCGGTAAACCCGGCGCCGCCCGTCGTCGCGCCGCTGAGCGTGTAGTCCGCGCCCGACACGATGATGAACCCCGCGAGGCCGCACAGAGCGCCCGAGATGAACATCGTCCGGATCAGCACCCAGCCGACGTTCATGCCCGCGTACTTCGCGGTGCGCGGGCTTTCGCCGACGACGGAGATTTCATACCCGTGCTTCGTGTGGTTCAGGTACACATACAGCAGCAGGACAAGCGCCAGCGCGATGATCCATCCGATGTGCACGCCGAACACCTTCGGCAGCTTCGCCGCGGCTTCAAACATCGCGATCTTAGGAAAGCCGCGCAGCATCGGGTTCTTCCACGGGCCGTTTTGGAGGAAAAGCACCAACTGCATCGCGATGTAGTTGAGCATCAGCGTGAACAGCGTCTCGTTCGTGTCCCATTTCGCCTTAAACAGCGACGGCAGCACGCCCGCGAGGCCGCCCGCCAGCACGGCGGACACGCCCATCACGATCAGCAGCAGCGGGCCTGGCATCGCCTCGAACTGAAACAGCGCAAAATAGCTCGCAGCGATCGCGCCGAACAGGATCTGCCCTTCCCCGCCGATGTTCCAGAACCGCATCTTGAACGCCAGCGAAATGCCCAGGGCGGTGATCAGCAGCGGGATCGCGATGCGGATCGTCTCGATCAGCAGCGTTTTTGTGCCAAGGCTGCCTTGGATCATGTCCCAGTAGACGCGAACGGGATTGTGGCCAAGGCACAGAATGATCACGCCGCCGGTCAGCAGCGCGCAGAGAATCGCCAGCGCGCGGATCGCGACCGCCTGCCGAGGCGACACGTTTTCGCGCCTGACCATGCGAACGAGCGGCTGTCGGCGCGTTTTGGCAACGGCATGCGTGTTCAAAGCGTCACCTCCGCCTTATGCGTCATCAGAAGGCCGATCTGCTCCTTTGTCGCCTTCCGCGCGTCGACAATGCCGGAGACCGCGCCGCCGCACAACACCAGAATCCGGTCGCACAGTTCCAGCAGCACGTCCAGATCCTCGCCGACAAACAGCACGCCGACGCCCTCCGCCTTCTGCGCGCTGAGCAGGTCGTACACCATGTACGAAGCGCCGATGTCCAGCCCGCGCACCGCGTAGGCGGTGACGATCAGGCGCGGCCGCTCGGCCAGCTCACGGCCCAGCAGGATTTTCTGCACGTTGCCGCCGGACAGCTTGCTGACGCGCTGCGCCGGCCCGGTTGTGGCGACGTCCATTTTTTGAATCAACTGCCTCGCGTGCTCGGTCACAGGTTTTCTGCGCAGCATGAAACCGCGCTGCTTGCGGTACTTTCGGATCAGCAGGTTTTCAGTGATGCTCAGGCTGCCCACCAGCCCCATGCCAAGCCGGTCCTCGGGCACAAAGCCATAGCGGACACCCATGTTCTGCAGTTCGTTCGGCGGCATGTTCTCGGTGCGCGCGCCGTCGATCACGACGGTTCCGCGCTCGATCGGCATCAGGCCGGTCAGCGCCTCGCAAAGCTCCTTCTGTCCGCTGCCCGCGACGCCCGCGACGCCGAGAATCTCGCCGCCGTTCAAATCAAAGCTGACATCCGACAGCGCGACATGGCCGTCCTTGTGCCGGACGGTCAGCCCGCGCACCTGACACAGCGGAACCGGTTCGCGCTCCAATCGCTGAATTTCCAGCCGCATCGCGTGGCCGACCATCATGTCCGTCAGCGACTGCACGCCCGCGCCGGCCGTTTCGACCGTGCCGATGAAGCGGCCCTTGCGCAGGATCGTCACGCGGTCGCTGACCGCCAGGACTTCGTTGAGCTTGTGCGTGATGATGATGATCGCCTTGCCGTCCGCCTTCATCGCGCGCAGCACGTCAAACAGCCTGGTCGTCTCCTGCGGCGTGAGCACGGCGGTCGGCTCGTCAAGAATCAGGATATCCGCGCCGCGGTACAGCACCTTGACGATCTCCACGGTCTGCTTCTCCGACACGGACATTTTATAGATTTTCTTTTCCGGGTCCAGCAAAAAGCCGTACTTACGGCTGATCGCCCGGACTTCCTCCGACAGCGCGTTTCGGTTGAGGATCACGTCGCCCCTGAGCCCGAGAACGATGTTTTCGGCGGCGGACAGCACGTCGACCAGCTTGAAATGCTGGTGGATCATGCCGATGCCAAGCGCGAACGCGTCCTTCGGCGAGCGGATGGACACCTCCTGCCCGTTGACGAGGATGCGGCCGCTGTCCGGAAAATAGATGCCCGACAGCATGTTCATCAGCGTCGTCTTGCCGGAGCCGTTCTCGCCGAGCAGCGCGTGCACCTCGCCGCGCCGTACGCTCAGACAAATCCTGTCGTTGGCGATGACCGACCCGAATGTCTTGGTCACATTGCAGACCTCAATTGCGTTGGGTTGCGCCTGTGCCATCCGACATCTCCCCCGCTTCCTTCTGCGCGTCATACAGTCATACAAAAAAAGCAGGGCCGTTCAAACTCGGCCCTGCCTGTCGCCATGATCAGCCTTCGATGACGGTGACGCCGTCGACAATATAAACCCAGGACGGCGCGGAGATCGGCTCAACGAAGGTCTCGCCTTCCTTCAGGTCGATTTCGATCGTGTTGCCGCCGAAGTCCTTGCCGACGCCGTGCAGCGGGCCGGTGAACACGTCCCAACCGGTGTTCAGCATACGGTCCATGGCTTCCTGAATCGCCTCGGCGGTGCCCGGCGCGGCGATCGCATCGTTCAGCGGGGACAGGTACACGGCCTCTTCCTTCAGGCCCTGGCACCAGTCGGTCGGGATCGCTTCGCCGTTGAGGTAGGATTCCACCGCGAACGTCAGATATTTCGACCAGTCGATGCGCGCGGAGATCAGCGACGCCTTCGGCGCGGCCGGGATCATGTCGGAGTTGTAGCCGACCTGGAACACGCCGTTGGCCTCGGCGGTCGTCGCCGGCGCGGTCGAGTCGGAATGCTGCGAGATCACGTCGCAACCCATGTCGATCAGTGCCTTGGCGACCTGCGCTTCTTTGGTCGGGTCGTTCCAGCTTCCGGTGTACATAACCTTCATCGTGACGTCCGGGTTGACGGACTTCGCGCCGAGGTAGAACCCGGTGAAGCCGCTGATGACCTCAGCGAACGGGAACGCGCCGACATAGCCCAGGACGTTGGTCTCGGTCTTGAGGCCCGCCGCGATGCCCGCGAGGTAGCGCGCCTGATAGATGCTGGCAAAATAGTTGTGCAGGTTCGGGAGGCCCGCGTCGGAGGCGTAGTATCCGGTCGCGTGGCAGAACTCGATTTCCGGGTGCTCCTTCGCGGCCGCGAGCATAAAGTCGCCATGGCCGAAGCTGGTTGCAAAGATGATGTTGCAGCCCGCCTCGATCATTTCGTTGATCGCGGTCTCGCACTCGGACGTCTCGGGCACGTTGTATTTGTTGATCACCTGGTCTTCGGTGATGCCGAGGGTTTCCATCATTTTCTTGGTGCCGAGGTCATGGTTGTACGTGTAGCCCATGTCGCTCGGGTCGGAAACGTGGATGAATCCCAGCTTGATCGTTTCCTTGGCGACGGTGTCCGCCATCGCGGACGGGAGCAGACCGACCATCAGCAACAGAGCAACGACGAGGGCCAGTGTTTTCTTCATTTTTGTTCTCCCTATTCGTTTTTTCGGCATCATACCAACGCCCGATGCAAGATCATTATACGGCAATTTCCGCATATGGTCAAGCAATCCCATATGGTGATCAGGGTGATTTCATTTGCAATGAAATCGCCCTGATATAAAATAGACGCCGCTGTGACCGGAAGACCCGGCACAGCGGCGTGTTTACAGTTTTTGCGCGGTTTGTTACTCGATGCTGTCTCCGACGCTGCGGGATGCGATACCTGACAACGGGATTTCCATTTCACTGATCGTGAAGTAGGAAGCGCGCTTGACCGGCGCGACGGTCTGTTGCTCCGCGGTTTCCGGATTCGGGGTCGACTCAGGCTGCTGGCCTTCCGGTTCGCCGGAGTCGTCCGGAACCACCGGGCGATCGACCTTCAGGTACTCATACAGAATCGTGACAACGTAATCAGCATCCGGCATGGTGCCCGACCCGCTGACAGGCATTCCCTGGCTTCCATCGCCGAAGACCGCCGTCGTCGCCGTTTGGCCAATCACGGAAGCAGCTTCGTACGTAAAGCCGTCGCCTTGGAACAGGTAGAGATTGGTCGGCGCGGCCACGTCGCCATACGCGGGGTTCCAATAACGGATCTGCAGGTGCCTGAGCACATCCCACTGCGCATAGAGCTCAATGTTCTGCTCTCCGATCGCACCGCCATTGAACGGCTCGCCATCCGCGGTTTCCCAACCGACAAAGCGCAGTTCGCTCGATCCCCAACCGGCCGCCATCGCGTTGCCGAGCATGTTGATCTGGTCGCCAAGCCTGTACGACGCCTCGTCGACAAGCGTCCGTTGTTCAAGGCCGTTCGGATAGTTCGCGTAATACGTCACACGGCCAAGTATCTCCATCGAACCGCCGCTGACCGTTACCAGGTAGTTGTTGTTCGGGTTCTCGAATTCCGCCGTCAGGTTGATAATGGCGCCAACGCTGTCGCTCTGGCCGGCGTCCGCACGTACAAACCTTGCGTTCAGCGATTCACCGGTCAGCACGCCCGAATTCGCCGATAGCGGTTCCACGGAACCTGAGAACACAGGATCCGGATCGCCCAGTATCTTTGACGCACCGTCGACCGTGATGAGCACCGGGCGCGGCTCGATCGTCAGGTCAGCCGAAGCGAAGTTCAAGGCGTAGTTCGACGCCAGGAAATTGTCCGAATCCGTCAGCGCGAGGCTCCCTATCTCCATCGCGTACACGCCGACGTTCCAGTTCTCAGGCTCCGCGCGCGTCAGGCTTCCGGTCGCCGCCGGAATCTCGCCTTCCGCAGCTTCGCCAAGGTCATAGGCCAGGTTCGCGCTCGTCGCGCCGTACGTCA
>JAVBOQ010000268.1:0-3730 GCA_031550455.1 Eubacteriales bacterium
TTCTTTCTTTTCCCCGAAAAGAAAGAACACGTCCCAACGTCCCCTCCCTTACGCCCCTCCACCCCCCGCGCTCCACCCCGCCAGCGCGCCGGTGGAAAAGGCGATCTGCAGGTTGTAGCCGCCCGTGTGGGCGTCGACGTCGAGCAGCTCTCCCGCGAAATACAGGCCGGGCCGTATCTTTGACGCCATCGTGCCCGGATCGACTTCCTTGACCTCCACGCCGCCGCGCGTGACGATCGCCTCGTCGATCGGCCGGAAGCCCGCGATTGTCAGCGGCAGCGCCTTTAACGCGCCGCCGAGCCGCGCGCGCTCCTCGCGCGTCAACTGGCCGACGGGCTTCACGCCGGGTATCCCCGCCGCGTCCGCGATGACCTCGGCCATCCGCGCGGGGACAAGCTGCGGCAGCACCGACACAAGCTGCCTGCGCGGGTTTTCGTCGATGTCGCGGACAATCCGCCGGTCGAGCTGCTCCGGCCTAAGGCCCGGCTTCATGTCAATGCGCACGGTGAGCGCGTCCAAATCCGCGTCCAGGATGTGGCTGGACATCGACAGCACCAGCGGCCCCGACACACCAAAGTGCGTGAACAGCATCTCGCCGAGCTCGTCAAACAGCGCCTTTTTGCCAGCTTTCGCGCTGAGCCGCACATTGACCAGCGACAGGCCGGATAGCGCGCGCGGCCAGTCCTCCTTCGTGATCAGCGGAATCAGCGAAGGGCGCGGCGGGTGGATGGTGTGGCCGGCTTTCTCCGCAAGCGCGTAGCCGTCGCCGGTCGACCCGGTCAAGGGGTACGACGCGCCGCCGGTCGCAAGAATAACCGGCCCGTCGGAGAGCAGCGCTTCAAAATCAGCCCCGGAGACCCGGCTGTTCACCCGAACGGCCACGCCCGCCGCGTGCAGCGCCCTTTCCAGCGCGCGCGTCACGTCGCTTGCCTTGTCGCTCTCCGGGAACACGCGTCCCCCGCGCTCCTCCCTGGTTTGACAGCCGTGTTCCGAAAGAAACGCGCGCAGCGCCTTCGACGGAAAAAACGCGAGCGCCGCGTACAGGAAGCGCGGGTTGCGCGGAATATGCTCCATCGGGTTTTCCGCGGTGTTCGTGACGTTGCAGCGCCCTTTTCCGGTGATGTACAGCGTCTGCCCGAGCTTTTCGTTTCGTTCGAGCAGCGTGACGCGCGCGCCCGCCTTCGCGGCAAAAAGGGCCGCGGCCATGCCGGCCGGGCCCCCTCCGATGACCGTTACCGTACGATTCATGTCGTCTCCCGTTCCAGATAAGTATGGTTGCGCAGCCAGATTTCCTCAAGCTGCGTAAAGTGTTCCGCCAGTTCGTCCTTGCGGCGCAGACCCACCGCGACGATCAGCGCGTTGATCAGCGACAGCGGCGCGGCGAGCGAGTCGACGAACGACGCCATGTCGGTGCGCGCCATCAGGCACTCGGTCGCGACGCCGTTCAGCGGCGACATCGGCCCGTCGGTGATGCCGATAACCTGCGCGCCGCGCGACTTGGCGTAGTGCATCGCGTCGACGGTGCGCGTCGAATAGCGCGGGAAGCTGATGCCGATCAGCACGTCCTCCTCACCGATGCGCGAGATCTGCTCGAACACGTCGATCACGCCGGCCGACGCGATGTGCACGTTGTCAAACACGAAATGCAGGTAATACCCGAAGAACTGCGCGAGCGGCGCGGCCGAGCGCACGCCCATCACATAGATCGACCTCGCCTTGACGATCCGGTCGACAACATCGTCGAACTTTTCGACGTTGATCTCCTCGATCGTCGAGCGGATGTTCTGCATGTCCGCCTTCAAAACAGTCTGCAAGATCTCGTTCTGCGTCAGGTCGCTCGTCATCTCAAACCGCTGAACTACCGTAAGCCGGTGGCGCACCAGTTCCTGCAGCGCGCGCTGCAATTGCGGATAACCCTCATACCCGAGCGCCACCGCGAAACGGACGACCGTCGACTCGCTGACGCCGACCTTCATGCCGAGGCTCGACGCGGTCATGAACACCGCCTTGTCGTAATGCTGCATAATATAATCGGCGATGCGCCGGTGCCCTTTGGAAAGGCGCTTGCCGGTCTGGTTCAGACGGCGGATCAAATCCTGCATGATGGGAACCCCCTGTGTTCTTTATGGACGAAAAAAACCCGCTCCATTGTACACGATGGAGCGGGAAAATGCAACATTTCGGCTCAGTCTTGCAAATAAGGCCCGGAAGCGCCGGGCACCGACAGATCCCAGCCGATCACGGTCAGCGTCGCGAAACCGCGCGTCAGGCAGTCGAGGTCACCGCCCGGCAGACCGCCTTCCTCGATGATCTCGCCCCGCAGCCAGTACGCGTCGCGGCCGCGCGCGTGGTGCAGCTTGTCGTACGCGTCGGTGTAGCGGATGCGGGTCAGCGGCGCTTCGACCGGTCCCTGCCAGTCGCCGGGCGCGGTGTTCGGCAGGTTCAGGCTCAGAATGGACGGCAACCGCGTCGGGTTTGCCGCAAACCTGCGCGCGATCTGCTCGGCCATCGCCGCGGCGGGCGCAAGCCGCGCGGGTGTCGGGTGGTTTAACGACACCGCCATGCCCGGCACGCCTTCGAACGCGCCTTCCATCGCCGCGCCGACCGTGCCCGAGTAGAACACGTCGGTGCCGATGTTCCAGCCGTTGTTGATCCCGGACACAACAATGTCCGGTTTGCCGTCGCACAGCTCAAGCAGCGCGACCTTCACACAGTCGGCCGGCGTGCCGTCGGTCTTGTAGGCGACCAGCGGCGCGTCGTCCGGCAGGCCGTCCCACGGAATCGACGTCACGACCACCGGACGTTTGACCGAAATGCTGTGCCCCGAAGCGCTGCGCTCCTGATCCGGCGCGCAGACGCAGACGCGCCAGCCGGACGCCAGAAAAGCGTCCGCCAGCGCGCGAAGTCCCGGCGCGTACACGCCGTCGTCGTTGGAAAGCAATACAAATCCCATTACGCGAGCACCTTGACCTTGATCTCCGGCACGATGAGCCCCTGCTCCTTCGCGCGGCGGTATTCGAAAAACTTCTGGGCGACCTGCGGGAACAGCGCGTAGGACAGCGCGTCCTCGTCTTGCTCCATCCAGTCGCTGATTTCGGCACGGTACTTGTCCATTTCGGGCGCGATGTCGTCGGCGGGCCGGTGCGTGATCACCTTCGCGTCGCCGATGATCTGTTTTCTGACCTTTTCGTTGACCGGCGCGGGCAACTGGCCGTATTCGCCGAGCATCAGGCCGCGGCTTTCATTGGTGACGGTCTTGTACCGCTCGCCCGACAGCACGTTCATCACGGCCTGCGACCCGACGATCTGGCTTGTCGGCGTGACCAGCGGCGGGAAGCCGAAATCCTCGCGCACGCGCGGAATCTCCGCGAGCACCTCGTAGAACTTGCCGGACGCGTTCGCCTGCTTCAACTGGCTGATCAGGTTCGACAGCATGCCGCCCGGCACCTGATACAAAAGCGTATTGACGTCGACGTTCAGCACGCGCGGGTCAAGGTCGCCGGATTTCGTCAGCCGTTCGGCCACCTGGCGGAAGTGCTCGGCCGCCTTCGACAGCATTTCGAGGTTCAGCCCGGTCTCAAACGGCGTACCGGCGAGCGTCGCGACGAGCGCTTCGGTGGCCGGCTGGCTCGTACCGTTCGCCAAAGGCGACAGCGCCGTGTCGACGATGTCCGCGCCGGCCTCGATCGCCTTTAAGTAGGTCATGTCGCCGGTGCCGGTCGTGTTGTGC
>JAVBOQ010000315.1:0-5208 GCA_031550455.1 Eubacteriales bacterium
ATACTACCTCGGTCTGCGCAGAGGTGAAGCGCTCGGTTTGAAATGGAGCGACATCGACTGGCAGGAAGAAGTCGTCCACATCGAACGGGACGTCGATTTCACAGGGACCAACAAAGGTGCGGACGGCGCGCTCAAAACGAAAGCAGCCAGGCGTCAAGTTCCGATCCCATCGGAACTGATGGTGCTCCTGCGCGTCAAGAGAAGCCTTCCGGCGGTCTATCTCTTCGGCACGGCGGCGAATCAGCCCCTTTCACTTGTTACATTTCAACGGCGCTGGATGCAGCTCATGATTGACGCCGGTCTTGCTACGCCGGTCGAACATGATGCGGAGGATAGCAAAGAAAAGAAGCGCAAGTCCGATCTCCGTCAGGACTGGACGACAGAAATCACGCCGCATTATCTTCGCCACAACTCCATTACGAAACTCTATGACGCGGGCGTAGACCCGCTTGTCGCCATGCGTCTCGTCGGTCACGCGGACTATAAAACGACCGCGCAGATATACACGCATTTGAATAATACGCATATCCAGGCCGCCGCCGAAAAAATCGGGAAAGTGTTCGAAAACAAAAAAGTTGCCAGAAAGTTGCCAGACGCCCAAAAATAGATTATGAAAACAAAAAAGAAAAACCCTCAAGAATCTAGTATTCTCAAGGGTTTTTCCATGGTCTGGGTGACAAGATTCGAACTTGCGACCTCTTGAACCCCATTCAAGCACGCTACCAAACTGCGCCTCACCCAGACGCTGTGACCGCATGTAAGTATAGCGCGAATCTGTTCTTTGCGCAAGCCCTTCGAAGGAATTTTGCGTCACTTCTGCGCGACAAAATTCCACATGACGCCGAACTTGTCAAAAACAACGCCTGCGCAGGGGCTGTAAAACGTTTTGGCAAGCGGCATCCCGACGCGCCCCTGCTCGGACAGCACGGCGAAAGCGTGGCGGACATCCTCCTCGCTGGTTTCTACCGCGAGCGACAAGCGCTCGGACTCCGGGTCGTTCAGTCTGGTTGTCGGGCCGCAGTCGGACATGCGGATGTAGTCGTCGCCGACGCGGAGCGTGGCCTGTAAAATCCGGTTTTTGTAGGTCTCCGGAATCTGGAAGCTCGGATTCGGAGGCATATCCGAAAAGCGAAGCGTTTGGAGAACGTCGGTTTTGAACGCGCGCTTGTAGAGTTCTAACGCCTCCGCGCAGGTGCCGTCGAAGGTCAAGTACGGACGAAATTTCATGTGCTCACTCCTATTCTTGGCCGCTGGGATGCGACCGACGCCATACAGTATAGCGCGTCCGACCGCAAACCGCCAGCGGCAATTGAAACGGGAGTATTATGGCACAGAACCCTATGGGTATTCGCGCAACCTCGATCGCAGGACGCTTACAGAAATCGCCCTGCTTTTGCGTGAAAATCGCCCTGCTTTTGCGTGAAAATCGCTTGACAAGCCATCCCGCGCATGCTACAATCCTCTGGCTACAAGTGGAAGCGCCCCGCTTCTCACCCGGCGGCAATGGCCAGCGCGGGTCATCAGGCAGAGTTGATCTGTTTCTGTGTGCAACGGGCGGGACTTCCCCGCCCGTCTTTTTTGATTTTATGGGAGGTGTATCGGTATCAGCAACGATCTGATGATCAATGAGGAGATTCGCGACCGGGAAGTGCGCGTCATCGGCGTCGACGGCGAGCAGCTTGGCGTAATGCCGATCCGGCAGGCGCTGGATCTTGCCGAACAGAAGGAGCTTGACCTCGTCAAGATTGTCGCCAATGTGTTCCCGCCGGTCTGTAAGTTGATGGATTACGACAAGTACCGCTTTGAACAGGCCAAGAAGCAGCGCGAAATCCGCAAGAATCAAAAGGTCATCACCCTCAAGGAGGTCCAGCTCTCCGCAACGATCGAGGACAACGACGTCGCGGTCAAGGCAAAAGCTGCGATCCGTTTCCTGGAGGAAGGCGATAAGGTCAAGGTGTCGATTCGCTTCCGTGGCCGTCAGATCACGCACCAGGAGATCGGCATCCAGGTGATGGCCGATTTTGTGGAGCGCGTCAAGGCCGTCGCCATCGTCGAGCGCAGGCCGCTCACCGAAGGTCGGCACATGATCATGATTCTGGCGCCCAAAGAAAACAAGGACGGCAAATAACCGTTTGCAAGGAGGATGAACATGCCCAAACAAAAAACCCACCGCGGCGCCGCCAAGCGTTTTTCGCTGACGAAATCCGGCAAGATCAAGAGGGCCAAGGCGTATCGCAACCACATCATGGCTTCCAAGTCACCGAAGCAGAAACGCGTGCTGCGGCTTGGTGGGCTGGTGGACAGCACCGAGGCCAAGCGGGTCAAGCAGCTGATCCCCTATAAGTAAGGCGTAGCCGCGAAAGGAAGGACCCAACCATGGCAAGAATCAAGAGAGCCGTCAACGGCCATAAGAAGCGCAGGAAGATTTTCAAGCTCGCCAAGGGCTTTTGGGGCGCGAAGTCCAAGCAGTACCACGCCGCGACCGAGGCGGTCATGCGCTCGCTCCGCTCCGCCTACATCGGCCGCAAGCTGCGCAAGCGCGACTTTCGCCGCCTGTGGATCACCCGCATCAACGCGGCCGCGCGCATCAGTGGCATGAGCTATTCGACGTTCATCAGCGGCCTGAAGAAGGCCGGTGTTAACGTCAACCGCAAAATGCTCGCGGACATGGCGGTCAACGACGCGGGCGGATTCGCCCAGCTCGTCGAGGTCGCGAAGAACGCGTAAAATGCCGCGTGGGCTGAGGCTGTCGCGACAGGAATGAAGGAACGCCAAGGGGCCGCGCCCCTTGGATCCCCGCTAAAGGGCCGAAGGTTCTTTGGCAGGGTCTGGGACAGCGTCCCGGCGTCCTTGCCTGTCGCGATAACTTTTTTGGAGGGAAAACGCCATGCTGACGATCACCAGCGCGCAAAACCCGCGCGTTCGCGCCCTGCGCGCGCTGCGCGACGCGAAAACGCGCGCGGAAACCGGCCTGTTTCTCGCGGAGGGCGGCAAGCTCTGCGCCGAGGCGCTGCGCGACGCGGAGGTCGCGACGCTGCTTGTCGACAGCGAAAGACTCGACGCATACGCAGCCTTGATCGCGCTGGCGGACGACGTGATCGCGGCGCCGGCGCATGTCGTCGCGGCGGTCGCCGAGGCGCGTACGCCGCAGGGAATCGTCACGGCGGTGCGGATGCCCGCGTCGCTTGACCTGACGGCCGCCGCCGGCCCGCTGCTGGCGCTCGACGGCGTGCAGGATCCGGGCAACGTCGGCACGATGCTGCGCACCGCCGAGGCCGCCGGGTTTCGCGGCGCGCTGCTGTCGGACGCGTGCGCGGACGCGTTCGCGCCGAAAACTGTCCGCGCGTCCATGGGCGGCGTGCTGCGGCTGCCGGTGTTTCGCGGAAACCTGCCGGACGCGCTGTTGCCCCTTGGCAAACGCGGATACCGTGTGATCGCGGCGGAGCTTGGCGGCGTGCCACCGCGCGAGGCGTTTCGCGGGTGCGGCATGGACACGGTTCTGGTCATCGGCGGCGAGGGAAGCGGCGTTTCGCCCGAGGTTTCCGAGAAGGCGGACGCGCGCGTCACGCTGGCGATGCGCGGACGCGCGGAGTCGCTAAACGCGGCGGTCGCGGCGGGCATTTTAATGTACGGATTTGCGGAATCGCTGGTGCCGTAAACTGTTCTGTGATATGATGCAGGCGAGGTGATCGGTATGACGGTTGATGAACTTGCCGCGCGCGCGAAACGGGATGCAGAACAACTTTCCGCCGCGCCGGACGCCGCGAGGCGGCAAGCGTTGCTGTACGCGGCCGAAGGGCTTGATAAAAACGCGGCGGAGATCCTGTCCGCGAACTCGCTGGATATGGTCCGCGCGGATGTGGACGGGCTGCCGCTTCCGATGCTCAAACGGTTAAAGCTCAACGAGGCGAAGCTCGCGGCGCTGGCGGACGGCCTTCGCGCGCTGGCGAGGCTGCCGGATCCGCTGGGCCGCACGCTGCTGTCGACCGAGCTTTCGCCCGGGCTTGATCTGTACCGCGTCACCTGCCCGATCGGCGTCGTCGGCGTGATTTTCGAATCGAGGCCGGACGCGTTGGTGCAGATCGCGTCGCTGTGCATCAAAAGCGGCAACTGCGCGCTGCTCAAGGGCGGGCGCGAGGCGAGGGAGAGCAACCGCGAGCTGTTCCGGGTCATCGACGAGGCCGCCCAGCGCGCTGGTCTGCCGGCCGGATGGGGCGCGCTGCTCGAAACGCGCGAGGACGTCGGCGAGATGCTCGCGCTCGATCAATATGTCGACCTGATCATCCCGCGCGGCAGCAACGAGTTTGTCCGCTATATCATGGACAACACGCGCATCCCGGTGCTCGGGCACGCGGACGGCGTCTGCCACGTCTATGTCGACGCGGAAGCGGACATCGAGATGGCCGCGCGGATCGTCGCCGACAGCAAGGCGCAGTACCCGGCCGTTTGCAATGCCGCGGAAACGCTGCTGGTACACCGGTCGGTCGCGGACGCCGCGCTGCCCGTCGTTGCCAGGGCACTGACGCTGGCCGACGTCTCGCTGCGCGGCTGCGAAAGGACGCGCGCCGTCATCGCCTGCGAAGCTGCGACCGAATCGGACTGGGACGCCGAGTACCTTGACCTTGTCCTTTCGGTCAAGGTGGTTGACTCGCTGGATGAGGCGGTTGCGCACATCCTTGCCCACGGCTCAAAGCACACCGACGCCATCGTCACCCGCGACGAGGCCGCCGCGCGGTCGTTCATGGCGCGCGTGGACAGCGCGGGCGTGTTCTGGAACTGTTCGACGCGGTTCGCGGACGGGTACCGCTACGGGTTCGGCGCGGAGGTCGGCATCGCCACCGGAAAGCTGCACGCGCGCGGCCCGATGGGCATCGAGGGGCTGTGCACATACAAGTACAAGCTGATCGGCCATGGACAGACGGTCGGCGACGAGCCGCGCTACACGCACCGCGCGCTGAACCGCGCCTGCCCGATGGAAAATCCGGACGCCTGACCGGCCGCCGTCGCACAAGACGAATATTGATGCAATTTTTGTTGATTTCGTCGCGCAGGGATGGAACAAACCGGGTTCGCGGCGTGTCAAATGTTGGGAGCATGCGGTGATGCGCCTGACGAACCTTGCCGCGCGGTTCAACCTGTAGTATACTGTTCGTACAAGCATTCAACCAAAAGGAGGCCTCACGCATGGCGCGTAAGACCCGACCGCTC
>JAVBOQ010000322.1:0-2909 GCA_031550455.1 Eubacteriales bacterium
GGCCTTCGCGGAACCGGATCCGTGCAGCGCGGCCGCCATCGCGCAGAGCGAGCGGACGTCATGCCTCGCGCAGCGCCAGGCAAACCGCGCGGACGAAAGCGCGCCGTCTTTGTCACCGGCCGTCAGTTGCGCAAACGACAAAAGCGCGTGCGCGCTTCCGTTGCGCTTTTCCAGCGCCAGCGCCCGCCGGATCAGGCGCGCGGACAGCGCGGGACTTCCGCGGTCCAATGCGTCGAGCGCGCGGCCGACGCGCCGGTTGATCCGCGCCTCCGGCTCGCTCGCGCCGTGCAGCCTGTCGTCGATGTCCCCGATGACCTCCACCGCATGCTGCGCAAACTGCGCATCCGGCCGCTTTTGCAGCGCGTGCATCAGGCAATCGCGCGCGGCGTCTATCATCTGCAATAGATAGAAGTTGCATCCGGCGTAAAAAAGGCACTCCGGCGCCAGTTCGTCATCGGACAGCAAAGAAAACAAATACCGGTTCGCGAGGTTCGGGCATCGCATCTGGCCGTACGTGATGGCGATTTCCAGGACCGTTCGCGGATCGCCCGGCGTTTTTTGCAGGCACAGGCGCAGCAGATCCAACGCCTTGAGCGGGTTGTTCGCGTCCCGTTGCCTGATCGCGAGCCTACGCAAATAGTCCGCGCTGCGCGCGAACGGAAGCACCTGACCATGCCTCGCCTGATTGTCCATGGCCTCTCCTTATCGCTCGTCGTTTCCCCGGCTATTCTATCGCGCAAAGCGGGACGCCATTCAGGCCAGTTCCAACAGCCCGCGCAGATCGTCCTGCGAAAACGCGTGCGTCTCACGGCAAAAGCTGCATGCGATCTCCGCGCCGCGCTGCGTTTCGATCATGTCGGTCAGTTCCGCGCGCCCGAGCGAAAGCAGCGCTCGCTCCATCCGCTCCCGGGTGCAATCGCAGGCATATGCGATCGGCTCGTCGGAGATCACCGTAGGGCGCAAACCGCGGAAGAAGGCGTCAAACAGCGCCTCCGGCGGCGTTTCTATCAGGTGCGCGCTGATGTCCGCGAAAACCGGCGCGCGCAGTTCAAGCTGCGAAAGCAAATCCTCATCGCAGCCAGGCAGCGGCTGCACGATCAGCCCGCCGGACGAAAGCACGCGTTCCGCGCACAGCACGCCGAGCGCGCACAGCGTCGGCTGCTGCTCGGACGCGGTGCAGTACATCGCGATGTCCTCCGCGATTTCGCCGCTGACCAGCGGCGTCTGCCCGATATAGGGTTCCTTCATTCCAAGGTCGCGGACGACCGTGAGCAGCCCTTCCCTGCCGATCACGCCGCCGACGTCGAGCTTTCCGTTCGCCTTGAGCGGCAGCGTAATTTCCGGGTGGTCGACGTACGCCTTGATCGTTTTGCCGTGCGCCACGGCGACTAACGACCCTGCCGGGCCGCCGCCGCGAAACGACAGCGTGATGCTGCGCGGCTCCTTTTCGGAAGCCGCGGTCAAAAGCGCCGCCGCCGAAATCACGCGGCCGAGCGCCGCGGCGCAGACGTTTGTAGCGCCGTGCGCCGCGCGCGCAACCTCCGCCATCTCCGTGGTGTCGCAGAGTATCACGCGCGCCTGCCCGTCGCCGAGCAGGCCGCGAATCAACCGCCCGTTGGCCGTCTGTCCCGCCATGTTGCCTCCTTGTGGTCGCCTTACGGCCTCGTCGCCGCGATGTGGATGCGCGCCTCCGCGGCGCGCGGCTTTGCGAACGTCCTGTCCCCGTACGCCGCGACGCCGGAAAACCCGGCGGCCGCGAGCCTGCCTGTCAGTTCATCCAATGCGTGCGCGCGCTGAATGTGCGTCTCCGAAAAGCGGCGGTAGCGGCCGTCCGCCTCCCGGAGGAAGAACGTCAGGTCCATCTGCAGCAGCCGCGCGGTTGGGTCGTAGTGGTTCTGCCAAAGATACGACACGGCTTCGTCGTCCGAACCCAGGCAGTTGTCGCCCAGCGTTTTTTGAAGCTTCGCCTCGGTCGACACATCAAAGAAAAGGCCGCCTCCGGGCCGTAGCGCCGCGAAGGCCGCCGCAAAAAACGCCGAAACCTCCGCGGGCTTCGTCAGATAGTTTACCCCGTCGCATGCGCAAAAAACAGCGTCCACCGGTCGGTGCAGCCGAAGATTTTGCATATCCTGCCGGACAAAAGGCACAGAAAACCCGCGCGTGCGGGCCTTGCCGGACGCGATCGCAAGCATCTCAGGCGACAGGTCGGCGCCGGTCATCGACACGCCGCGGGCCGCCAGCGCGAGCGTCAGATTGCCTGTCCCGCACGCCGCGTCGACCGCCTTCGCGACGGAAACGCCGTGCTTTTGCGCAAGCGCCAACACATACGCGGCCCAGCCTTCATAGTCCACATCCGCCATCAGCCGGTCGTAGACCGATGCGAACCCTTCGTACATCATTCGGGGCGCGCCGTGTCCTCGCCGTCGCGCCTGGGCTGCGGCATCGTCGGGTCGATCTCGTAGTCGTCCTCGGTCGTCTGGCGAAGGCCCATGCCGACCTGCGCGCCTTCGATTTTGGCGTTGATGTACTTTTCACAGACCGCGTTGGCGTAGGACGCGTACAGGAAGCGGCTGAAGGCGAAGCCGAACAGCAGGTAGTACAGCACCAGCACGAGGATCGCGTACATGCCGATCGACGGGAAGAACCAGAACACCGCCAGCGCGACGGCCGGGATGGCCAACGAAGCCAGCCGGATGCCGACAGACAGCGGCAGCTTGCCGAGCGCCAGGATGAACGCGTTGCGCACCAGATGGCGGAACGACAGCTTGTAGGTGATCATCAGCGTGTAAATCAACTGCGTCGCCAAGAGCCACACAACCGCCAGAATGATCACCAGCATCTGCGGGATGACGAAGAGCACGCCCTTGTCGGCGATCATGCCGCCGTAAAAGCGGTAGCAGATGAACGCC
>JAVBOQ010000078.1:0-10956 GCA_031550455.1 Eubacteriales bacterium
ATCGAACCACCGACACGTAGATTTTCAGTCTACTGCTCTACCATCTGAGCTACCAAGGCAAAATGGCGACCCGGAAGGGGCTCGAACCCTCGACCTCCAGCGTGACAGGCTGGCATTCTAACCAACTGAACTACCGGGCCATGATGGTGGGAACAACAGGGCTCGAACCTGTGACCCTCTGCTTGTAAGGCAGATGCTCTCCCAGCTGAGCTATGCTCCCCGATCGAGCGGTGGGAACACAAGCCAACGCGACGACGAGATATATCATACCCGACGGGCGGATCTTTGTAAAGGCAGAATTTGCGATTTTGGCGCGCTTTTCTCGCGTTTCGTCGCGGCGGAAAGGGCGGGCGGTTACGGCGGCCAGACTTGACTTCGTGGATTATTGCTCGATAGGCAAGGACAAAATGGACCATCTCCTCAATGAAACCGAGCAAAATTTGCAACCATCCGGTCCGATGACATTTGCCTGATAAATCCCGGCAGCATGCGACACCCCGTTGCTTGCGGCCAATTCAAATGATACAATAAACAAAAAAGGCGGCGGACGCGATGCGGACGACACGAAAACCCCTGACAGATCGCGCGGTTGCCCAAGGCTTGCGCATGAAGCAGGAAGTACACAGCCCGGAGAGCTCGAGAGGCCGATGCCGCTCGACTTTTCATCATTTTCGGCGACATGCGCGCCGAAAATGCGCAGATTCCGTAGGCGTAGCCGAAGGAATCTGGACTTTCCGCCTGAGGCCGCCCGGAAACGCCGCAGCGTTTCAGGCCGAATCCTCCACGCGCCTCCTCCAAACGCATGAACCTCAGTTCATGCGTTTGCCGTGCGCGGTTGCCATCCTTCTGGCTGTGTTTGCGGCCGCGTCCGTGCTTATCCCGGTTTCCGCCGCCGCGTTTGACGAAAGCTGGGCTCGGGTGCCCTATGTCTTCCTGGGCGACTTTTCACAGGCGGCGATTTTGTTTCAATACTATTCGGAAAAACCCTCCCGATTTTCGATCGCCGCCGCGTACAGCGACGGGGCGGGCGGGCTGTTCTTCGCGCTCGATCCCGCGCCGCGCAAACTTTATCACTGGTCCCCGGGAGAGGCCGCGGCGGCCCTGGTCGCCATAGACGACGGCTTTGGGACGGCGCCGAGCGCCGCACTGAACGCCATGACGCTGGGGAGTGGGTTTCTTAACAACGCGTATGCCGGCGGCCGGACGCTGTTCCTGCAATCCGGCCGGTTGTTTATGCAGGACGGAAAGGAAACGCGGGCGCTGCCCACACCGGCTTTTCCGGCGCTGGACGCGTACTTTTTCATCGCGGACGATCTGGTGGCGGTCGTGTGCGGGGCGTTTGGCATCAGCATCCTGAACACGGGACTCGATCCGGAGCAACCTTTGGTGGTGGATCGGTACCGGCTTGAGAATATTGGCTATGACTTTCGCGCCTTTCGCCTGGCCAACCCGGATATCCAATTGATTCCGAGCGCGGTAGACGATGACGACAGCCGCGAGGATCAACTGAAGGCATTTTCAGACCAATACTTTTTGCAACAGTATCCGGGTGCTTTTGATATCCATCTGTTCAGCACGGCCAGGGCTGAATCACTTTGCCGCCTCGGTCTGTTGCACGACATCTCGGGCGAACAACAGCTTCGGGAAGTGATTGACCGATACTATCCGCCGATCCGGGCGGCTTTGTCGTGGGGCCCCCGGCTGATGGGGATTCCGGACGGCTTGGAATTCCACGGCTGGTGGCTCGACAGGGAACTTTGGGACGCGCTCGGATTGGGAAAGGAGCCGGAAACGCTGGATGAGCTGATCGCCGCGCTGGACTATTCCATACACATGGTCGTGAAAGGGCGGTTTGGCATCATTCCGATTTGGAGCGAGGCGGGTTTTTATAGCGATATTCTGACCGGCGCGATGCGGACGCAGTACATACTTGAATACGGAGACGCGTCGCGGCCGCTGACGTTTGACACGCCCGCGTTCCGAAAACTTCTGGAGCAGTCGTGGAGACAGTCGAAAGCGGAGCGATACGTGTGGGAGAATCTACGGTCCGACGCCTCGGACGAAAACCTTATTCTGGGTTCGGATGAATGGGCGCTGGTCGCGCTGAAACCATACATTGAGTTCAACGAAAATGTGTTTCTCCCGCCTGTTTTTGAGGCCGGGCAAAGCCCGAAGGTAGAGGCTGCGATGCTGATTTGGGCGATTCCGGCACAGGCGAAAAACAAGCGGCAGGCGTATCGATTTTTGCTGTTCATGGACCGGAACCGGACGCACTACGAGCGTCGCCTCTACGAACCCGTGGCGCAGCGTGCCATAACGGATCCCCGGGTGGAAGAGAAGATCACCGCCCAGACACTTCAAAAAGCGCAGTTGATGGCGGCGGAAGGGTCGATTGACCCCGCCATTGCGGCGGAGGCCATGCGGAAATACGACCTGGAAATTGCGGATCTGGAGAAAAAGAGAATTCGAAGGACAGACCGCGCCGTGGAAATTTATGAGAAGACAATCGCACCGGCGCTGTGTTTTCCCGCCGATTGGGGTGATTTTTCCGGCTCAGCCAGTCCGGTAAAAAATGATATCGACGTATTGCTTGTAGAATTTTTCCGGGGCGAGATCGACATAGACCAGACCATCCGAAAGCTCGACGACCTTGCGATAGATTTCTGGTTGCGGCGGAACGACGCGCAGTGAGGGCCGGGGTTGCGGCATGCCCTTTCGCGCGTGTTGATTTCATGGTTTCTACCGGCAGCCGAAGATCTCATAATGGCCAACCTGCACCGCCTTGACGGCGTACATCGCGGCAACCCCTCCGTACCCGGCATGCACCCAGACAACAGCATCCATATTGCATCGGCAACAATATAAGAAGGGATTCTTAAGGGCCAATGGCCCTTAAGCGGGATTCCAAAGGGCAGCGCCCTTTGGCGTTCCCTTTCCCTTCTTCTTCATCACAACCTCCTCTTCCCCGTATCCCCCCGCCTCGCCTTCGCATACAGTACACCGGGCGGCTGTATTCCGCCGCCGCCCGGAGGAATGACCGTGTTTGATCCGATTCGCCGCCGTTGCGAACCGATCCCGAAGAGGCAGCCTTGCCGTGAACCCGTTTGCGGTTGCGACCCCGCGTTTCAACGGCCGCGGCCGGTTGATCCGTGCCCGCCGCCGAAGCCCGTTTGCTGCGACCCCTGTCCGCCGCAGCGCGTTTGCTGTGACCCGTGCCCGCCGCCGCAGCCCGTTTGCTGTGACCCCTGCCCGCCGCAGCGCGTTTGCTTTGATCCGTGCGGCCCGCGCTGCGCCGAACCCCGCTTGATCCGCTGCGCGCGCCTTGACAGGCGGTGCATGTCTGAATCGCTGATCGTGTCCGGGCTGCCCGCCGGCTTATGCGAGCCTATGGCGCTGATCGGCGTGGAAATATGCGGCGACGTAACCGTACGCATGCTGCACAGCGCGTGCGGGCCGTCTCCGGCGGTTGCCGAGGTGACCGTACCGCTGACCGCGTTTGTCCGGGACGCGCGCGGCTGCACGTATACCGGCTGCACATCGCTGATCGTCTGCTGCCATCTGCCGTGTGCTTGCCAGCGAACGGGCGGGCCGCTGGTGGCGGCTGCCCGCGTCCGACTGATCGACGGCGGCTGTTCGATCCGCGCGACGTTCGACGCGCGGCTTGACGTCTCCATCGAAGTATTCGCCGTTGAAAGCGAGCCGTGCGGCGCTTCCTGCCCGCGCGACTGGCAGTCGCCGCAAAACTTTTATCCGCAGCCGCACTACATGCGCGATGGAAGAGGCTGGTAATACCAATTCCAGTTACGGATTGCCCGTATCTCGCGGATCTTTTGTCGCATGGCTGCGTCGGACTCCAGTCAGCGTAGCTGCCGGCTACGCTTCCTTCCGCCTCCTTGCCCTGCGGCAAAATCTCTCGCGATCTATCGTGTACTCCCTAACTGGAAATGGTATAATCACTTACCGAAGGGTCGGAACGCGATTCCGCCCTTCTTACATAATCGTAATTCTGTTTCTTAGACAATAATTAGAAATCGTTAAAAGCAGCATAAATCCGCTTCAAAACCGCAATGCGCCGCTTTCTCTTTACGGCGCTTTGTTGTATAATGGCGCTGAAGAGCAAAGGAGGATGGCGCTGCGATGAAGGTGACATACCATCGGGAGGCGATCAAGCCTTACAAGGAAATCAAAAAGGCTTCGCCGATGCCTTTGTTTGCCGCCGGCGTGGTCGCGCTGCTGTTCGGCGCGGTGTTCCCGATCCAGCACGCGATCGAGTACGCGCTGTTTGCGCTGTTCACGGCCGGGGCCTATATCGGCGCACGCCGGATCTGGAAGGGCCGGACGCTCCGCGTCGAACTGACGCCGGACACCGGCGACGCGCAAACGAACCAGTTGCTTTCGGAATCCCGCGAAATCCTCGCCTCGTTCCGCGCGGCGAACGACGCGATCGCGGACGATACGGTCTCCGCGTGCATCGACGCGATCGAGCGGGCAGCCGTGAAAATTCTCGCAAGGCTCGAGGAGCAGGCAGCCATCAACAGCGAGCTGCGGATGTTCCTGCGCTACTACCTGCCGACGACGCGCAAGATACTGGATGCGCGCGCGGCGATCGAAACGCGCGGCGAAAAGACCGAAAACGCCAACGCCGTGCGCGCCCGCACCGAACGCATGCTGCCGGAGATTCAAAAAGCGTTTGAAAAGCAGCTTGACGCGCTGGACAAAAACAAGTACCTTGATCTGCAGGTCGAGATGGACGTGCTGGAAGGCATGATCAAGTCCGACGCGCAACTGCGATAGGTTGCACGAATCGAAAGGAGCGACGCATATGGATATTCAGAACAAGACGGGCGCGGTGGACGTGCTTGCCCCGAAGCAGGCGAGCGACCTGACGCTGACGGATCTCCCGGTACAGGATCAGGCCGCGGTGCGGGAATACGCCGAGAAGATCGACGTGACCTCCGCGACGGAGGTGCTGCAATACGGCGCGACCGCCCAGCAGAAGCTGACGACGTTCGCGAACACGGCGCTGGCCAGCGCGCGGGCCAAGGACGCGGGCGCGATGGGCGACACGCTGTCCGGGCTTGTGGTGCAGTTGCAGGGCTTCGGCGCGGGCGGCGACGACAAGAAGGGCATCTTCGGCTTCCTAAAAAAGGGGGTCAACCAGATCGCGTCGCTGAAGGCGCGGTATGACAAGGTCAGCGTGTCGGTCGACCAGGTCTCGGACAAGTTGCAGGATCACCGGCAGGGCCTTTTGAAGGACATCGCGGTACTCGACCGCCTGTATGACGAGAACGTCGAGTATTACCGCCAGCTTTGCTTCTATATTGTCGCCGGCAAGGAGAAAATCGCGTCGCTCCGCGCGAACGAGCTGCCGCAACTGAACGATAAGGCGATTCAAACCGGCGACCCGGCCGACGCGCAGATCGCAAACGACATGGCGTCGTCGATCGACCGGTTTGAGAAGAAAATATACGACCTGGAACTGACGCGGCAGATCAGCATCCAGATGGCCCCGCAGATCCGCCTGTTGCAGAATAACGACTCGCTGATGGCCGACAAGATCCACTCGGCGCTGGTCAACACGCTGCCGCTGTGGAAGAGCCAGATGGTGCTGGCGCTGGGCCTTGAAAACTCACGCGCGGCGATCGAGGCCGAGCGCGCCGTCACCGACGCGACGAACAGGATGCTCCGGCAGAACGCCGAGGCGCTCAAACAGGGCACGATCGAGACGGCGCGCGCGTCCGAGCGCGGCATCGTCGACATCGAGACGCTGACCCTGACGAACCAGTCGCTGATCGACACGCTGACCGAGGTCTCGTCGATTCAGACCCAGGGCCGCGCCCAGCGCGCCGCCGCCGAGGTCAAGCTGCGCGAGATGGAAGACCAGCTCAAGCAGAAGCTGCTCGAGGTGCGCAGCCAGTCGGTTTCGCAGTAAGGCGATCGCGCCATTACGAAAACGGGAGGGTATGAACGGTGCTCAGCAAGATCAAACAAACTTCGGTGCCGGTCGCGGCGCTGTTTCTGGCGCTGTGCCTCGTCGTCGGCGTCGGGCTGGGCAACCGGAACGCGCTCGCGCGGGCGGTGGCGGAGGCGAAGGTGAACGACGCCAAGCTGCCCGAGTTATCAGAGAAGCTCACGCTGCTTGCGGCCGAACGCGTCACGCATGCCGGCTATCTTCTTAGGCTGTGCCAGCGTGATCTGCCGAACGACCCGGTAACAAAATCGTTGGAAGCAGCGATTGAAGGCCTGCACGTCGCAAAAAATCCGTCGCAGATTGCCAAAGCGGATCAGGAGTTGACGTATGCGCTGGCACAGGTCGATGCGCCGTTGCGCGCGTTGGGCAATGAATCCGTAAGGGATCTTCTGGTCAAGGAAACCGATATGCTCAACGGATTTGGCAAGCAGCTTTATTGGGCGGGCGCGGACTACAACCGTGCGCTCGCTTATGTAAAGGATGTTCATGGCAGACTGCCGCTGAAGTGGTTTTTGGGAAATATGCCGGAGGTGTATCGTTGATGAAAAAGAGTGTCGCATGGTTGGTTGCGTTCATTTTGCCGTTGTTGATCGCGCTGCCCTTCGCCGCGCAAGCGTCGAGCGCCATCAAAGTGCCAGAACCGATGCCAGCGCTTTATGTCAACGATTACGCGGACGTTATCAGCGATGAAGCGGAGACCGAAATGCTCGCGCTTGGCGAAGCGCTGGATGAAAAGACCGGCGCGCAGATTGTCGTCGTGACCGTTGATTTTTTTGACGGCCCCGATATCGAGAGCTATGCAAACGCGATCTTTGATAGCTGGCGAATGGGTGACAAGACAAAAAACAACGGCTTTTTGGTCGTGCTGTCGGTAGGGGACAGAGCGATTCAGCCGACGGTTGGCGCGGGTCTTGAAAAATACCTGTCGTTCTCAGCACTGGGTTCCATCGCAGACACGTACGCGATTCCTTATCTGGCCAAAGACGACTATTCAACAGGTCTCCTTGAATACTATAAAGCGATCGTAAATAAGGTAGCCTCTGTATACGGCGTGTCGGCGACAGGGCAGACGAAGCCCGAAGTCGCGCCAGACGGTTCAGGATATGGATACAATAATGACTATAACTATAGTTACGGTGGCTCGACGGTTGCTTCGGACGGAGGTATCGGCTTTATGGGCCTCATCATCGGGTTTGTGGTGCTGATGATCATCCTTTCGATTGTCCGGTCGGTATTCCGCGGCATGGGCAGCGCGCCCGGCTGCCTGTTCGGCTGGTTCCTGGGCCGCGGCATGGGCGGCTGGGGTGGCGGTTGGGGCAGACGCTGGCACCATCATCCGCGTCCGCCGATGGGCCCCGGCCCGCGTCCTCCGCGTTCGACCGGCGGGTTTGGCGGCGGTGGATTCGGCGGCGGCGGCGGGTTTAAGGGTTTCGGTGGCGGAAGCCGCAGCGGGGGCGGCAGTGGCGGTGGATCCAAAGGCTTTGGCGGCGGATCGCGCGGTGGCGGGGGCGGCGGAGGCCGCAAGTTCTAACCCTATCCATACAGCACGAGACATTATCGCGACCGAAACCAACGAGCGCCAAAGGGCTAAGCCCCTTGGCGCTCCGTCTATAACTCGCGTATACGCAACACACACCGCCGCAAGGCAAAAAAATGGGATTCTCAAGGGCCAATGGCCCTTGAGCGGAGGTCCAGGAGGCAGAGCCTCCTGGCGTCCCCCTTCCCCATTCACCCCTCCTCCACCACAACCCACCCATACACGCCCGGCTCCCAGAAATTGTTGTCCGCGGCGCTCTCCCACGCCGGCCCGGCGTGCGTCACGCGGTCGCCGACGCGGTACAGGTGTTCGTTGTACCCGTCCCACGGCTTCCAGGCCGGGTAGTCGGCTGACGGCGGCGCGGCTTCGGCTTGCGCCCACGCGAGCGGATACGCGTCCGGGCCGAACTCGGTGTTCGTCATCGCGCGCATCACCTTGCCGTCCGTCCATACCATCATTTCGCCGGTCTTGTAAATATCGTGCGCGCCGGTCGGCTCGCGCCAGGGCAGCGCCGTCTCGATGGATGTCCCGTGAAACGGCGTCCAGAGCGCGGGCGCGGCGGTCGGCGTCCAGCCGGGGTTCGCCGTGCTGTCATGCCCGACGAACACGCGGTATGGCGAGCCGCCGAACACGCGCACCTCGCCGATTTTGCGCGTGTAATCGTCCGGCGTCCAGGCCCTAAAAATGTCCCGGCACCGGATCGCGTCGTCCGCGCTTAGCTTGCGCGAGATCACGCCGCCCGCCGCGTCCTGCGCCGCGCGGAACTTTCGAAGCGCGTCCCGCTGCGCTTCCGTCATCGCCATGTTACGGCACCTCCCCGCGCAGAATCCTGAGCGCTTCGTCAATGTCCGCGTTCGGCTCGTCGATGGGCAGTTCCGCCTGCACGCCGCCGACGTTCCGCGTCCAGTTCTGTCCGTTGTAAAGATCATCCTTCATCAGCCCGAGCTCCCAGGCCGGAATCACCGGCGCGGCGAGCGCCCGGCGCATCTCCTCCGCCTGTTCCGGATTGAGCGCGATCACATTGATCACCGTGCAGCCGCTCCGAATCGCAAAATCCGGCCCCGCGCCACCGATGACCGCGTACGCCTTGTTCATCGCTTTTCTCCTTTTGGGTAAAACTATATTTGAATATACGCTTCCGTGTCGATCAGCAGATAACAGACGCCCTGATAGCCGAGCCCGACGGCGCCGCTGCTGGTCGTGCCGTCTTCCCAAATGTGCAGGCCGCACCCGCCGCCGCCCGACCCGTAGTACGTCGCGTTGCCGCCCGTACCGGGGAAAATACTGCCGTTTCCGCCCTTGCCCGCGCCGCCCAGGCCGCCCGCGCCGCCGATCGACGACCTGTTCAGGCCCCACTGGCCGCCGCTGCTGCCGGACGCGCCGTTGCTGCCGCCCGCGCCGCCCAGGTAGCCGTAAAAGTCCTGCTCGTTGAAATACTCGACCGCGCCGCCGCCTCCGCCGCCTGCCGCGTGCCGCTGAAAGTTCACCGTGTCGCCGAACGGCGAGGTCGAAGTCCCTGCGCCGGTTCCCGCCGTGTAGGTCGCCCTTGAGCCGCCGCCCGACTGCCCGTTTCTGTTCGCCGGGACGCCCGCGGCGGTGACCGTGCCAATCTTTGTATCGCCGCCCGCCGCGCCGATCGTCACCGTGCAGGTGGTGAGCGTTCTGCCGGACGCGTTGACCACATACCCGCCCGCGCCGCCGTAGGAACCAGCGCCCTTGCTGCCGCCGCCCACGGCGCAGATGTCCGCGACCACCGTCCCCGCGACCGTCAGCGTGCCGCTGCCGGTCAGCGTCAGCCGCCGCCACGCTTTGCCGTTGCGGACGATCGTGTCTTCGTTCTTTGCGCCGGTGTACGTCAGCGAATAGGCCTTTTGCGCGCCGCTGCGCAACGCGCCGCGATGGCTCGCGCGCATTATCCCAGCCCTCCCGCCAGCCACCAGCTGTCCGGCGCGAGCTGCTTTAGGCAAACCGCCTGGTATCGCGCGCCGATCCCCTTGACGCCGCCCACACTTTGAATCGTCACACCGGCCGAAGCCGCGATCGTCACCGCGCCCGCGCCGTACCGGAGGACTTCGATTTCCGTCCCGACCGGAAAAGCCGCCGCCGCGCTGTCCGGGATGGTGATCGTCGCCGCGTCGGACGCGTTGACCTGCAGGAGACAGCCCGCGTCCGAAAGGGCAAGCGATCGGCTGCCGGTCACCGTGACAATCGCCGCGCTGGCGGCTTCCGGCTCCGCCTTGCCGTTCACCAGAGCGACCGCGCCCACCGACGCGGCGGTCGCGGTGACGAACCGTGTCGCGAAGTTCGCGCCGCCGTCCTTGACGATGAACTGGCCGTCCGCGCCGCCCGCCGGAAGACCCGGCCCGGCGTCGCCCTTGTCGCCCTTCGCGCCGACCGCGCCTGTCGCGCCCGCCGCGCCGGGATCGCCTTTTTCACCCTTATTTCCTTGCGGGCCGGTCTCGCCGGTGTCGCCTTTTTCGCCCGGATCGCCTTTGTCGCCCTTCGGCCCGCGCAGCGGCCCAATGTCCGCAAAGCCCGCGCTGTCCGCGCGCCAGACATAGACCGTCATGTCGCCCGCCGTTCCGACCGCGTACGCGTCGCCCGGCTGCGCGGTCGGATGCGCGGCCAGAAGCGCCTCATGCGTCGCGTAGCTGCCGAGAATGCGCGGGCTGTCGCCGTCGCGGCCCGGCTTTGACGGAATGCCGATCGAAAAGTCTATGTGCTCGCCGTCCTGCGCGACCGACGCCAAAGGTTCCGCGTCTTCCGGCAGCATCGCCACCGCGAGCCGCACTTCCCGGTACTTCGGCACCGATAACCGCGCTTTCCGCTCGTCCTCGACGCTCTCCGCGACGTAGAGCGTCACCGGCTGCGAGTGCCATACGACGCTGCCGCCCACCGAGATCCGCAGTTCCGCGCGCAGTTCCCCGGCGCATAGCAGCGCCTCGTCAGGCGGCGTCCATATGCCCGCTCGCGCGCCGCCGTCCTCAAAAAATTCGATCGCGTCCGCGCCGCCGCCGTTAGGGGCCACCCATTGGACGCTCGCTTCCGCGCCGTCCGCGCAGAAGACCGCGTCGAAGGGCGGCTCCGCGACGAACCGGAGCGCCTCCGCCTGCCTGTCAAACGTCATGCCGAGCGCCGCGCTCCGCGGCGAGAGCAGCCGCCCGAGAACCCGAATGGTAATCATGATTCCACCCCTTTCGTCCGCTGTATACCGGACGGAAGGAGCCTTTTCAAGGGAGCGGCAGGGCTGTTGTTTGACAAAACGGAAAATTTGTGAAAGGAAGAGTGAAAAGGGGGAAGAAAGGCGATAGGGAGACGGAAAAGTGGCTGCCTGATGGTGAGGAACGGGGGGGCGCCCAGCCCCACCCCACCAAAACAGCAAAAGGCCGATGGAATAAAAAAATTTAGACGGAACGCGGCGCGAGGGGTGGTGATACAACAGCCAACC
>JAVBOQ010000240.1:0-3786 GCA_031550455.1 Eubacteriales bacterium
CGAAGAAAAGTGTACCCGTGTTCGGCACCGCCCGGAAAACCCGCAGGTTTTCAGGTGCCGTCCTCCGCGCTCCAGGGCAAAATCATTGCAAATGATTTTGCCCTGGCGGGATCCCCAAGGGGGCTAGCCCCCTTGGGCCCCTACCTCACCAGCCTGTATGCCGACAGCGCCATCATTTTCGCGGGGAGCAGCAGACCGGTTTCTTCGTCGGTCATTCTGTAGTCGGCGCTGTGCAGCGGCCCTTCAAATCCGCCCGTCGTAAAGTTCATTACCGGCAGTTTCATCGAAAGGTCGCCGACATCGGTCGACACCGGGTTAAACGACGCCTCGGTCGTCTCGCCGGTCTTGTCCGGCGGCAACACCAGCGCGGCGATCTCGCGCTGCCAGGAGGTCGCCGCGCGGAACGTCATCGGCTGGTATGCGAACAGCTTTTCAATGTCCACCTTTGCGCCCATCGCGTGCGCGCCGGCTTCGAACGCGCGGCGGATCTTCGCCTCGGCGTCCGCGAGCGCCGCCGCGTTGTTGGCGCGCGCCGCGTATTCGAGTACAACGCGCTCCGGCACGACGTTCTGCGCCGCGCCGCCCTCCGTGATGATCCCGTGCGCGCGGACGCCGTCCTCGTCGCGAAACGTCTCGCGCAGGTAGCCGATCGCGGACAAGCCGATCGACGCGGCAGACAGCGCGTTGACGCCTTCGTGCGGCGCGCCGCCCGCGTGCGCCGCGCGCCCGGTATAGGTGACGCGGAACAGCGCGACGCCGTTGTTCCGCGCCGAACCGAGGATCAGGTCGCGGGCGTCCGGCGCGTAATGCGTGTGGTGCGTCACGGCGACGTCGACGCCGTCGAACGCGCCTTCTTGGATCAGGCGGCACTTGCCGCCGTTGCGCTCCTCGGCGGGCACGGCGAAGAACGCCACGCTGCCGGACAGCGCCGCACGCACCTCGGGCCGGGTCAACGCGATCGCCGCGCCGTACAGCCCGGCGAGCTGCGCGTGGTGGCCGCAGGCGTGCGCCGCGCCGGTCGCGGGATCGGCAGCCGGATGGCCCGGACAGCGGATCGCATCCAGCTCGCCGATGAGCGCGGCGCAGGGACGGCAGCCGCCGAGCCGCGCCAGCACGCCCGTGCCGGACAGGCCGGTTTCGACCGGCAGACCGAGGTTTCTGAGCGCCTCCGCGACGCGCGAGGCGGTCCGCGTCTCCTGGTCGGACAGCTCGGGATGGCGGTAAATATCGTCGGCGAACGCGAGAATTTCGTCCCGCCGCGCGTCGATTGTCGTAAGAATCGCCCGTTCGATCGCGTCCATAAAGCCACCCTTCCTTCATCAAAGATCACAGCGCCGCCGCACTTTCCAAACGCCTCCGTCATAGGCTATCAGGGGACTTGCGCCCCAAACGACAGAACGGAGGCGTTCCTATGGCGGAACAAACCAACGGGCGTTGTTGCCCGTTCGAATGCGACGCGCCGCAGCGGCATGTCCACGAGTTTCTCGGCAGCGCGCACCTCGCCGAGCTGGAGGAAGATCCGCACAACCACCGGTTTGCGGGCGTCAGCAGCCAGGCGATCCTGATCGGCGGCGGCCAGCATGTGCATAAGCTGCTGACCAACACCGATTTTTATGAGGATCATTACCACGCGATCTGTGAAATCACCGGCCCGGCGATTCCGGTCAGCGCCGAGCGCCATGTCCACTTCGTTGAGGGAACGACGACCACCGTCGACGGACACGCGCACGCGTTCATCTTGGCGACGCTGATCGAAAACCCGATCGGGGACTGACCCATGGCACAATTTCACACGCATGAGTTCGCCGGCAGCGTTCGGCTGCCGGAGCAGGACGTTCCGCGCCACACGCACCGGTTTGCAGGCGTTACCGGCGAGGCGATTCTCATCGGGGGCGGTAACCATGTGCACCGCTACGTCGGGCGCACGGACTTCTATTCCGTGCCGCATTTCCACATGATCGAGGGCGTCACCAGCCCGGCGGTTTTCGTCGGCGGCGGCCGGCATGTGCATTTCGCCGAAAACACGACCACCATCGACTTCCTGCATGATCATGCGTATATATTCAGCACGCTGATCGACAACCCGGCCGGGGATTGACGATCGGCGCCCCTTCTTCGCGCGTGCGGGAAGGGGTACATAGAGAAAAAAGAGGCCAGAGAGCAGCGGCGCGCGCATAGCCTATATGCAAATGCAATCACACTCGAATAGCGCAAACCCTATTGCGCGTCTGTGATAGCCATGATAGCAGAGTCAAGGAAAATGTGCAACGCCTTCAACACAACCAGCGCGCTTTGTGTTAAAATGGTCTGAAAGTACGTTGCACGAGGTGATACGCATGAAAATCCGTTCTTTTGAATTGTTCCAGGTGCCGCCGCGCTGGTTGTTTCTGAAGGTGACGACGGAATCCGGCATTGTCGGCTGGGGCGAGCCGATTGTTGAGGGCAAGGCCGCGACCGTCGCCGCGTGCGTCCGCGAGATGGAAGGGATGGTCGTCGGGCGAAACGCCGGCGACATCGAGGACATCTGGCAGACGCTGTACCGGTCGGGCTTTTATCGTGGCGGCCCGGTGCTGACCAGCGCGCTTTCGGGCATCGAGCAGGCGCTTTGGGACATCAAGGGCAAGTTCCACGGCATCCCCGCGTACGCGTTTCTCGGCGGCAAGGTGCGCGACCGGATGCCTGTCTACCGCTGGGTCGGCGGCGACCGGCCGGCGGAGGCCGCGGAGGCAGCGAAGGAAGCGGTTGCCCAGGGCTACGGCTCGGTCAAGATGAACGGCACGTCAGAGCTCAAATGGATCGACTCGAACAGGAAGGTCGACGACGCCGTCGCCCGGATCGCGTCGGTGCGCGAGGCGGTCCCGGATCTTGGCGTCGCGGTGGATTTCCACGGGCGCGTCCACAAGACGATGGCGAAAGCGCTGATGCGCGAGTTGGAGCCGCTCCGGCTGATGTTCGTCGAGGAGCCGGTGCTGTGCGAAAATGAGGACGAGTTCCTTGAGCTGTCGCGGACGTTCCGCATTCCGATCGCGACCGGCGAGCGCAACTACACGCGCTGGGGATTCAAGAGGATGCTGACGCGCGGCGGTGTCGACATCTTGCAGCCGGACGTCAGTCACGCGGGCGGCATATGGGAAACGCGCAAGATCGCAGCGATGGCGGAGGCGTTCGACGTGGCGATCGCGCCGCACTGCCCGCTCGGCCCGATCGCGCTGGCGGCTTGTCTGCAGGTGGACTTCTGCTCGCCGAACGCGGTCATTCAGGAGCAGAGCCTCAACATCCACTACAACGAGGGGTACGACCTGCTGCGCTACCTGAAGCACCCGGAGGTTTTCCGGTATGAGAACGGGAACGTCGCGCTGATGACCGCGCCGGGTCTCGGCATTGAGGTCGACGAGGCGTATGTCCGCAAGATGGCGCAGGAGGGCCATGACTGGCACAACCCGGTCTGGCGGGACGAAGACGGCTGCGTTATCGAGTGGTGAAAGGCGGGAGTCGCATGCGGGAAACGGCAAAAAAATGGATTCTTGAAAAGAAAATTATCGCGATCCTGCGCGGGCTCGCGCCGGAAACGCTGCTGCCTTTGGCCGAGGCGCTTTTGGAGGGCGGCATCGGCCTGATCGAGGTGACTTTCGACGCGTCAAGGCCGGATACGTGGGAGCAGACGGCGCGGGCGATCCGGCTGCTTGACGAGCGCTTCGCGGGCGGCATCCTGCCGGGCGCGGGCACGGTGCTGCGCCCGGATCAGGCGGCGATGGCCCGGGACGCGGGCGCGCGGTACATCATCAG
>JAVBOQ010000089.1:0-25871 GCA_031550455.1 Eubacteriales bacterium
ACCTGCTCATTCAAGGCGATTTCATTTACAATGAATCACCCAGACCCGCTCATTGTGTTTCCGAAAGAATATGCTATACTGGTGCCAACTTTGTTCAGGAGGCGGTCGCGATGAAGAATATCAATCATTTGGAAACCTCATCATTGTTTACAGCAAGAAGGAGCATCGCGCATGCACAAAAACCGCACAAGAAAGTTCTTCTCCTATTATAAGCCATACCGCCGCCTGTTCGCGGCCGTGATGGCGTGCGCGGCCGTGGATACGGCGGCCGCGCTTGTGTTTCCGCTGCTTGTCCGCCGCATCACCGAGGACATTGTCGCCTCCGGTATGGCGAACGCGCTGTCGCAAATTTACATGACCGCGGGCGGCATGGTCGCGCTGCTCGCGGTGCAGGCCGTCTGCGCGTGGTTTTTCGACGGCTATGGGCACGCGATGGGCGCTTCGATGGAGCGCGACATCCGCGCCGAACTGTTCGCGCAGTTCCAAAGGCTTTCTTTCAGCTACTATGACGACCAAAAGGTCGGCCAACTGATGGCGCGGATCAGCAAGGACCCGGAAACGCTGACCGAGCTGTATCACCACCTGCCTGAAAACGCCGTCATCTACGGCGTCAAGGCAGCCGGCGCGCTGGCCATTCTGCTGTGCACGAACCTGTCGCTGGCGCTGATCGTCGCCGCGTTTCTGCCGGTGATGGTCGTGTACACGCTGTACTTAAACAAAGGGTTACAGGCCGCGTACAAGACGAACCTGGAGGTCATCGGCGACGTCAACGCGAGGGTTGAAGACAGCCTCGGCGGCATCCGCGTCGTCAAATCGTTCGCGAACGAATCGATCGAAAACGAACGGTTCGGGAAGCAGAACAACAGGTTTTTGACCGGCCGCAAAAGGATTTACCGGACCGAAGCGTACTATTACACCGGCCTTGACCTGCTGTCGAAACTGATCACCGTCGCGGTCGTCGTGTTTGGCGGCGCGGCGATCGTCGGCGCGCGGCTCGAGCTGCCGGGGCTGATCACGTTCCTGCTGTATGTTGGGTATCTGGTTGAACCCATTCCGAAGCTGGCGTTCATGGTGCGTCAGTACCGCGAGGGCGTCACCGGGTTTAACCGGATCATGGACATCCTGGAGATGCAGCCGGACATCGCGGACGCGCGGGACGCGGTCGAGCTTGGCAATGTGCGCGGCGAAGTGACACTTGCGGACGTCAGCTTCCGGTACAAGGCGCATCTCCCGGATGTGCTGTCCGGCGTCAGTTTCTCGGCAAAGCCCGGCGAGACCGTCGCGCTGGTCGGCTATTCCGGCGTCGGCAAGACGACGCTGTGCTCGCTGATTCCGCGCTTTTACGAAGCGACCGGCGGTTCGGTCCGGATCGACGGCATGGACGTGCGCGCGTATACGCTGCGCTCCCTGCGCCGCGCGATCGGCGTCGTGCAGCAGGACGTATACCTGTTTTCGGGTACGGTCAGGGAGAACATCCTGTACGGAAAACCGGACGCGACGATGGACGAGGTCGTCGCCGCCGCGAAGAAGGCGAACGCGCACGGATTCATTCAGGATCTGCCAAACGGATACGATACGGACATCGGCCAGCGCGGCATCAAGCTCTCCGGCGGTCAAAAGCAGCGGATCAGCATCGCGCGCGTCTTTTTGAAGGATCCGCCGATCCTGATTCTTGACGAAGCCACGAGTGCGCTGGACTCCGAAAGCGAACGCGTCGTGCAATCGTCGCTGGAAGCGCTGTCTGAAAACCGCACGACGTTCGTCATCGCCCACCGGCTGTCGACCGTCCGCCGGGCGAAACGGATACTTGTGCTGTCCGACGACGGCATCGCCGAGGAAGGCACGCATGAGGAACTGATGCGGAAGGCGGGCGTCTACGCGGGGCTGTACCTGGGCGCGGAGTAGACAGGGCAAACGCATGAACTGAGGTTCATGCGTTTGGAGGAAGGACGAGGAGGATTCGGCCTGAAACGCTGCGGCGTTTCCGGGCGGCCTCAGGCGAAAAGTCCAGATTCCTCCGGCTACGCCTGCGGAATCTGCGCATTTTCGGCGCGCCTGTCGCCGAAAATGATTGCAATCGAGGCGTTCACACGCCTCGAGCTCCTGGATTGATCACTTCGTCATTCCAAATGAAACCGTCCTGAGTAGTCATCAGCGCAGAGGTTGCATCCGATCCCATGGCGTGGTATAGTTTCGCTTGTAAGCTTTTGCTGCAAATTCGCTTGGGAGGGTTCACATGCAGAAAGTATACCAGGGCAAGACCAAGGACGTGTACAAGCTGGATGACGGCCATGTGCTGCTGAAATTCAAGGACGACGTGACCGGGGAAAACGGCGTGTTCGACCCTGGCGCGAACACCGTAGGCCTGTCCATCGAGGGTATGGGCCGCGCGGGGCTGCGCATGTCAACCTACTATTTCGGGCTGCTGGCCGGGCATGGCGTCCCGACGCACTTTGTGTCGTCGGACATCAAGGAGGCGACGATGACCGTGCTGCCCGCGCAGGTTTTCGGGCGCGGCCTGGAAGTCATCTGCCGGTACCGCGCGGTGGGCAGCTTTCTGCGCCGGTACGGCATGTACGCGAAGGAAGGCCAGCCGCTCGACGGGTATGTGGAATTTACGCTCAAGGACGATGAACGCGGCGATCCGCTGATCACAAAGGACGGGCTGGTCGCGCTTGGCGTCATGACGGCGGAAGAGTACGACGCCGCCTATGCCGCGCAAAAGAAGATCTGCGCGATCATCCGGGACGATTTGAAAGCGCGCGGTCTGGAGCTCTACGACATCAAGCTGGAGTACGGCCGCGCGTCCGACGGCGTGCTGCTGATCGACGAGATCTCGGCCGGCAACATGCGCGTGTACGAGAACGGAAAGATCGTCGGGCCGCTCGATTTGGCGAAAAAAGTGCTCGGCGGCTGACGGTTATTGCAAGTCTCGGCGTGGAGGTGCTTATGCGATACATCCGCTTTGATTTTCACGGCGAGGCGCGCTACGGCGTCGTCGAAGGAAACCGCGTGCGCGCGCTGACCGGCGATCCGTTCGGCGCGCACGCAATCGAAACAGAATCGGTTTTGCTGACGGATGTTCGGCTGCTCGCGCCGGTGACGCCGCCGAACATCATCGCGATCGGGCTGAACTACAAGGATCACGCGCGGGAAAGCAACATGGCGCTGCCGGACCGGCCCGTGATCTTTTTCAAGGCGACCACCTCACTGAACGATCCCGGCGCGCCAATCGTGTTACCCGCGGTCGCGCCGGACGAGGTGGACTATGAATGTGAGCTCGCGGTCGTCATTGGCAGGCGCGCGAAGGACGTTACGGAGGAAGAGGCGCTCGATTTCGTGTTCGGCTACACATGCGGAAACGATGTGAGCGCCAGGGATTGCCAGATTCGGCTGGACAGGCAGTGGGCGCGCGGCAAGTCGTTCGACACGTTCTGCCCGATCGGCCCGTGGATCGTGACGGATCTTGACACGTCGCGCCTGTCGGTCTGCACACGCGTAAACGGCGTCACCATGCAGCGGTCCAACACCGAACAGCTCATCTTCGACGTGCGGTCGCTGGTCAGCTACTGCTCGCGCAGCATGACGCTGCTGCCGGGCACGGTGATCCTGACCGGTACGCCGGGCGGCGTCGGGTTCGCGAGAACTCCGCCGGTATTTCTGCGCCCCGGCGATGTGGTTGAGGTGGAAATCGAAGGGATCGGGACGCTGCGAAACCCGGTCGCATAGCCTTCGGGCGGAAAGAGGTGGCAAAATGAAGGCGGAAATTCGGCTGATCAGCACGCTTGACAAAGTGTTTCTGGACGACGCGCCGCCCGCTTTGCTGACGTGCGCGCCGGAAGGGTTTCAAAACGAGATCATCTCGTTTCAGGCGGCGTACCGGCTCATCGACGCGCCGGGTTACCGTGATCTGGTTCATGTGACCTGCGAATCGCCGCTCGGCGACCGCGTGCGCGTGCGCCGTGTGATGCACGTGCCGGTCGTGTTCGCGTCGTTCCCCGACGCGGACGCAGATTACCTCCGGAAAACGCCGGGGCTGTACCCGGATCTGCTGCGCGACGTCGCACAGAACCCGGTGCGTGCGTTTTCTGACCAATGGCAAACGCTGTGGATCGACGTCGAGCCTTCCGCGGATGTGGAACCGGGCCTCTATCCGGTGCGGATCGCGCTGCGCGCTTTGGACGGCTGCCTGCTTGGCGAGGCGGAAACGCCGGTGCGCGTGCTGCCGGGCTTTTTGCCCGGGCTTGACATCGCGTACACGCGCTGGCTTCACTGCGACGGCATCGCGCGGTACTACGGCGCGGAAATGTGGAGCGAACGGTTCTGGAACATTCTGGAGCGTTTCGTCCGGTGCGCCGCGCGCGGCGGCATGAACACGATTCTGACGCCCATTCACACGCCGCCGCTCGATACGGCGCAGGGCTTCGAAAGGCTGACCTGCCAGTTGGTCGATGTGACCGTAACGGGCGGGCGGTATGCGTTCGGCTTCGACCGGCTGCGGCGCTTTGTGGACATATGCGTGCGCGCGGGCATTCGGAATTTTGAAATGGCGCACCTGTTCACGCAGTGGGGCGCGGAACGCGCGCCGAAGATCATGGCGACGGTGGACGGCGTGTACGGGCGGTTGTTCGGTTGGGACGACCCGGCCTGCGGCGGGGCGTACGCCGCTTTTCTTGGCGCGTACCTGCCCGCGCTGACGGCGGAGCTGCGCCGTCTCGGCATCGCGGACCGGTGCCTGTTCCACATTTCGGACGAGCCGTCGCAATCGCAGCTCGCTTCATATCTGGCCGCGAAGGCGGTCGCGGCGCGCTATCTGGACGGCTTTGTCGTCCTGGACGCGATGTCGGACCTCGAAATATACAAAACCGATCCGACGGTGACGCCGGTCGTCGCGACGAACCACATCGAGCCCTTCCTGCGGGAGAACGTGCGGGGTATGTGGGCGTATTACTGCGTCGGCCAGTACAAGGACGTTTCAAACCAGTTCATGGCGATGCCGTCCGCGCGCACGCGCATCCTGGGCGTACAGCTTTACAAATTCAGGATGGCGGGCTTCCTGCATTGGAGCCTGAATTTCTACAACAGCCAATACTCGCTGTACCCGATCGACCCGTACGCGGTGACGGACGGCGACGGGTTCGCACCGGCCGGCGACATGTTCCAGCTATACCCGGGCGAAGGCGGCGAACCCGAAGAATCGATCCGGTTCCAGGTCACACGCATGGCGATGGACGACCACCGGGCGCTGACCCGGCTCGAATCGCTGGCCGGCCGCGACGCCGTGCTGCGGCTGATCGAGGCGGACGCGAAAGAGCCGGTTACGTTCGCACGGTATCCGCGCGACGCGGCGTATCTGATTGAACTGCGCCAGAAGGTAAACCGCGCGATAGTCGGGCTGACGACCGCGCGATGAGCGTTGATACCAATGGATAATCTGAACGCATCCAAAGCGGCGGTGCGGCCATAAATTTTCCACACCGCCAGCAGGGCGCCCGCATGAACCTCGGCCCATGCGGGCGCTCTGTCATTCCTTCGCCTCCCGGCACACGTAAACCCGGCCCGCGCGCGGCGGAAATCCAGTCAGCAGCAGTGTCTCCGTGGCGTCCGAGACGCACTGATCCGTCCACAGCTCCGTCACCGCGTATCGCCTGCCCAGCGGAATCGAAAAATCTCGCGCCGCGTCCGTCCAATTCAGCACGCTGACATAAAGCGCGCCGTCCAGCCGGGTTCTGCCGACGGAAAACGTCCGGTCGTCAAACCGTGCGGCCTCACCGATCAACTGCATCAGCTTGCGCAGCCGCTCGGCGGTTTCCAGGCGCATCGACGGCGCGCGGTCGCCGCTCATCGCCATGCCGCCCGACGCGAACGCGGCTGTGATGTGGAACAAATACGCGTCGTCCGAAACATTGTCTTTCGGTTCCAGGTTTTCGAGCGTCACGCAGTCGGGATCGACAATCCACAGCGATTCGTTCTGCCACGCGCGCAGCAGCGTTTCCCGCGCGACCTGCGCGATCTGTTCAAAGCAGCGGTCCATGTCGTTCGACACGCGCATCGCGTTGACCGTGCCGAGCGACGGCCACATCGGCGCATTGCAACCCAGCAGGATCGCGTCGTCCCCGGCCGCCTCGCGGATGGCCCGCATCCCGGCGCGGTACGCGTCCACGCGCGTCGCGTTCGGGTCACGCCGCCGGCCGAACGGAAACGCGCCCCACATGTTCCCGTCCAACTTGAAATACCGGACTCCCCATTCCCGTCGCATCGTGCCGAACACATGCCGCAGATACCCGCGCGCGCCGGGATGCGTGCCGTCGAGCATGTACCACGGGCCGCGCCGCCAGCCGCCGAACGTCACGCGGTCGGACGGCAGCGGCTTGCCCTCGTCGTCCGCGACAAACCAGTCCGGGTGCGCCTGGAACACGTCGGCGTCGCCTTCGCACAGAAACGGGCCGACCCAGATCGCGGGTTCGAACCCTTCGCGCCGGATGGCGTCGCACAGCGCGCGCATGCCGCCCGGAAACGCGCCGCTCTCCTCGAGCCAGTCGCCCTCGGTCTTCGAATAGCCGTCGTCGATCTGGATGAAGCGCAGGGCAAGGCCCATCGACCGGATCGCGCGCAGGTTCTCCTCGATGATGTCCCTGGAAATGCGCGGGCCGTATCCGTACCAGGAGCACCAGCCGGTCGGCGTCGCGTCCGTGGACGGCTTCGGGTGGTTGCGCGCGATTTCCGCGCCGAACACGCGCAGCAGCGCGTCCGCGGAAGCGCCGGAATCCGCGTACACGTCCTCGAGCGGGACGGATTCGCCGGGCGCGACCGAAAGGTTTTCGAAGTCCAGCACGATTTCCAGCACATCTTTTGAAAAACGGATCTCACCCGCATACCGCCTGCACGACGCAAAACCGACCAGCGCGGCGTCCGCGCCGTCCGGCATGCACAAAAGCAGGTTGTATACGGTGAACAGCCCGTCCGCAGTCGGCAGCCGGTAGTGCCCGCGGTCGGTGAAGTATCCAATGTCTTCCGGGGCAGCGACGGTTCCGGCGTACTGCGACAGCATGTTGTACCCTTCGCCGTAGACCCGCGTATCGGGCGCGAACGGCATTCGCGCGCGCCAGAGCGCGATTTCCTTGACTTGCGCGGGCTCCGCGCCGCCGTTGACCAGCGTCGCGGCGCAGACAGGCCCGTTCCAGCTCCGCGTCAGGCGCAGCGTCCCGTCGTTCGTTCGCCCGTCCGTCCGCCGGATTTCATAAGGCGCGTCCAGTAAAAACATCTTCATCGCGTTGTTCCTCTCCGTGTTCGATTGTGTGGAAGCGTCCCCGCACCCGCTATTGAAGGCGGTCGGCGATGTACCGCAGCGTCTCAAGGTCAACCACGCCGGTTACATCGTATGCAACGACGGGTTCGCTCCGCCGTCCCGGCTTCCCGATAACGTCCAGATCCTCCTGCGTATACGCAAAAATATGCCCCCATGGCACATCGGTCGCCTGTACCCAATATCCGCCCGTCAGTCCATTGTCAAGCGTGACCTTTTCCAGCGTGGGATGGGAAACTTCCCCTGCCAGCCATTCTGCCGTGAACCGCATGTTGCCCCTGACTTCCCAAGCCTGGCCGGCCAGGATTCTGACATAGCAGCGCCCTTCCCCCGCCTTTTCGTTCAGGACAAAGCTGATCGAACTGAATCCGTCGATCATGGCGGTCGGCACGTCATAATAATGGTGAACCACGCCGTCGACCGTTTTGATTTCTTTGGGCTTCGTTGCTTCGAAGTGTCCGCCGAGCCTCGCCGCCCGTTCCGCCATATCGCCGGTTGTCGGCAGTGAAACGATCACGCCTTCCGCCAGCGCATAGCCGTCCGGCGCTTCTGTCGGCAGCAGAACGCTGTAGCCGGCCTTTTCAAACAGCGCGCGCACCTGATCCGTGCTGAAAAGGAATCTCGGGACGGAGGCCTCGTGCAGCTTGCCGTTCGCGTCCAGCGTGCACGTGGTGAACGCGATTGCCTGTTCCGGGATCGTCTCCGCGCGCGCAGGCGCCGCGAGCGCCAGCAGCATCGCCGCGGCGGCCATCAGCCGCGGGAACGCGCCACTTCTTCGCATCGTTTTCATGTTGATCTCCTTTTTTTCAGGCGTCTCTTTAAAATGAAAACGAAAAAGCCGGAGGTTTGCATCCAATACGCTGGAAATTGAGCGGCTATTGCGATTTCTCCATAACAACCTTCCGGCTCGGCACCCACACATACACGCCGCGGTCAACCGGATACGAAAAGCCGCCCGTTTTGACCGATCCGCCCTTGGCAAGCAGCAGCGCCAGTTCCAGCGCGGCGTCTGCCAACTGCGCGCCGTCGTTGAGCACCGTGCCCAGCAGCGTGCCTTCTTTCAGCGCGGCGAGCGCGTAGCTTGTCGCGTCGACACCCACGACGGGCAGCGCGCGCCCGTCCGCGAAGAAGCCGGCAGCCTTCAGCGCTTCGATCGCGCCAAGCGCCATTTCATCGTTGTTGGCGATCACACACTCGATGCGGTCGCCGTACGAGGCGATGATGTGCGCCATCTTTTCCTGCGCGATGACGCGCTCCCACATGGCGCTGACCTCCGCGAGGTTTTCGACGGCAAACCCGGCGTCCCGGATCGCCGCGATCGAATGGATTGTGCGAAGCTCGGCGTCCTGGTGGCCCGGTTCGCCCTTGAGCATCACATACTGGATCAGCCCGTCGCCGTTTCTGTCGGCCTCCGGGTGCGCTTTGAAATGCTCCGCGATCAGTTCCCCACACATCGCGCCGGATTCCTTCGGATCGTTTCCGACGTAATACGCGTCCGCGTAGCCGGACAGGTCCTCATACAGCGGCTCGCGGTTGATGAACACGACAGGGACGCCCCGCGCCGCCGCGGCGCGAATCAGGTAGACGGCCGCCATCCGGTCGACCGGGTTGACGATCAGCGCGTCGACGCCGCGCTCCAGCACAGCCTGCACCTGCATGTTCTGCGTCACCTGCGAGTTCCCGCCGTCCTTGAGCGTGATCTGGGCCGCGCCGCCCGCGTTTTGCAAAATCCTTTCGCATACGGTCGTCATGAACGTGTCGGTTCCGTTGTAGATAAACAGCCCGATGCGCGGCAAACCGTCCGCCGACGCGGCGCGCGGCAAACAAAAAAGGCAAATCAGGCAAAACAGCGAAATCCGCTTTTTCATCGGGACCTCCGGTCTATTGCAACAGCGGGAACATCAGCTTGACATTCTCGGACAGGTACGCGGTTTCGCGCGTCACCACACGAACCGGCGCGCGCACTTCGCCCGCCGTCCTCTCCACGGCCGCGCGCACGGCCAAATAGCCCTGGGCGAAGGGCATCCGCATCAGCAATCCCGCCGCGCCGCCGTTTTCCAGCATAGAGACCCGCGCCTCGCCCGGGTCGATGCCCCAGACCCGCACGCGGCCGCCGCCGAGGCCCGCGAGCGCGTCCGTCAGTTCCGCGCTGAGCGCGAACACGTCGCATCCGTCCGGCAACGGCCGAAGCAGCGCCTCGAACGCATCCGGCTGCGCGTCTCCAAACAGGAACGCGGGCGCTCCCAGCACCTCTTTGACGCCTTCCAGCCGTTCGAGTGATTCCGCGCCGCCGGTGAAGACGGCGTATGGCGCGCCGTCCGCGCGAAGCGCACGCGCGGCCTCGGCCAGCGCGGCCCCTTCCGCGCGCGGGTCGTCCCGAACGCAGGCCGCGCCGTCCAGAGCCCATCCGACGGCGACCAGCGCGGCGTTCTTCCGGCGCGCCGCGTCAAGCGCGCGTGCGGCTGTCTCGCTGTCGCACGCCGGCAGGATCAGCCCGGCGACGCCGGGGCTTATTTCCCATTGTTCGATCCAACGCAGCATCTGCCCCGCGACAGGCAGGTTCGCCTCCGCCGTGTGCATCTGTACCGAGACGCCGAACGTCTCCGCGGCTGCCTGTATGCCCTGTTTGAACTGCAGCGTATCGGTTCCGCGCCAATCCGGCAGTATCACCGAAAGCTGCGCCGTTCCGATGTTTTCAGGCTGATCCGGAACAAAAAAACCATACACCAGCAGCACCGCCGAGAGCGCCGCGCAGACCAGCGGGACAAGCAGCGGTTTTTTCATCGCTTTCCCTCCAGATCGGCGGGCAGGCGGATCGTCACCACCGTGCCCTCGTCCTCGGCGCTCTCCACGCGAAGGCCGTAGGCGTCGCCGCACGTCAGCCGGATCCGCTCATGCACGTTGCGAAGCCCGATGCCGCTTTTGCCCGCCGGGCCGGACAGGATAGCCCGGAGCTTTTCTTCCGAAATGCCGACGCCGTCGTCGCGCACGGTGATCATCAGGCTGTCGCCGTCGACCCACGCGTCGATCGCGATGTGCAGCACGCTTTCGCCGTATACGTCGATCGCGTGGTGTATCGCGTTCTCCACCAGCGGCTGCACGATCAGCTTCACGGTGCGCAGCGGGAGCGCTTCTTCGGCCGCGTCAATCCGGTACGTGAACCCGTTCTTGAACCGCATCTCCTGCAGGATCAGGTAGTTCCGCGCGTGCTCCAGCTCTTCCTGCACCGTGATCACATTGCGGCCCTGGCTGATCGAGAGGCGGAACAATTTCGCCAGCGCCGACACGGCCTTGATGGCCTCTTGCGTGTGCCCGCGTTCCTGCATCCAGATGATGGAGTCCAGCGTGTTGTACAGGAAGTGCGGGTTGATCTGCGCCTGCAGCGCGTTGAGCTCATAGAGGCGCTTCGCTTCCTGTTCGTGCACAACCTGTTCCATCAGGTCGCGGATCGACCGCAGCATGTGGTTGAACGTCGCCGACAGCGACCGGATTTCCTGAAAGCCCTGTTCTTCGATCGATATGTTCAGGTTGCCGCTCTCGACCTGCCGCATTTTTTCGCGCAGCAGTTGGATCGGCCGCGTGACGAAATACGCGGTCAGCGACGCGACAGCGATGGAAAGCAGCGCGCCGCAGATCAGCGCGATCGAGAACATCCGCATGAAGCTGCGCTGCAGCGCAAGGATCTCGTCGATGTACGCCACCGCCACCATCCGCCAGCGCGTCTGGTACACCGTGTTGATCAACAGGACGCGTTCCCGGCCCTCCCGCACGTCGCGAACCGTGCCGATGATCCTTTCGGACACCGCGCGCAGGTCTTCGTCGGCCAACCCGGCGTAGATCAACTGCTGGCGCGGGTGGTACAGGATGCGGTCCGACGCGTCCAGCAGATACACATAGCCGCTGGAGCCGAGCCGGATGCCGGACAGCAGCGAAGCGATCGCGGAGAACTCGACATCCATCATCAAAACGCCGGTGCGCGCCTGCCCACCCTCCTGGTACGCCACGGCGCGCGCGAGCGTGACGACCCAGGCGGCCTGCCTGTCAAAGACGCGCTGCACATGCGGCGTCGAAAAGAACGGCACCGTCTCGCGCCACGCCTGCGCCTTCCGGAACCATTCCGTCTCCCGTATGCCTTCGGGCGGCGTGGCCACCTCTCCCCGCGTCGCGAAAAACGCCCGCCCGTCCTCCGCGAAGAACGCGATCGCGCTGATGTCCTTCTGTCCGGCCTGCAGGATGGAAAGGCCCGCCTGATACCCGGTCTGCTCGGCCGGATCGGCGGGCGGCAGCAGCGTCGTCGCGAAGTGCATCGTCGACAGCAGGTTGTTGACGTAAATCTCCAGGCTGCTTGTACCCTGCATCGCAGTCTCACGCGTTCGGTCGATCGCGTTCGCCTCCAGCAGGTTCGAAAACCTGGGCACCAGCAGCACAGCCGTGCTGAGCAAAAGCAAACCCGTCGTCGTAAAAAAGCACACGACGATCACCAGATACAGGTTCTTGCCCTTGGACGGCGGCCCCTTGCGCTTCATGTCGGCCTTCTTCTCCCCCGCGCCTGCGACGGCGGCATGCCAAAGTGCTTTTTGAAGCTGTAGCTGAAGTAGCTCGGATCGCCAACGCCGACCGACGAGGCGATCTGGGCGGTCGTCATGTCGGTGGAGGCCAAAAGCTTCGCGGCTTCGTCCATCCGCAGCTCCGTCAGAAACTGCACAAACGTCTTGCGCGTCTCCTTTTTGAAAAGCGCGCTGAAATAGGACGTGGAAACATGCAGCGCACGGCTGACCTTTTCGACGGTCAGGTCGTCCTCGGCGTAATGCGCGCGGATGTACTCGGTCGCCTGCTGCGAGAGCAGCACGGTCGACGACGCGCGGGTTTCCCGCACCTGCGCGGTGAACGCGCCGATCAGCGCCTCCAGCGCGTCCGCGGCGGCGCCGACCGGCGGGCAGAGCATGAATTGCTCCATCCGTTCCGTCATTTGCTGATCGAGTGCGGGCGCGCGCAACGCCAGATCGCGCGCTGTCCGGATGAACACCATCAGAATTTCCAGCAGACATGTCCGGTACGCCGTCAGGTTCGCGGGCTTTCCCGCGCAGGCTTCCAGAAGCCGCAATACCGCCTGCCGCGCCTGCTCGCTTTCGCCAAGTTTCAGACCAGCGCTCAGCCTGTTCAGCGCGTAATCGTCGATCACCGGCGCGCCGTGGATGCCCGGCTCCAGGTCTGTGACGCACAACACCTGCGACGCGGCCATCAGCGCGCCGTGGTTGAGGGCCGACACGGCCTGCCGGGCGCAGACCGGCAGCTCGGACAGGCTCGACGCGGCCGCGCTGACGCCGATGAGAATCGGCGCGCCGACATAGTACACGATTTGCCGCCGCATTTCTTCGAGCGCGTCGAGCGCCTTTGAAAACGCGTCCTTTTCGTCCGGCAGCAGCAGCAGCGTCGCGATCATGCCGCCGTGGCGAAACAGATAGTGGCGCGCCCGCTGGTCGAGAAACTCCCCGGCGATGTTGCCGATCGCGAACGCGCGAAGCTCCGGATCCGGAATCGCGGGCTGCGCGTCCTGCGCCGCGGCCGCGGGCTGGCGGATCAACGCGAGCGCGTACGCCGGGCTTTCAAGCGCCATCCGGTAGCGCAGCGACGCTTCCTTCGCCTCGTCCGCGTCCGTCTCGCCCGACAGAAGCGATGTGAGCAGCATTTGCCGAAGCAGCGGAAGGCTTGCGTCAAAATCCGCGCGGAGCCGGTTGACGTCGCGCCGCCTTTCAAATTCCTCGTCCAGTTTGGCGCGCACGCCGCGCAGCATCTCGGTGAACTCCGCGGCCGAAATCGGCTTGAGCACATAGCCCATGGTCGGAATCTCAATCGCTTGCCGCGCGTATTCAAAGTCGTCGTACCCGCTGAGGATCACGAACCGGACGGTCGTCAGCGTTTTGCTCATCTGACGCGCCATCGTCAGCCCGTCCATCAGCGGCATCCGGATGTCCGTGATGACCAGATCCGGCGAAAGCGCGTCGGCAATGCGAAGCGCGTCCAGCCCGGTTCCGGCCTCGCCGACAACCTCAAACCCGAGCGACGCGAAGTCCACCACCTCACGCAGTCCCTCGCGGATCTCCGGTTCGTCGTCCACCAGCAGCAGCCTGTACATCGCGTCCCTCCGTTGTGCAATGGTCATTGATTCCACAAGCGGACTGGTTTTCCTTCACAAGACGGGAACAACAAGGAACGCCAGGGGCGCTGCCCCTGGACCCTGCCTATTGCCGCCAGTGCCCCAAAGCGGGGTTCCCAAAGGGACACTGTCCCTTTGGCGGGGATCCAAGGGGCGGAGCCCCTTGGCGTCCTCCCGTCCCCTTCCCCGCGCCTACTTCCGCACCAGATACTTCCGCATGTCGATCGCCACCGCGACCAATATGATCGCGCCTTTGATGATGTATTGCAGGTTTGTTGAGACGCCGAGCCACTGCAGCGCGACGGTGATCGTCTGCAACAGCACGACGCCGAGCACGATGCCGGATATCTTGCCCATGCCGCCGTTGAACGACACGCCGCCGATCACGCACGCCGCGATGCCGTCCAGCTCCGCGTTCAGGCCCGCGGTCGCGCTGTTCGACCCGACGCGGGCCGACTCGACGAACCCGGAGAACCCGTACAGAAGGCCCGCCATCATGAACACCAGAATGATCGTCCGCGTCACGTTAACGCCGGACACATTGGCGGCCTCCTGGTTCGCGCCGACCGCGTACATGTTCTTGCCCAGCGTCGTCTTGTTCCAGATGTACCACATCGCGACGACCGCGAGGATCGCGTAGACGACATAATACGGAATCGATGTGCCGCCGATGCTGAACGTGCCTTTGACGACGGTCTTGTACTCCTCGGTCAGCCCGGCGATCGGCGCGCCGCCGTTGTTGCCCCAGGTCATGTAGATCAGAATGAACCCGTACAGCATCAGTTGCGTCGCCAGCGTCACAATAAACGGATGCAGCTTAAACTTCGCCACGCAGAACCCGTTGAACGCTCCGATCGCCGCGCCGACCAGCATGACGGCCAGGATCACGACGGGAATCGGCAGCGGGCCCATGTCCGGGTACATTTTGCTGGCGTACTGCTCGACCGGCTTTTGCAGAAGCGACGCGGAAACCAGCATCGCGAGCCCCATGATGCGCCCGGCGGACAGGTCGGTGCCGGTCAGCACGATGATGCCGCCGACGCCGAGCGCCAGAAACAGCGCGGCGCTGGATTTTTTCAGAATGTCGACAATCGAGTTAAACGAGAGAAAAGTATTCCTTATTTCGGGCTCATGAATCGAATAGTACTGTACATAGATGACGAGGATCCCAAGAATGATGTAGATCGCGTTGTTGAGCAGAAGATCCGTCCAGAACCTGAACCGGTCGCGCTTGTCCAGCGCCAAATACCGTTCCTTGCGCGCGTTGATCCAGTCCGATATGTGCTTCATGCCTGTCTCCCCTTGCGTCAAACGTATTTGGCGGCCAGCGCCATGATCTCTTCCTGCGTCTGTTTCTTTTGCTCCGCGTCCCGGGGCGGAACGACCTCGCCCGCGATTCTGCCGCCGGACATGACGATGATCCGGTCGCAGATGCCCAGCAGCTCGGGCATTTCGCTCGACACCATCAGGATCGTCTTGCCCTGGTTCGCCAGCTCGATCATCAGCTTGTATATCTCGTACTTCGCGCCGACATCGATGCCGCGCGTCGGCTCGTCCAGCAGCAGCACCTCCGGCTCCGTCAGAAGCCATCGGCCCAAAATCACCTTTTGCTGGTTGCCGCCGGACAGCGAGCGGATGCGCGTTTTCGTCGAAGGCGTCTTGATCGACAGTTGGTCGACGCTTCGCGCGGTGTCGCGCGCCATGTCGCGGTTTCGCAGGTAGATCCCGGCCTTTAAGTACTTGCGCAGGTTCGCGACGACCGTGTTCGCCGTGATGTCGAGCACGCTGAAGATGCCGGTCTGCCGCCGCTCCTCGGTCAGCAGCGCGAACCCGTTCTTTTTGGAGACGCCCGGTTTTTTGTTGACGATCGGCCTGCCCTGATAAACGATTTCACCGGCTTTCCGCGTCGCGATGCCGAACAGCGTCTCGAGCAGCTCCGTGCGGCCCGCGCCCATCAGCCCGGCGAACCCGAGGATCTCGCCGCGCCGCGCGGTGAACGACACGTCCTTCAGGTGCGAAAACTGCGCGCAAAGGCCCGTCACCGAGAGAATGTCCTCGCCCGGCTCGTTTGTCTTGGGCGGGTACACATTGGTCATCTCGCGCCCGACCATCTGCCGGATCAGGATGTCCATCGTCAGCTCGCCGACCGGCGTCGTCGCGACCCATTTGCCGTCGCGCATGACGGTCACCTCGTCCGAGATGCGCAGGATTTCTTCCATTTTGTGCGATATATAAATGATGCCGCAGCCGTCCGCGCGCAGCTTCCGGATGATCGAAAAGAGCTGTTCGACCTCCACCTCGGTCAGCGAGGACGTCGGCTCGTCAAACACGATCACCCGGCTGTGAAACGAGACTGCCTTCGCGATTTCGACCATCTGGCGGCGCGAAACGGACAGGTTGCGGATCTTTTCCTTCGGGTTGATCCGGATGCCGAGCTCGTCAAACACCTGTTGGGTCAGCGCGGCCATTTTTTTGTGGCTGACGCCGCCCGCCGCGTCCTTCGGGAAGCGGCCGAGCCAGATGTTTTCCATCACGGGCCGGGTATGGACCTGATTGAGTTCCTGGTGCACCATCGCCACGCCGTTGTCCAGCGCCTGCCGCGGCGAGCGGAACCTGACCTCCGCACCGTCGAGCCGGATGCTGCCGCTGTCCATCTGATAAATGCCAAAAAGGCACTTCATCAGCGTGGATTTGCCCGCGCCGTTTTCGCCCATCAGCGAATGCACCGTTCCCGGGCGCACGCGCAACCGCACATTGTCAAGCGCTTTCACGCCCGGGAACTCTTTGCTGACGCCCTCGATCTCGAGCAGATACTGAGCGATCTCCTCCATGCCGCCACCCCTTTGAAAACGGACGGCCACGCGCGGTGGCCGTCCGTCTGCCTGGTTCGTGTCACTCGCCGGTGTAGATGCCGTACGGAATGCGGATCTTCGCAACGCCATCGTCCACGTTGAAGCCTTCCAAATCCGTCATCAGCGCTTTGCCGGCCTGGATGTTCTGCGCCAGATACAGGATGCCGCTCGCCATGCCGCCCGCGTCCGGCCTGTGGGTGCCGGTCATCTTGCCGTTCTTGATCGCGTCCTGCGCGACGGCCGTCGCGTCGACGCCGAACACCGGGATGTAGTTCTTTTCCTTGTCGCCTGTGTTGTATTCCTTTTCATTCATCGCTTCGATCGCGCCGAGCGCCTGATCGTCGTTGTTGGCGATGATGATCTCGATGTCGCCGTTGTCCAGCATGTAGGTGGTCAGCGCGGTGTCCATCAGGTTCTTCGCGGTCGGCGCGGACCAGTTGCCGTAGAGGTAGTACGGGCTGATGCCGTCCTGCTCCTGCGTGTTGTCGGTCTGGTTCGCGGCCGACGGGACAAGCTTCAGGCCGGCGGCCTCGAGCAGCTCGTTCGCCTTCGTCACCGAGTACTTCGTGCGGCCGAACGCTTCCGCGTTGCCGAGTTCGCCGCGGAACATGACGTAGGAGAACTGCTTGTCGCCGTTTTTGTCAAACTTCGCCGCGTTTTCGCCGGAAAGCAGGAATTCGGCGATCATCTGGCCCTGCATGTAGCCGGCCTCGTCCGCGTCGGTGCCGACGAACGCGCAGTTTTCGTAGGCGTTGACGACCGTGTTAGAAACCTCACGATTGAAGAACACGACCGGGACGCCCTTTTCCTTCGCCGCGTCGACGATGTTCATCGCGGCTTCGTCGGAGGCTGTCGTCACGACGTTGACGATCAGCAGATCAGTGCCCTTCGTCAGCGCGGTCTCGACCTGCTGCGTCTGTGTCGCCTGGTTGTTCGCGCCGTCATAGAAGTTGTAGGTGAACTTGTCGCTCATCGCCTTGAGCTGCTCCTCCATTGAGGCGCGGACGCTGCCGATGTACGTATCGGAATAGTCATAGAAAAACACGTCCACCTGAATCGGGCCTTCCGCCGCGGCGAACGAAGCCAGCGACAGCGCCATCACGAGACACAACACGACGGAAACAATTTTCTTCATGCGGATCCTCCTTAGATTTGTTACGGGTATCCCCGGATTGTGGATATTGTAACATGGACCAAACGGAAAGAACATGTGATATTCCACAATGAGGTATCGAAATTGTATGGCAATGCGCCAAGAAGAGGTAAACCGAAGCTATAGAAGCGGGGGATCCAAAGCGCTATGCCCCTTGAATCCCCGCCCTGTTTTCATATGTTTAACAAAGGTACAGCGTCAACTTTTGCATCATGTCGTCGACATTGATCGGTTTGGCGACGTGGTTGTTCATGCCGGCCGAGAGGCACGCCTGCACGTCCTCTTTGAACGCGTTCGACGTCATCGCGACGATCGGAATCGTATGCGCGGTCCGCAGTCCGCTCGCGCGGATCGCGCGCGTCGCCTCCAGGCCGTCCATCTCCGGCATCTGCACGTCCATCAGAATCACGTCGTACTGTTCCGGTTGCGCGCAGTATTTGGCGACCGCCTCCAGCCCGTTCTCCGCGCAGGTGATTTCAACGCCCGTATCGCCGAGGAAATTCGCGACGATCTCGCGGTTGATCTCGATGTCCTCGGCGAGCAGGATGTGTTTTCCGGTCCAGTCGCGGCCGCGCGCCTCCGGCGCGTCCGTCTTTTCATAGAAGACGGTTCGGTCGGTCAGCTCCAGGATGGTGTTAAACAGCGCGGACGGCAGCACCGGCTTGGATAAGAAGCGCGTGATGCCGAGGTCCTGCACCTCGTCCTCGATCTCCGACCAGTCGGCCACCGAGATCATCACCAGAATGACGTCGTTTCGCATGATGCGCAGGATCTCGCGCGCGGTGTCCGCGCCGTTCATCACCGGCATGCGCCAGTCGAGGAACACAAAGTCAAACGGGTTGCCTTCCTCTACGCTCTTTTGCACCGCGCGAACCGCTTCCATGCCGTTCCTCGCGGTCTCACAGGTGAGCGAGAAGCTTTTGAGGATCGACGTGAAGTAATCGAGCACGTCCTCCGCGTCGTCGACGACGAGAATCCTGAGCTTGCGGAGCTTTGGCCGCTGCGCGCCCGAGGCGGCCAGCGAGGCCCCCCACTGGAATCCGAACTCAAACGTGAAGCACGAGCCTTTGCCGGGCTCGCTCTCGGCCCAGATGTCGCCGCCCATCAGGTTGATGATCTTTTTGCAAATCGCAAGCCCCAGTCCGGTACCGCCGAACCTGCGCGTGATCGTGTTGTCGGCCTGCTGGAACGCGGTGAACAGCCGCCCCCTTTGCTCCTCGGTCATGCCGATGCCGTTGTCCTTGACCTCCACGCGCAGCACCGCGTCGCCCTGCGCGCCGTCGGTGATGCGCACTTTGGCCGCGATATGACCATACTCGGGCGTGAACTTGATCGCGTTATTTAACAGGTTGATCAAAACCTGCGTCACACGCAGTTCGTCGACGACGACCGTCCGCCCGAGCAGCTTCGGGATATCGATCGTGAACTCCTGGTGCTTTTCGTCCATCTTGACCTGCACCAGATGAAAAACCTTTTGCATCATCCGTTCGAAGTCAGTTTCCTTCACCGAGATTTCGAACTTGTTCGCCTCGATCTTGGACATGTCGAGCACGTCGTTGATGATGCCGAGCAATTGCTGCGACGCGATTTCGATTTTGTCGAGGCAATACTGGATTTTCGAAAGATCGGTGGTCTTTCTGGCGATGGTGTTCATGCCGATGATCGCGTTCATCGGCGTGCGGATCTCGTGGCTCATCCGCGACAGGAACGTGCTCTTCGCCTTCGTACTCTCCAGCGCCGCCTCGCGGGTTTCGATCAGATTCCGGAGCATTTCCGCGCGGAGCACGGCGGACGCGATCATCAGCGTGATGGATCTGAGGATGCTCTGCTCGCTTTCGGTGTAACGGCGGTCCAGCAGATAGTTGTCAAAGGCGATGAAGCCCCAGAAAACGCCGTGCAGGAAGACCGGGAGCAACAGCGATTCCCATTCGTCCGCCTCGCGCATCGAAAGCGTCGGCGACACATCGTCGGCGCATATGCGCACCATCAGGTTGCGGTCGTCGCGAAGCCCTTTGGCGGTTCCGCGCAGCAGGTCGTCAAACGGAAGCCCTTCTCTCAGCTCGTCGCAGTCGATTGCGGATTTGTCCGTCTTCGCCCAGCAGCCGAGCGGCGACGACGTCAACATGCCATTGTCGTCCATGTTTTTCCACAGATGCGTGCGATCCGCGCCGATGCTCTCGCCGAGCAGACGAAGGGCGACGGCGATCGTTTCGCCAAGCTCTTCGCGCTCTGTCGATTCCATCAGCATCGACGCGATTTTGTTCGCGGCCTGCAGCAGACTATCCTGCCGGTACAGCTTGTCTTTGGTGTACGAAAGCAGGCTCATCTCGGTCTGGTACATCGCGACATAGGTCTTGCCGATGATCTGGATGCGCTTGAAAATGATGTGCAGCGGCATGGGACGCCCGCCGATCAAAAGTTCCGTCTCAAAGTCCATTTCGCCGTGCTTCAGCGCGAAGTTGAGGCGCTCGGAAAGCGGCACGGAAGCCAGGCCGTTCGGCTGCGTCGGCGGTATGCACTTCACGATGTACGGCAGGAACCCGGCGAGCAGCGCTTCCTTGTCCGGGAACCCGAAGAAGCTTGCCGCGCGCATGTTGCAGTCGACCAGGCGGTGCTTGTCGTCAAACAGCAGGAATACGTAAGGGTACGCCTCGAAAATCGCGTTGGCCATCTGCCACGCCATCTGGCGTTCGCCGACCTTGTCGTGCTCCGTCCCGGCACGCGTGATCACGGGCCGCGCCTCGCCGGACGGGATAACATTCGCAAACGTATGCCGCCCGATCATCCGCGCCGGAACGCCGTTTTCGTCCCATTCCACGACCCAGCCCGCGTCGCGCACAGCGCGGTATTCGCCGCCCGCGTCGCGCATCCTGTAGATGACTTCGTAATTGCGCTCTCGGCCGGTCAGATAGTCGTCAAACGCGGCGCGAACGCCCGCAAGGTCGTCCGGCTGGACATACGTGTCCCATTCGGAGGCGATCCGTTCGCGATCCAGGTCGCGATAGCCCAGCATGCCAAAGAATTCCTGGCTGTAGACGATTCTGTTCGTGACAAAATCCCATTCCCAAAACCCGACCTGCGAGTCTGGCGACGCCGCGCTTCGCGCCACTGGCGCGGTCTGACCGTCTCCGTGCATGTAACCCCTCCGACGCGGCCGCGGGCAGCCAACGCTTTTTGATCCAGGATATGGATAATATACCGATAATGGTCACGTTTGTCAAATCCACAACACTTGTTTTGACCTGTGTGTAACAACGCATGCCGACGGCAGACCTTGCATACGCTGCCGCATGCGAACCAAATGGAACGCGCGCCTCTCCGCCGCCGCATCCGGCGCCGCGATCGCGCTTTTGATGCTGTACCCCGCGGTGGCGATGGACGCCGTACGCGCGGCCTGCAATACCTTTGTGTCCGGCGTGATGCCGGCGCTTTTTCCTTTCCTGGTGTTCAGCCAGATGCTCGCTTCCGGTCCAAAGGGCGACCGGCTGGTCGTTCCGCTGGCGATGTTCGGCGGGTCGCCGGCCGGAGCGCGCCTGATCGCGCTGTCCGTCTGCGGCGCGTCAAAAGCGCAGCGTCGCGCGGCGCTTTGCGGAACGGTCAGCCCGGCGTTTATTCTCGGCGCGCTGTCGGGCGACGCGCGCATGCTGCTGTCGCACTGGGCCGGCGCGGCCGCCGCGTGGGCGTTCGTATGCGCGCTGCAACGGTTTTGTGTGCGGGACAACGAAAACGCGGACAAAGGGGGAAACTCGCCTTTCCACCGTGAGGCAAAGCGGTGTACGCTCCCCGAAGCGATCCGCGACGGCGCGCTGGCGATGCTATCGGTGTGCGGGACAATGGCGCTGTTTTCGGTGGTGACCGCGCTGGCCGCGCGCGTGCGGCCGATGCCGGACGGGATCGCGGCGGCGCTTGGATGCGCCCTGGAAATGGCGGGCGGATGCGCGCGCGTGCGCGCGCTCGGACTGCCGGAGGAGGTTGCCGCGCCGCTTCTGTGCGCCGCCGCGTCGTTTGGCGGGCTCGCGATTTTCATGCAGAACGCGGGTTACCTGAAGCAGGCGGGCGTCAACCTGCGCACACAGTTCGCCGCCCGCGTTGTTCACGCGGCCGCCGCGTTTTTGATCTGTTGGGTATGTTACCGTTCCTGATCGATTTGCACGCGCGCGTCCCGAAGCTCGTTGGCGACTTCGATGGTCAGGTCCTCCGCGCGCTTGAGCAGGTCGCCGACATGGTCGTACGCGGCCATCAGCGCGTGCTGCGCCTCGCTTCGCGCCTTGGCGAGCGTCTCCTGCGCCTGCTGCTCGGCCCGCAGCGTGATCGCCTGCACCGAAATCATCTCGGCAGCCTTGTGCTCGGCCGCGTCGACAAGCTCCGCAGCATGGCGCTGCGCGTCCGAGACCATTTCATCCGCGGCGTTCTTGGCGTTCGTCGTCACCAGCGTCGCGCGTTGCTCGCTTTCCATGCGCTGGGCGCGGGATTTCGCGTCGGCCTCCGCCATCATGTTGTCCGCGTGGCGCTTCGCGTCCTGCAAAATGCGGCTCTCGTTTCGTTTGATCTGGTTGCTCTCCTTGATCGCGTCCGGCAGCGCGTCGCGGATCTGCTGCACCGCGCCGAGAAACGTATCTTTGTCAATGATCAGTTGACTGGTGAACGGAACCTTTTTGCTGCCTTCGATCATCGCTTCCAGGTCGCTGAGCAACGCGTTGATGTCAAACTCCATTTGTTCTCCCCCTCTTCCATACGTCCCTTAAGATAACAGCGCCGCCTCAACGCGCGCGCGGATCGTTTCCGGCACCAGCCCGCGCAGGCTGCCGCCAAGCCGGCCGATCTCGCGCACGCGCGTCGCGCTGATATGCGTCACCTCCGGCGACGCCGCGATGAAAAACGTTTCGACGCGCCCGAGCTGCCTGTTCAGGCGCGCCATCGCAAGTTCGTCTTCGACGTCCGAAGCGCCGCGCAGGCCGCGAATGACGACATCCGCGCGCGCTTCCTGGACGACTTCCGTCAAGAGGCCCGCATACGCGGCCACCGCAACGTTCGGGTACGCCGCGGCCGCGTCGCCAAGCAACCGAAGCCGCGTATCGACCGGAAACGCGCCGGACGCCTTGTTCGGGTTGTGCAGCACGCCGACAATGACGCGGTCAAACACGTGCGCGGCGCGCGCGATTACGTCCAGATGGCCGAGCGTCACCGGGTCAAAGCTTCCTGGATAGAGCGCTGTCATGTCCGTTCCTCCCCTTTGGCGTCGGCAAGCGCGAAAAATGTGATGACCGTATCACCGTAGCGTCTTTCGTCCACGGCGGCAAGCCCGGGCGCGCCAGGCGTCTCGTCGCGGCCGTGCTCGTAAACGATCCGCGCGCCCGAGGCCGGCAAACAGCTTCCCGCAAGGGCCGCCAGCACCTCGTCCGCCCCGGGCATCCGGTACGGCGGGTCGAGGAAAATCAGGTCAAACCGCGCGTCTTCATCGGAGAGCCTTCGGACCGCCGCGCGCCAGTCGCAAAAATAAAACGCCGCCTGTTCCGAGAAGCCGAGCGCTTCGATGTTGCGTTCGATCGCGGCCTTCGCCTGCCGGTCGCGGTCGACCAGCACGGCGCGCCGCGCGCCGCGGCTTAAAGATTCCAGCGCCAGCGCGCCGGTTCCGGCGAACAGATCGAGCACGCGCGCTTCTGGAATCAGCGGCGCGAGGATTGAAAAAAGCGATTCGCGCACGCGGTCAAGCGTCGGGCGCGTATCCCTGCCCTTTGGGGAGAACAGCGCGCGCCCGCGCGCGGAACCTGCGATGATGCGCACGAAGCTCTCCTTTCGTTTTACTTCATAGAGTATATCAGAATTGCATGGGTTGCACAATCATGAAATCCAATGTAAAATGAAAAAGGTTTTGTCGGCTTATCAACCGAGAAGGAAGCGCATACATGCCGTTTTGTTTCAGTCCGCTGCGCAGCGGCTCAAGCGGGAACACTCTGCTGGTGCAGGCCGGCGGGCTGCGGGTTCTGGTCGACGCGGGGCTTTCATGCCGCGCGATCGAATGCGCGCTTTCGGAATGCGCGGTCACGCCGGACACGCTCGGCGCGGTGCTGATCACGCACGAGCACAGCGATCACGTCAAGGGGCTCGCGCTGTTTGCGAAAAAATACAACCTGCCTGTGTACATGACCGAAGGAACGTGGAACGCGGTCGAGGGCATGACAGGTTTCGACAAGATCCCACTGAAGAACCGGCGCGCGGTCGAGCCGGGGCTTGGCTTCTATCTGCGCGACCTGTTCGTCACGCCGTTCGCCATTCCGCACGACGCGGCCGAACCGGTCGGCTACTCTTTCCAGTTTGGCGCGCGGAAGCTGTGCGTCGCGACCGACCTCGGGCACATCGCCAAAGGGTGGATGAACGCGCTGTCGGGCGCGAACCTGGCGCTGCTCGAATCCAACCACGATCCGGCGCTTCTGCGCGCGCATCCGCGCTATCCGGCGCGGCTCAAGGCGCGCATCCTCGGCAGGCGCGGCCACCTCAGCAACGAGGACTGCGGCAGCGCGATCGTCGAGCTCGCCAGGGCGGGCCTGACCAACGTGATCCTTGGCCACCTAAGCGCGGAGACGAACAGGCCGGAGCTCGCGCAGGAAACCGTCGAAGCGGCGCTTTGCGGCGCCGGCATCCGCCCCGGCGAGGACGTCCGCGTCACGCTGGCCCACCGCGACAGAAACGGAGGCATCTATTTCATTGAATAACGCTGAGCGGCCAATCGGACTGACGGACCGCCCGTCGCCCACCGTCTCGCTCTGGTGGTTCCTGTACGCGGTGCTCGCGCTGGTCGGCGGGTCCATGCTGTTCGTGATCGCGCCCGGGCTTCTGGGGCAGACGAAAACCAGCTATTACCTGGCGACCATGCTGGTTGAAGTCGTCGCGTTCGGACTGCCCGTCGCGCTGTATTATGACCGCATGCCGCACATGCGCCCGGCGATGCGCGTGCGGCGGATCGACGGCGGCGCGATGTTCCTCGTCGCGCTTTCGGCCGCGGCAGGCGCGATCGCGCTCAACATGCTGCTGACATTCTGGCTGGCGCTGCTCGAATCCATCGGGTACCCGCTGACGCAGGCCGGTACGCCGATGCCGGGCAACAACGGCGAGTTGTGGGTCGCCGTGCTCGCCATCGCGGTCGTTCCCGCAGTCGCGGAGGAACTGTTCTTCCGCGGTTTCCTGCTGCCTTCCTTTGAACCGTGGGGCAAGCGGTTCGCCACACTCGTCAGCGGCCTGCTCTTCGCGCTGCTGCACAGCAGCCTGGAAGGCTTCCCCTCGCAACTGCTCATCGGGCTGCTGGTCGGCTGGTTTGTCTGCGTGAGCGGCAGCCTTCACACCGCGATCGTCTACCACTGCGTCAACAACGCGACGATCCTTCTGGCGGCTTACGCGCTCAGCGGCTACATCCCGGACGCGCAGGCCATCGAGGCAAGCGTCGATATGCTGTCACTGCTGTCTCCGGCCGCCTGGAGCGTCGGCATCTGGGTGTTCCTGATCGTGCTGGCGAAGCGGCGCATCGGGCGCGCCGCGGACGACGCGCTGCCCGCCGCGGATCGCAGACGGTGGCCGCGCAAGGCGACGGTTCTTTTGGCCGCGTCGATGGCGGTTCTGCTTTGGATGTTCGTATCGGGGATTCTCGCGCAGGTCGCGGCGCTATGACGATCGCGATTCTATGCGTCGGCAAACTGCGGGAGCCTTTCTGGCGCGACGCGGCCGCGGAATACGTCAAGCGCCTGTCGCGGTTCGGCTCCGTCGACGTGATCGAGTGTCCCGATCTGCCGGAGCCCAAAAACGCGTCCGACGCGGACATTGCCCGCGTCGTGGAGGCGGAGGGCACAGCGCTGATCGCGCAGCTCAGGCCGCGGGATCACGTCGTCGCGCTGTGCGTTGACGGCGGAAGGCCGGATTCATCGGCCTTCGCGGACAGCCTGCGCCGGATCGAGGATGGCGGCGCGGGCCGCGCGGTCTTTGTCATCGGCGGCTCCAACGGCCTGTCGGCCGCGGTGCGGCGGCGCGCCAACGAAACGCTGTCGTTCTCGCCGATGACCTTCCCGCATCAGCTCGCCCGCGTGATGCTGCTCGAACAGCTTTACCGTGCGAGGAAGATCCTGGCGAACGAGGCGTATCATAAGTAAGGACATAAGCAAAAGGAACCCAGGAACTCCGCTTCGTCCCCCTACGCTCTCTCTTCCTTCATCGCGAACGCAAACGCGGACGCCCCGAACACAAACGCCGCGGACACGAACAGCCCGGCGATTAACGCAGTCCTGTCGACAATGAAACCGATCAGCGGCGCGCAGGCGATCGCGGACACCGACGTGGCCAGGAGCACCGCCGTGATCGAGAACATCGACCGCTCGGGGTTGCGGCGCGTCACTTCCGCAAGCGCCATCGGGATCG
>JAVBOQ010000262.1:0-11733 GCA_031550455.1 Eubacteriales bacterium
TGTCCGCTCCTTCTTTAGGCATCCTAGGGTCGCTTATGCCTCGCTTGATTCCTACTGCTTGGTGCCGGAGTAATAACGCCCGAAACGCCCTAAAATGGCTGTTTACCGTTTGCTCGTTCAATTTGCATATGTCCAACAAATAGTGGCGATATTGTTGTTCAATGTCATCCATCTCCAAAACCACAATTGGCTGCATGAAGCCCAACTTCCACAAAGGAGAATATGTATCCAGCGCCTTTTTATACTCTGCTGACGTCGCAGATAATTCATAAACGACAAACTCATAAAAGTGCTTTAACTTCTTTTTATACGAGTAGATTGTGGCAGGCTTATTACCCTTGCCTTCCTGTTCGCTGACAAACAAGCTTTCGAGCGCTAAGAGCGAAGTAGTGTTTTTTTCGACGCGGAGTTTTTTCGTTCTCGGCAACCGCATTTCAATCATTCGCTCTTCATCAAAGTTATCCTCTGTTTGCGGCACCCCACTTATCTGGTTGCCAAGCATGCCTAGCGCTGCGCGCGCTTTTTGCTCCGCTGGGACATTCTCCGTTTGGGACTTGAATAGATCGTCAATTTCCTTAGAGGCCATTAACTCTTTTAGGGTGGCCGCACTCAGGTCTTTGCCAAACGTTTTTAATAGTATTTCTCTTTTTAATATGTCAGCGGCTTCGTTTTCTGTCATGTCAACCGTTTGAGCACTTGCCACCTTGATTTTTCCCTTCATCGCCATCACCCGTTTTTCTTTATCTTACCATTTTGGGGTGCTCAAATCAATGGATAAGCAGGGGATTTTTTACTATAATTGAGCATGGGACTTGCTTATTTTTATAGACAGGGGATTTTATTTTAAATTATATAAAAAGAACCGTCGATATCTGGAAATCCCAGCAATATCAACGGTTCTTCCCTCGGTGGTGCCGAAGACGGGATTCGAACCCGTACGCCCTCGCGGACAGGGGATTTTAAGTCCCCGGCGTCTGCCATTCCGCCACTTCGGCCTGTTCCGCAACATATTATAAGAGATCAAACCCACGATTTCAAGCGAAATCCAAAATCGCGTGATAATCCGCGCCTCCCGTTCACACAATAAAACAAACAGACAAGGAGGCGCTTCCATGGCCAAAAACCCTCGGAAGGATCGAAAGCCGCCCTATGAGCCGCGTTATGACATCGAGTCCATCGCGCTGACCACCGAAATGACCGGACTGATGCCCGCGCCTGTTCTCGACGAAACCGCGGCCGAAGCGTATACTGACCTTGCGCGCATTCCAAAGCCTCAGGTGGACGACGGCGCGAAGCCGAAGGGTTAGCTCGCGCAAAGCCTGGCGCGAAATGCTGCTACAGCCTTCTTTTTTGCGCCATGCCGGCTTTTCTTGGAAATTTCTCGGGTGTGGGTTCAACCTTTTCCACGATGACCAGCACATGGCCGTCGCCGTCGCCTTCGACCGGCGCGCCGACGACGGCCGGCTCACCGCCGCCCAACAGCGGCGAAACGCGCTGCGCGTCGGCCATCTCAGCCTCCACACCCGGGCCTTTCCATAGGACGCAGCGGCCGCCGACCTTGACCAGCGGCAACGCCCACTCAAGCAAAATTGGCAGTGGCGCGACGGCGCGGCCCAGCGCCGCGTCGAACGATTCGCGCCGCGCGCGCGCGAAATCCTCGGCGCGGGCGTGCGCCGCCTCGGCCGCAAACCCGACCGTTTCCGCGGCTTCCCGAAGAAAATCGACGCGCTTGCGCTGGGCGTCCAGCAGCGTCATGCGGATGTCCGGGCGGGCCAGCAGGATCGGCACGCCGGGAAAGCCCGCGCCCGCGCCGATGTCGACGACGGCCGCGCCGCGCGGAATCCACGGCAGCGCGGTCAGCGAGTCCAGATAGTGCCGGAACAGTGCTTCCCGCGCGTCGGTGACGGCGGTCAGGTCCATCTGCGCGTTGCGCGCCGTGAGCAGCGCGTGAAACGCGTCCAGCCGTGCCGCCGCGCCGTCCGGCAGCGTGTGCGCCGCGGCGACCGCCCGGCCGATCACGCTTTGTGCAGCATCGCCGCGCCGATGATGCCAGCGTCGTTGCCGAGCGAGGCGATGACCACTTCCGCGCAAGGCAGCGTCTTGAAAAACTTGCCCGTATGAATCTTGCGGCGCACCGGTTCGAGCAAAAATCCGCCCGCGCGGGACACACCGCCGCCGATGACGACCATCGCGGGGTCAAAGAAGCTGATGATGGTGATGATGCCGTTGGCCAGGTGTGTCGTGTACTCATCGAACGCCTCGACGGACGCCGTGTCGCCGTTGCGCGCGCCGTCGATGACCGCCTTCGCGTTGTAGCGGCCGTCCGGAATGCCGTTCAGCGCGCTTTCCGGGTGGCGGGCCGCGGCCTCCCGGCCGATGCGGGCCAGCGCGGTCGCGGAAGCGTAGCGCTCCAGGCAGCCGCGCGCGCCGCAGGTGCATGGGATGCCGTCGTGTTGGTACATGATGTGGCCGATCTCGCTGCCGACGCCGTGCGCGCCGGACCAGATCTTTCCGCCGATGACGATGCCGCCGCCGAGGCCCGTGCCCAGCGTCAGGAACACGCTGCTCGAAGCGTTCCGGCTGACGCCCGCGACCGCCTCCGCGTATCCCGCGACGGTCGCGTCGTTGTCGCCGAACACGGGCGTGTCGACATATTTGGCCATTTCCGCGCGCAGCGGCACGTCGCGCCAGCCGAGGTTGGTCCAGAACACGATGACGCCTGTTTCCTTGTCAAAAAAGCCCGGAATGCCGATGCCGATCGATTCCACGTCCGCCATGGCGTACCCGGCCTTCCTGACCGCGTCCTTCGCGGTTTCCGCCATATCGCGGATCACGTCCTGGTACGGGCGTTCGGGCCTTGTGCGGCGCTGGCACTGCGCGAGGATTTTGCCGTCCGCGCTGACCGCGCCGGCCGCGATGTTGGTGCCGCCCAGGTCAATTCCGACGGTGATCATGATTCGACGCCTCCCTTTGCAAGATCCATCAGGCGGTTGTCCAACTGCTCCGCCGCGTTGTAGCCGAGACGGCGGAGCTGGAAATTGCGCGCCGCGACCTCGATGACGATCGCGAGGTTCCGGCCCGGCTTGACCGGCAGCAGCACGCGGGGCACCTTGACATTGAGCAGCTCGGTCGTCTCCTCGATCAGCCCGAGCCGGTCGTAGGAGCGCTCCTTGACCCAGTGCTCCAGGTGGATCACCAGATCGATCGTCTTGGACGTGATGACCGACCCGATGCCGAACATCGCGCGGATGTCGATGATGCCGATGCCGCGGATCTCCATGAAGTAGCGCAGCATCTCGGGCGATTCGCCGGTCAGCCGCGTCTCGGTCACGCGGACGACCTCGACGACATCGTCGGCGACAAGCTGGTGCCCGCGTTTGATCAGTTCCAGCGCGGACTCGCTCTTGCCGACGCCCGACTCGCCGGTGATCAGCACGCCGACGCCGTGCACGTCGATCAGCACGCCGTGGACCGATTCGCGCGGCGCCAGCACGCGGTTTAAGTACACGATCGCGGACGCGCCGAACCGCGTCGTGATGACGCCGGTTCCGTAGACCGGAATGTCGCGCCTGCGCGCGAGCCGCGCGATGTCGTCCGGGCATTCGATCCCGCGGCAGAACACGATGCACGGCATTTCGTAGGAAAAGTACTTTTTGAGCCGCTCCTGACGGATCGCGGAGTCGAGCGTGTCCAGGTACGTCATCTCCGCCCAGCCGATGATCTGCATCCTGTCGTTGGCGAAGAATTCAAAGTACCCGGAGAATTGCAACCCGGGCCGGTTCTGGTCCGACGACGAGAACGCGAGCTGCTTCCGTTTCGTCGGCACGATCGTCGTCAGGCCCAGCGCCTCTACCATTTTGATTTCGTCAATCAGCATGTTTGTCCCTCCGGAAATATTTCGTCCAGCAGCGCGGCCATCCCGTCGCGGCTCGCGTGTCCGCCGACGCGCCACGCAACGCCCTTTACCTCGTCGCGCGCGTTTTCGACCGACAGCGGCCATTTCGACCAGGCAAGCATCGTTAAGTCGTTCAGCGAGTCGCCCGCGCAGGCGGTCGTCTCGGGCGTCAGGCCGATCATCCCGGCGAGCTTGCGGACCGCGTTGCCCTTCGTCGCGGTCGGCGACGTAATCTCGATGAAGTTCGGTTTGCTCGTCGTGATCGAGAGCCTTTCGCCAAACACCCGCTGCGCCTCGGCGCGCAAGGCGGGCACGTTTGCCGCGTCTTCGATCGCCAGCAGCTTCGGCGTGTCGTATTGGATGCACGCGGACAGCGGTTTTCCAAGCTCGGTGCCGAGGATCCCGGTCGACAGCCCGTAGTCGTCGCTGATCCGGTTCCGCTTTTCGAAGAACCAGTCGTCGCCTTTGTAGTACTGAATGTACACGCCGCGGGCCTCGAACCAGCGTAGCGTCTCGCGCGCCAGATCCAGCGGCACCTCGTCGAGGGCCAGTGGGAGGTGCGTTTCCGCGCTCATGATCTGCGCGCCGTTCGCGCCGATGTACGGCCACGGCGTGCCGACCTGCTTGACGAACGCGCGCACGGACGCGGCGCTGCGCCCCGACGCGAGGATGACCTTCACACCCATGGACAGCAGCCGCCGAAGCGCCGCGACCGTCCGGTCGGTCATCTGATGATGTTCGTTCAGCAGCGTGTCGTCCAGGTCGGAAACGAGCGCGAGGAGCTTCGGTTGGTCGGGCATGGAGGGTACCTTCTTTCTTTGTATGGCGACGCGGGCTTTTCCGTCGCTTCAAACAGGATGAACACGGACATCATAAACCTAGTCAACGTCTAGACCGGATTGCCACCACGGGCTGTCGTCCTCGGTAAGGTTGAGGCGGTACTGAAAACCCGTGTCAGAGTACTCATGCAGGCCGATGATCTCGGGCCCTTTTTCCGGGAAATAGAGGATGAGCCGCCCTGCATAAAGCCGAAAATACGGATAATCGGCCGTGATTCCACGGAAGGGCGCCATCTGCACCCGTTCCATGCCGCCGTAGTTCCAAGTCTCTTCCGAGAGCATCTGGGACGCGCCGTCCGAAACCGTCGTCAGCGCGATATGGCTGTTGATCCTGTCAAGGTACGGCACGCCGTCGTAGAACAGGTCGGACAACCGGAGGCGGCGCATGTTCACCGCGTCGAACGTCGCCATCATCACAGAGGTTTCATGGACCAACTGTATGTGAAACAGGTTCCCCGTCGCGGATACCACGCGCGTCGACTGCGTTTCCCATCCCTCAGGCAGATCGCCGTGCCGCGCCTGAAAAGCCGCGGCCGCTTCCCGGTACCAATCGTCAACCAGCGCCGCGAACGCGGGCCGGGCCGCGCGAATGCGCTCAAGCCGTATTTCCGCGATTTCCCAACGCATCAGGCCCTCCGCCTGCGCTTCGCTGAGAGGCTCAATTTCGGCTTCGTGGGTTCTGGATGCCGTTCCGCCCGTTCCGAGCTGCCGCGCAGCGGGCGCGGCCCGCGTCTGCGTCTCCGGCGCGTCCAGCGGCCGCATCGGCACATACCCGGCGCGCGCGGCGACGCGCTGCCCTTCGTCGGTCAGCAGCCAGTCAACGAGCGCGCGTTCCGGCGCGTCGTCCGGCAAGTCCTTTTTCATGACGGCGAAATAGTTGGTGCAAAAAGGGTACGCGCCGGAGGCGATCGTCTCGCGCGAGGGCGCGACACCGTCCACGGCGAGCAGCCGGATCCGGTCGGAACCGTACATGTCGCTGACATAATAAAAAACCGAATAGCCGATGGAGACGGGCCCGTTGTCATACCCGGCGACGCTGTCCACAAGGTAGCCCATCGTGTCTTGCAGCCATTCGATCGGGGGCCGCATCGGCTTCACGCCGTCCATTAGCAGCGCTTCAAACAGCGTCTGGCTGCCGGAGCGGTCCGAACGCTGAAACGCGACGATCGGCTCATCGTTCCCGCCGACCTCTTTCCAGTTGGTGATTTTACCGGCGTATATGTCGACCAACTGTTGCCGCGTCAGGTTCGTCACCGGGTTTTCGACGTTGACGAGAAACACCAGCGCGTCCTTGACGACCGGGATGACGTCGAACACCTCCGGAAGGATGCGCGAAAAGGCCTCCTCCATGCTTTCGCCGTCGCGTTCCAGGTCGTTGTAAAGAATAAACTCCCGGATGTCAAACGCCGACGGCGGCGTCACGAAGATCAGCGTCGCGCCTTTGTCCCCGTCCGCGTACAGCAGGTTGTCGTAGGCAAACGGCGTCGTCGTGTGCTCGTACTCGATCCCGTCCGGGTCAACGCCGCGAAAATGCGCCAGCATCGCCCGCGAAAGCGGGATCGTCGCGGTCGACCCGTCGATTTTGCCCGCGTCCCAGAGGGAAGCAAACCGGGCAAACGCCGCTTCCTCGGCCGAAGCGTCGGCCAGCCCAAGCGCGAGCGCCCAAAAGAGAACCATACCCAACGCAAAACCCTTGCGCCGCATAGAGCCTCCCCCTTTTCCGGCTCCGCATGGAACCACGTTTCCATGATACCCCAAATTTAGGGTTTGCGCAATCCTGAGGTCTATCGTATAATATATGTTTGTAACGGGAAGGGAGGCGCGATATGCCTCGAGTGGCGCTGGTGGCCGGGGCGTCGTCGGGCCTTGGGCGCGCGGTCGCGGAGCGGCTTGCGCGGGACGGGTTCACGGTGTTCGCGGGCGCGCGGTCGTTCGCGACCGGCAGAGAGGCGCCCGCGGGCTGCGTCCCGGTCGCGCTTGACGTGACCGACGACGCGTCTGTGAAAGCCGCCGTCGCGCGCGCGCTTTCCGCGACCGGCCGGCTGGACGCGCTGGTCTGCTGCGCGGCGGTGCTGACGCTCGGCCCGTGTGAGGAGACGACCGTGGACGAGCTTCGCGCCGTCATGGAAACGAATTACCTCGGCGCGGCGCGGATGGCGCAGGCCGCGCTGCCCGCGATGCGCGCGCAGGGCGGCGGACGCGTGGCGCTGTTCTCGTCGCTGAACGGGCGGTTCGCCGTGCCGTACCAGGGCGCGTACACCGCGTCGAAGCATGCGGTCGAGGGATTCGCGGAGGCGCTGGCGATGGAGGCGCGGCGGTTTGGCGTTCGCGTCACCGTTGTGGAGCCGGGCGACTGCCGCGGCGGGTCGGAAGCGTACAGAGGGCGCGCCGAGCGGGCGCAGGCCGAGGATTCCCCTTACAGGCCGTGGTACCGGGCCGCCGTGCTGCGGATCTGTCGCGACGAAGCCCACGGGTTGCCGCAGGAGAAGGTGGCGGCGGCCGTTTCGCGCGCGCTGACGAACCGGCGCGCTCCCGCCCGCGTGGTGGTCGCGCGGATCGACCAGCGGCTTGCGCTCTGGCTGCACGGGCTGCTTCCCCGCAAAGTATTTTTCCGCATTCTTGAATGGTATTACGGACCAAAGGGCGGCAATCGGCATCCGGACTGATTCATTTTCATTATTTTCTTTATGCGCTTCGGAACCGTACCGCCGCAAAGGAGAGCAACATGACCAGAAACGAAAAACGGACGCTGCTGGAAAAGGACCTGACGATGCGCGGGTTCTTCGAGATCATGTGCATGGACACGGCCAAACAGGCCGCGGTCTGGCTGGACGGTGACAACGCCCGCGGCTACACGTATGGCGACCTGCACCGCCGCGCGCACGCCTGCGCCGAGCAGGTGACCGCGCTGTCGTTCGGCCGCGCGGGCGGATGGGTCGGCCTCGCGGTCGACACATGCCCGGACTGGCCGGTGCTGATGTGGGGCCTGTTGATCGCCGGGCGGCAGCCCGTGCTGATCGATCCCTCGCTGGACGACGCGCCGATGCTGCATCTGATCCGGCAGTCGGACGCGAACGCGCTGGTCACGCGAAAGGCGCGCGGCCTGCCTTCGAACGTGCGGCAGATCACACCGGAAGCGCTGCTGATCGCGGACGAGCCGTCGCCGAGCTTCCGCGCGCAGTGGGCCGACCGGGTCGCGCTCTGCACGTCCGGCACGACCGCGACCAGCCGCGTGTACGTCTACAACGGCAAGGCGCTTGCGCTGCAGGTGCTGGCGATCATGGACGAGCAGAAGGAGCACCCGGTTGTCAAGGAAAGCCGGGGCGAGCTGAACACGCTCTGTTTCCTGCCGCTGAACCATATTTTCGGCCTGATCACCAACATGTGCTGGACCGCGTTCATGGCGTACCCGCAGGTCTACCTAAAGGACCGCGCGCCACAAACGATCCTTGAAACCTGCCGCCGGGCAAACGTGCAACTCATTATGGCGGTGCCGCTGCTGATCAACAACTTATCGGTGACGTTGAAAAAGCGCGTCGCGAAGGAGTCGCGCGTCAAGCGCGCCGCGTTTACCGCAATGTCCGGCGTATCGCTGGCCGCACAGCGCATGTCGCCGATGTTCGGCCTGAAAATCGGCCGCCGGCTGTTCAAAAGCGTGAACGGCAACCTGTTCGGCGATTCGCTGCGGCTGATCGTCGTCGGCGGCGCGCACACGCCGCGCGAGCACCTGCGGACGATCAACGCCCTTGGCTACGGGGTCACCGTAGGCTTTGGCATGACCGAAGTGGGCGTCACGTCGGTCGAATCCAAAATGAAGCTGAAAAACAGGCTGACCGGCAGCGTCGGCTGGCCGCTGACCTGTTCCGAATACAAAGTCAAGCCGGACGGCAACGACGAAAACCACGGTGAGCTGTTCATCCGCACCGAAGCGCGGCACGTCGCGCAGCTGGTCGACGGCAAGCTGATGCCGCCCGCGATCGACGGCGACGGATGGTACGAAACGGGCGACGTCGTCCGCATCGGCAAAAAGGGCCGGATGTATGTCGAGGGCCGCACCAAGGACGTGATCATCGGCGAATCGGGTGAGAACGTCTATCCGGACGAGCTCGAGGACACGTTCGCAGGAATTGAGGGCGTCGAGCAGCTCAGCGTGCTCGGCACGAAGGACGCGACAGGCGTGTACGACGTGACGACGCTGGTGCTCAACGTCGGCGCGCGCTACGCGGACGAGCTGTTTTTGTCGGAGCTTTCAAAGCAGGTCGCGCAGCGCAACCGCGCGCTGACGCCGATCAAGCGCGTCGGGCTCGCGATCGCCACGCCCGAGCCGCTGCCGCTGGTCAACGCGATCAAGGTCAAGCGCGTGCTGCTCCGCGACCAGGTCGCGGCGCGGCGGATCGCCTGGCGGCCGCTTTCGCTGACCGCGCAGCCGCAGGCGCCGCGCCAGCCGGACATCACCGAAATCGAAAAGACGCCGGAAGCGCAGCCCGAGCAGCGTGAGACGACGCCTCAGGCGCCCGCGAACCTCGCGATGGACGAAATCCGCCGGAAGGTGCGGCAGAGCTTTGCCGAGGCGCTGGAGACGGACGCGGAACAGATCGGATACGACGCGCATTTCATCGACGACCTCGGAGGCGACAGCCTGCAGAGCCTCGGCGTGTCGCTGAAGGTCGAAGAGATCTTCGGCGTGATCATTCCCGCCGAGGAGTACACCAAATGCACCAGTGTCAACGACCTTGCCGCCGTCATTTTCGCGCTGAAGGAGGGCAAAGGCCCGTACGTGTCGGACGCCGTGCGCGACGAACGCGCCGAGGTCGTGCCGATCACGCGGTTTGAGGACGCGCCCGAGTGCATCGCGTTCCAAAAACGGCTCAAGACGATGGAAGGCCAGAAAAACCCATACTTTGTGGCGCACGAGTCCGCGCTGCTGGACACGTCGATGATGGACGGGCGCGAGGTGTTAAACTTCGGGTCGTACAACTATGTTTGCATGTCCGGCCGCAAGGAAACCAAGGAGGCCGCGAAGGCCGCCATCGACAAATACGGAACGTCCGCGAGCGGCAGCCGCCTGCTGGCCGGCGAAAAGATGATCCACAAGGAACTCGAGAGAGAGATCGCCAGATGGAAGCACGCGGAGGCCGCGCTGGTGCTCGTCGGCGGCCACTCGACGAACGTGACGCTCGTCGGCAACTTCTGCGGCAGGGACGACCTGATCGTCTACGACGCCATTTCACACAACTCGATCCAGGAAGGCTGCCGGTTGTCCGGCGCGACCGCGAAACCTTTCCCGCACAACGACGTCGACGCGCTGGAGAGCATCCTGCGCGCGCAGCGGCACAAGTTCGCGAAATGCCTGATCATCGTCGAAGGCGCGTACAGCATGGACGGCGACATCGCGCCTGTGCCCGAAGTCGTCGCGCTGAAAAAGAAATACGGCTGCTTCCTGCTGGTGGACGAGGCGCACTCCGCGTGCGTCATCGGGCGCACCGGCGGCGGCGTCGACGAATACTTTAACCTCGCGCATGACGATATCGACATCAAGATGGGCACGCTATCGAAGGGTCTCGGCACATGCGGCGGCTACCTCGCGGGGCGCGAGGTGCTGATCGATTACCTGCGCTACAACCTGCCCGGCTTCGTGTTCTCGGTCGGCATCTCGCCGCCGCTCGCCGCCGCGACGCTCGCGTCGATCCGGCTGCTTTCCGACCATCCGGAGATCCTCGAAAGCCTGCGCCGCAACATCCGCGTGTTCATGGAAGAGGCGCACCGCAGAAACCTCAACACCTGCCTCGCCGGGGAGACCGCGGTCGTGCCGATCCTGGTCGGGAAGGACGAGGACGCGTTCATGCTGTCCACCGCGCTCGCGGAGCGCGGCGTGTTCGTGCCGCCGGCGGTGTTCCCGGCCGTGCCGAAGAACAAGGCCAGGCTGCGTTTCTGCGTCGTGTCCGACCATCAGCCGCGCCAGATCGTCCAGGCGCTGGACACGCTTGTCGCGACCGCGGCGGAGCTTGGGATTGAGTTGCCCCCGACTGCAAAGAATAGGCAGAAGCCGGACGAGATCGCGCCGGAGATCGGCGACAAAGAGGCGGTGTCGTAAGGGAGCGGGCCGCGTCCCGGCGTTCCTTTCACGGCAAACGCATGAACTGAGGTTCATGCGTTTGCCCTGGGCGTTCCTTTCGCACAGTTGACGCGCCGGAGCATTGGGTATACAATGTGTGTATTCCAAAGGGCTGTATACGCGTGGGCTTTCTCTTTTTTCGCCGGAATGCGAACGATAGGTTTTTCGGAGGGATTCTGTCCCTTTGGCGGAGGATCCGCGCACGGCGGCCCTTGCCGCCCACCGCGATCCAGGAGGTGTTTCGATGGAGAACTACAACCTTGGCGTGCTTTTGCCGGAGATGCGATTGGATTTCTGGGATGCGCTGTGGCATGGACAGATCGGCAACATCGGTGCGCTGCGGCGCAGGCTTTCGGTGTTGGAGCTGCCGACGGACACCGACGCGCCGTGCTGCCGTTGCGTGCTGCGCCTGCGCCACGGCGAGGCGTACCTGGACAATATCTGGCGCTATGGCCGGGATCGCCTGCGCGTCGCGGTCGGCAACCTGCTTCCGCCGGACGAGGACGGCGTGGTGTACGGCGTGTGCCGCCTGACGCCGCGGCATGTCTATGTGCTCGCCTGCGCGACCGGAGGCATGCGCGCCGAGGAACTCGAGGCGCGGGCGCATCAGGACATCAACCAACTGATCGAGTCGCTGGAACAATACCTTGATCTGGAAAGCGAGTTAAAGGAAATACTGCCGGTGGACAATCTCGCGAAGCTGACGGAGAGCGCCGGGGCGTGACGGGGGGCATAGGGGCGAAAGAACACAGGGACGCCAAAGGGCTCTGCCCTTTGGAATCCCGCTTAAGGGCCATTGGCCCTTAAGAATCCCCTCTTTAGGCTACTCATTAACATAATCCATCCCGCCGGGAGGGAAAAAGCAGGGTTTCCAAAGGGGCTTA
>JAVBOQ010000265.1:0-2971 GCA_031550455.1 Eubacteriales bacterium
TGTCCGCCATGATGCCGACGAGCGAAAAGTCGAGCGGGCCGTCGACCTGCAGCGCGCGGTATCCGCCTTCGACGGCGGCCGCGTGCCGTGGAACGCGTTCCGCCTCACAGATCAATGAGATCTCGTCGGCGGTCCGGGCAAAGAACAGGAACGGGCGGTTCCAGTCCACGCCCGTGTCATCCGTCAGTTTTGCCGCCGCGTACAGGCCCGGCAGCGCGCGAAGCGTCAGCATCACAGGGCCTTGCGGACGACCGCGCAGTGCGGCAGCGTCCGGATTACGTCAAACCCATGCTTTTCGTACAGTGCCATGGGCCCGTGATACTCCTCGAAACAGTTCGTCGCGCAGGGGGACGGATACGCCTCGACCGCCTCATAGCCGTTCGCCTTCGCGTCCGCGAGCGCACGGTCAAGCAGCGCCGACGCGACGCCTTTCCCGCGCATGTCGGCGGCGACGATGAAGCAGACGACCGACAGGATCCTGTCCGGCTCGCCCGCCGCCCACAGATCCGCATCGGCCGCGATGCGCTTGAACCCGGGCTTGCCGCCGGCGTTGACGAAGCCGATGACGCGTCCGGTTTCGTCATACGCGAGGTAGCCGTTCAGCGCTCCCTGTTGCACCAGCGACGCCGCGTAGCCGCGAAGGACGTCTTTCGCGCGGCTGCCCGTCATTTCCGGCTCGAAGGCCGCCTCGACGTTTTTGTCCATGTGGTAAAACGTGCAATAGCACCACGACCATTCGGTGTGGTCGGCGAACGCGTCGCCGTCGAAAAACCCGAAATAATCGCGGGCCCTCTCCGGCGTCAGCGGCTGGATCGTCAGCGTCATTGATGTTCACGCTTCCTCTATGTGTTGTCGATAAGCCGTCGCGTTGATTATACCGGCAAACGGCGCGAAACGCAACGCGGGCATTTGACAACGGATGCGCGGCGTGCGAAACTGTTGCCAATGAAAGCTGGTGATTTCGATGGGTGAATGGATCGCGACCGCGCCGTTCGGCCTGGAAGGCGTCGTCGCCGACGAACTGCGCGCGCTTGGATTTGAAAACGTTCGCGCGGCCGGCGGCGGCGCGCGGTTTGACACGGATCCGGAAGGCGCGTTCCGCGCGAATCTGTGGTTGCGCTGCGCCGACCGGGTGCAGTTGATTGTCGGCAGGTTTGAGGCGCTGACGTTCGACGCGCTATTTGAAGGCGTGCGCGCGCTGCCGTGGGAGGACTTAATCCCGGCGGACGCGGCGTTCCCGGTGTCCGGCAACTGCGCGCGGTCGAAGCTGATGAGCGTGTCCGATTGTCAGGCGATCACCAAAAAGGCGATCGTCGAGCGGCTGCGCGCGAAGCACCGCCGCCAGACGCTGCCCGAGACCGGCGAGACATACGCGGTTCAGGTCGCGCTGCATCAGGACACGGCGACGCTGACGATCGATTCCAGCGGAGCGGGCCTCTCGCGGCGCGGCTACCGGACATGGAACGGCGAAGCGCCGTTGCGCGAGACGCTGGCCGCCTCGCTGCTGGCGCTGTCGCCCTGGCGGCCCGGAAAACCGCTGCACGATCCGATGTGCGGCACCGGCACGCTGCTGATCGAGGCCGCCCTGTTCGCCGCGGGCCGCGCGCCGGGCCTTTCGCGCCCGTTCGCGATCGAAGCGTGGCGCTGGGCGCCAAAGCAGGCGTTCTCGGCGCTGCGGGAAGAGGCGAAGGCGGCCGTCCGGCTCGACCGAATCGAAGGGATCACAGGCGCGGACGTCGATCCGAACGCGCTGACGCTTGCCCGCCGCCATTTGGAGCAGGCCGGGATATCCGGGCGGATTCCGCTGGAGGCGGTCGATGTGCGCGACGCGCCGCCGCCGCCCGAGCGCGGCGTGATCATGACAAATCCGCCGTACGGCGAGCGCATGTCAGACCGCAAGGGCTGCGAATCCATCGCGCGCGGGCTGCGCCGCATGGCGGACGCGTCGGAGCGCGACCTGTGTGTCATCACGGCGTTCGCCGGGTTTGAAAAATCGTTCGGCAGGCGGGCCGATAAGCGGCGGCGGCTGTACAACGGGCGGATTGAGTGCGAATTCATGACGTTCTATCGCGCCAACGGACGGAAATAAATTTGATCGGAGCTGGCAGGATGCTTTTTTTGTCGACGTTCATTTCCGGCCTGGACGCGGCGGTTGTTGAGATCCTCCGGCAATCCGGCGGCTGCGGAATCCGGCATGTGCTGGACGGCGCGATTGTCTACGAAAGCCGCGCGTTTGCGCATTACGGCTGTTTCAACAACACGTTCGAAGTCATCTGCATGGAAAAGAGCGCCGGTCGCGCGCCAATCGCGGGTTTTCTTTCGTCTCTTGTCAAAAAAGGGGAGAGGCTGCCGCTGTATCCCCTGCGCTCCAGGCGGCACGCGTCCTTCCGTATCGTGACCTCAAGCGAGAACACACTGGTCGCCGTCAACCCGCGCCAGCGCGACGAGCTCGAACGGGTGATCGCGATGAAAACCGGGCTGACGCCAAACCGGGCCAAACCCGGCATGGAATTCTGGCTGCTTACAAGAAGCGAAGGGTTCTGTTTCTTTCTGCGCAGAATCACAAACGCCAGGGTCGGCGAGAAGCGCCTTGAAAAAGGGGAACTGCGGCCGGAACTGACGCACATCATGAACTGGCTATCGGAACCCGACGGAAAAGACGTTTTCGCGGATCCGTTTTCGGGCAGCGGCGCCATCCTGTTCTCCCGCGTTCAGATGGGAAAGTTTCAGCATCTCTACGCAACCGACCTTGACGCCGCAAAAATGGATAGTCTGCGGCGGGAAATGGCAAGAGCGTATCCGGCGCTGACCGGGATAACGACGATCCGCGGCCTTGACATCCGCGATCTGCCGTCGGTCATTCCGGAAAAAACGGTGGACAAGGTCGTGACAGATCCGCCCTGGGGCTTTTATGAATCATGCGATATTCCGGCGCTATATCGAATTATGCTGGATACGCTGTTGAAAGTCG
>JAVBOQ010000336.1:0-3711 GCA_031550455.1 Eubacteriales bacterium
TAATTCCCACCCAAGAAGGGATTCCTAAGGGCCAATGGCCCTTATGCGGGATTCCAAAGGGCAGCGCCCTTTGGCGTACCCTTCCCCCAGAAAGGCGGTACTCCCATGCCCCAAATCGTAATCCTCGACCGGAAGTGCGACGGCTGTGGCCTGTGCGCCGCGAGCTGTCCGTTTTCGGCGATTGATATGACGGGCGGAAGGCCCGAGCTGAACGCGGCGTGCAAGGTCTGCGGCGTCTGCGTCAAGGCGTGCCCGCAAAAGGCGATCCTCCGGCTGGAAACGAAGGTCGAAAGCGTCGACAAAACCAAGTGGAACGACATCCTTGTTTTTGCCGAACAAAGCGCGGGTAAACTGCATCCGGTGTCGCTGGAGCTGATCGGCAAGGCGAGGTCGCTGGCCGAGGGCACGGCGCACCGGGTCAAGGCGGTCGTTCTCGGGGAAAACATCGGCGCGTGCGCCGAGGAGCTGCGCCACTTCGGCGTCTCGGAAGTGTACGCCTATGACGACGCTGCGCTTTCGTTCTTCCGCGCGGACGCGTACGCGGCGTGCGTCGAGGACTGCATCCGGGCGACGAAGCCGGCGGTCGTGCTGGTCGGCGCGACCGCGCTGGGCCGCTCGCTCGCGCCAAGGCTCGCGACCCGGTTCCACACGGGCCTGACCGCCGACTGCACGCGGCTTGAACTGCGCGACAACAGCGATCTGGTGCAGATCCGGCCCGCGTTCGGCGGCAACATCATGGCGCAGATCGTCACGCCGAATACACGGCCGCAGTTCGCGACGGTGCGGTACAAGGTCATGGACGCGCCGCTGCGAAGCGCGGAACCGTCCGGCAAAATTATCCTCCGCAAAACACCGAAGGCCTCCGCCGAATCGCCGGTGCTGCATGTCCGCACCGTGCCCGTGCCGAAGACCGCGAATATCTCGGACGCGGAGATTCTGGTCGTCGGCGGGCGCGGGCTGCAAAAGGAAAGCGACCTTGCGATGATCCGAGCGCTGGCTTCGCTGCTCGGCGGCGAATACGCGGTGAGCCGCCCCCTGGTCGAAAAGGGATGGGAGACGAACCTGCGCCAGATCGGTCTGTCTGGCCGCACCGTGCGGCCGAAGCTGATCATCACCATAGGCGTCAGCGGCGCGATTCAGTTCACCGCGTGCATGAGCGCCAGCGAGCGCATCGTCGCGATCAACCGGGACCCCGAAGCGCCGATTTTCAAGGTCGCGCACATCGGCATCGTCGGCGACCTGTACCGGATCGTACCCGAACTGATTGACCGTCTGAAGCAGGAGGCCGCGATATGAAGCCGTTTAGCAGGGTGACAGCCGAGGACATCGCGCAGTTTGAACTGATCATGCCGGGCCGCGTGTTTTTCGGCGACGCGATCGTGGAGGACTATGACCACGACGAGATGACCGAGTACGGCCATTTCATGCCGGAAGCCGTGCTGCTTTGCGAGGACGCGGCGGAGGTCAGCGCCGTGCTGTTGTACTGCAACGAGCGGAACATCGCTGTGACGCCGCGCGGCGCGGGCACAGGCCTTTGCGGTGGCTGCGTCGCGACGGAAGGCGGCGTTGTGCTGTCGACCGAACGCATGAAAGAGGTCATCGAGGTCGATGTGAAAAACATGACCGCGACGGTCGAACCGGGCGTGCTCCTGATGGAGTTCCCCAAGGCGCTCGAGGGCACGGGCCTGTTTTATCCGCCCGACCCGGGCGAGAAGAGCGCGACGATGGGCGGCAACGCGATGACGAACGCCGGCGGAATGCGCGCGGTGCGCTACGGCGTCACGCGCGACTACGTGCTCGGCATGGAGGTCGTGCTGGCGAACGGCGAGATCATCGAGTTGGGCGGCAAAATCGTCAAAAACGCAAGCGGGTACAGCCTGATCGACCTGATGGTCGGGTCCGAAGGCACGCTGGGTTTCCTGACGCGGCTGACCGTCAAGCTGATCCCGGAACCGAAGGAAAACCTGTCCGTGCTCGCGCCGTTTGACGACCTGGACAGGTGCATTGAGGCCGTGCCGCATGTGCTTTGCTGCGGGGAGCCGACCGCCGTTGAATTTATGGAAAAAGAAGTGATCACAGCCGCCGAGCAGTACCTTGGCAAGCAGTTTCCGGACAAGCGGGCGGACGCGTACCTGCTGGTGCGGCTCGACGGCCCCTCTCGCGCGGCGCTGGAACCCGCGCTGTCCGAGCTGACCGACCTTTTGCTGTCGCTCGGCGCGAAGGATGTGCTGCTCGCGGACACCGACGAGCGCAAGACATCCATCTGGGACGCGCGCGGCGCGTTTCTTGAGGCGATCAATGGCTCGACCCCGTCGATGGACGAGTGCGACGTCGTCGTCCCGCGCGACAAAATCGCCGAGTTTGTTAAGAAGAGTGTCGAGATCGGAAAGGACTTGTCGCTGCGCATCCGGTCGTTCGGCCACGCGGGTGACGGCAACCTGCACATCTATGCCTGCAAGGACGCGATGTCGGGCGACGAATGGGCGAAAAAGCGCGCGTCCGTGATGGACGCGCTGTATGACGAAGCCCGCGCCCTCGGCGGGCAGGTTTCCGGCGAACACGGCATCGGCCACGCGAAGGTCGCGTTTCTCGCGGAGATGGCCGGCGAGACGCAGATGGCGCTGATGCACGGCATCAAGGCCGTGTTTGACCCGAACGGGATTTTGAACCCGGGGAAGGTTGTGGGCTGAGGTTTTCATGGGAAAGGTGCCTGTGGAGTTTATTTTCCGGCATGGTTGACACTACTCCCCCCGGGTGGTATTCTGTTTGCTGTCCTGGAAAGCTGGAAAAAAAGGGAGACGCTTACTTATGAAAAAACTGCTCAGCCTGGTTCTCGTCGTTGGAATGCTCTTCACGCTCACCTGCAGCGCCGCGGCCGACGCGAATGCCGGGAAAGACCCTTGGAGCGGCGGCTTCGACCTCAACCCCTACGACAAGGATGCCGACCCATCCAATGGCATTCGCTTGAGCGACCAGCCCGGTTGGTTTCGCCCGCGCGCCCAAAAAATCGCCAAGGAGCTGCCGATACAGTATATCGTGGTGGACCCTGACCTCGCCTGCTGCGAGGCTTGCACCGACGCCGGGGAAACGGACTGCGGTTGCCATACAGAATATACCGAGGACGGTCCTTACCAGGGCGACTACTGGTGGGGGCCGGAAGACGTGAATTATTTCGAGTACCTGGTATATGAGCCGGTGGCCATCTATCTATGCGGCGTTCCCGGCTGTTGGTGCTTCGGCATGACAATTGAGTCTCTTAAGGACATGAAGAAGCAAGAGGCGTATGATTTGTTTATGGCGCAGGAAACCGATCCCGCGCCGACCGACGATGATTTCGATACATTCTGGGCCTGGCTGGGGTTGTGGTAAGCAATCGCTCGAATTAGCCGCGTTTGCCGTATCCTTTCGTTGCCGAAGGCCCCTCTTCGCACACGAGGGTTTCAAAAAAAACGAGCCGTGTCACTGTGACGCGGCTCGTTTTTTCGTCCGGCGGCGGTATCACCCGTCCTTTTTCAATAGCCCCATAAACTCCTCGCCCGTGATCGTTTCCTTTTCATACAGATGATCGGAAAGCCTGCGCAGCGCGCTTTCATTTTCGCGCAGGATGGAAAGGGCTTTCTTGTGGCAGCTTTCGACGAGGGCGATCACCTCGGCGTCAATTTTTGCCGCGGTTTCCGGCGAACACATCAGCGCGGCGTCGCCGCCCAGATA
>JAVBOQ010000018.1:0-10670 GCA_031550455.1 Eubacteriales bacterium
CCAAACCTTACCGCATCGTCGCGGCGGATCTTTTTCCATACGGCGTTGTCGCTCTCCACTCGGCGTAGCGCTGCTACGCCTCGTTCCGGCTCCTAGCCGGATGAAAAAATCTCTCGCCGCTTTGGATGCGTTAAGATTTTCTATTGGTATAAGCCCGCCCCGCGGACGCGCCGCGCGAGCCGGGAAGGAAACATGAGCAAAAGAAAGCCGTTTTTTCTGGTCTGTCTGTACGCGCTGATCCTGTGCCTGTCCGCCCGCGGCGTCGCCGCGGCGGAGACGGGCGCGTCGTTTCTGCGCTGGCTGGATTCCGGCTGGGACAACACGTACATTTGGGAAAATGGCAATGCCGCGAAGCCGGGCGGTCTTCCGTCGGGCATTCAACTGTTCATTGACTGGCTGCGGGGCGGCTGGGACAACGAAGGCGCGCTCACGAACGACCGCCTGCGGGATTGGCTGCCGGGACAGGACGTTCCGACCGCGACCGCGACGCCGCAGCCGACGCCTTCGCCCACGCCGAAACTATCGCCGACGCCTGCGCCCACGCCGGTTCCCGCGCCTACGCACACACGGCCGCCGCGCCCCACGCAAACACCTTTTGGATACCCGTACGACCTCAAAAGCGGCGCGCTGCTGTTTGAACTGATTGATTTTGATGAAACGCCGTTTTTTGACGATTTGTCCGCGCTTTCCGACTATCTCTACGCCTGTCGGGAGAACAACGTAAGGCAGATCGCATACAGACTTCCGGAAGGCATGGACAAGGAAGCGATGTTCGGCCTTTTGCATTCCTATATGTGGGTCGATTGCAGCTATGAGTATCAAAAGAGTCCGGCGGGGCAGACCACTTCATATCTGGTGAAGGTTTCCGACACGCCTGGCCTTCGGATCGCGGAGGCGTTTCTGGCGGGCGGCACGGACGGACTGACGGCCGATGAATTGTTCGTGTACCGGAAGGCCGCGACGCTGCTGGCGCGCCTGCGGTCCGAAGCGACCACGCAGCTTCAGCTCGAGCGCGCGATCCACGACGCCCTTTGCGACGCGGTCACGTATTGGACGGACGACGGCAAGCACGAGGGCGAATACGAGGATTACACCACCGCCATCGGCGTTTTCAGGAACGGGCGCGCCAATTGCTCCGGGTACGCGGACGCGTTTTTGATGCTGGCCAGAATGGCCGGTTTCAAAACATATACGCTTTCCGGGACCGCGACCAGCGCGGACGGGACCGAGGCGCACAGGTGGAACGTGATCCAGGTGGGCGGTCGGTGGTACTTCGTGGACGTGACGTGGGACGACGCAGGCGCGACGCTCGGCCGTGTGGATCCGTACCAATATTTCAACATCGGTCAGTCGCTGATGCGCTCCACACACAGTTGGCGGGATGACCATCTCCATTATCCGGTCGTTGACGATATCGACAGCCACTATTTGTACAATTTCGCGGGCGTTTCGGATCATTACCGCGCGGCGGATCCGGAAGCGCTCAAAAGCGCGCTGCGCGACGGGCTGCAGAAGGGACGGCTGCCGTTCTATCTGATGTGTGAAGCCTGGGACGATCAGGCCGCCGTGGCCGCGCTTGTGGACGAGGCGTATGCAGACTGGGCCAGATCGCGGGATCGGTCCGTTGCATTGCCTGAGATTGTCTATACGCACGCGGTGATGGGCGACGCGTTGTTTATGTCGGTTTTGCCCGCCGATGAGGCCAAGTGATTTTCAGGGGAGGAATAATCATGCGCGTTTCGTCAAGACCCATGTTGATTCTGCTGTCGCTTTTTGCGCTGCTGTGCTACGCGTTGATGCCCAGCCTCGGCTTTGTCGCGGAAGGGATACCGCTTTTCCTGATGAGCGGTTACACGGCGGGCGTCTATTTTTCACCGCTTTTTCTGATTCCGCTCGGCATGCTGACGGTGTCGTTTTTCGTGACGCTGTTTGGAAAACGGCCCGCGATCGCAGTCACCGTGCTGCTCACCTTTCTGACGCTGATCCTGTTCACGCTTTTTAATGTTTTCGCGCGGCCGCTGCTTTCCGCGAACGCGGACTGGCTGATACGGCACGCGACCACGCTTGTCAAAGTGATGGAGGGGAGAGGCGTTTCGTCTAAGGTGGAGCCGATGATGCGCCACGCGATCGGAAACGGGATGGCGCAAATCCAGATCGGATACATCATCGCGCTCGCGTTCTGCGCGTTGCAGTTCATCCTGAGTGCGTTTGGCAGACCCGTGCTCGAACGCGGCAAAGCGCGCGAATAAATTCTTCCATGTTCCGCTTTACATTCCCGCATGTCTATGCTATACTCCCGCTTGTAGCATGGCGGCGATCCGAAATCGCCGGGTTTTTTGTCAAAATTTGCAGCACGGAAGGATGGTAGACCTATGCGTATCGCGGTTTTGGTTCTCTATGTTCTCATGATGGTGGGCGTCCTTTTCTACAGCGCAAGAAAAATTCAAACTTTAAAAGACTTTTTTTTAGGCGGCGGCAAGGTCGGCCCGTGGTTTTCCGCGTTTTCCTACGGCACGGCATATTTTTCCGCCGTCATCATCATCGGCTACGCGGGCAAAATAGGCTGGGATCACGGCCTGTCGACCGTCTGGATCGGCGTCGGCAACGCGTTTCTCGGCAACATGCTGGCCTGGCTGCTGCTGGCGAACCGCGCGAACACGATGGGCAAGCGGCTGGACGTCTGCACAATGCCCGGCTTTTTTCAAAAGCGGTATGGCTGCCGAAACCTCGGCCTGTTTTCCGCGGTGCTGATCTTTGTGTTTCTGGTGCCGTACAGCGCTTCGGTCTACAAGGGCCTCGCGTACCTGTTTGAGGCCGCGCTCGGTCTGCCGTTCTTCTGGTGCATCCTCGGCATCGCGATGCTGGCCGGCGTCTACCTGTTCGCGGGCGGATACAAGGCGACGCTGCTGTCCGACTTCATCCAGGGCTGCGTCATGATTGTCGGCATCGTGCTGCTGGTGTTCTTCGTGGTGCGCGGCGCGGCGGTGGATCCGGCGACCGGCGCGCGCGGCGGACTTGTCGACGCGCTGGCGAAGATGGGGCAGATCGGCGGCGAGGGGTTCAACACGATCCTCGGCCCGAAGGGCAAGGGATTCAGCCTGCTCTCGCTGGTGCTCTTAACGTCGCTGGGCACCTGGGGTTTGCCGCAGATGATGCACAAATTTTTCGCGATCCGCGACGGCGCGGCGGTCAAAAAGGCGACGGTCATTTCGACCGCGTTCTGCCTGCTGTTGGCCGGCGGCGCGTATTTCGCGGGCTCTTTCGGAAAGCAGATTCTGGGCGGCGTGCTGCCGGGCGGCGATTTTGACAAAATCATGCCGAGCGTGTTCCTGTCGGAGGTCGTCGCGATGCCGGACGTGGTCATCGGCATCATCATTGTGCTGGTGCTGTCGGCGAGCATCTCGACGCTGACCGCGCTGGTGCTGTCGTCCGCGTCCGCGATCGCGATCGACCTTTGCGGCGCGCTGATGCCCAAAATGCGGCAAAACAGGCAAACGCTGCTGATGCGGTGCCTGTGCGTGCTGTTCGTCATCCTGTCGCTCGTCATCGCGTTCGGCATGCAGAACACGCCGATCGTGACGCTGATGTCGTTCTCCTGGGGCACGCTGGCCGGCGCTTTCCTCGCGCCGTTTATCTACGGCCTGTTCTGGAAGGGGACGACGAAGGCGGGCGCGTGGGCCGGCATGATCCTGGGCGTGGCGACGTCGGTGCTCGCGCCGACGCTCGGCATCGTCCCGGATACCGTCGTCGGCGGCGTGACCGCGATGGCCGTGTCGCTCGTCGCGGTGCCGGTCGTCAGCCTGATGACGCGCGCGTCGTTGGCAAATCAAGACATTTTGACCAGCGCTTTTGGTAAATAATCTACGCATAAACGGGCGGTGATCGGGGAATCCCGACACCGCCCGTTTTTTTGTTTTCGCAAGTTTTTTCGCTGCCATTTCCGGCTTTGATTGCCGGTCATAAACCCGGCGCGTCGGGAGAAAATTGAACTCGACAGAACGCGAAGGGAGGAAGCGAATTGGCAATTTTTGAAGTGGAACAGGGCGCGCCGCTCATGGGCGAGGCGACGGTTCATCCGGCGAAAAACGCGGTGCTGCCCATCATCGCGGCTTCCCTGCTGACGGCGGACACGCTGCACATCCCGGAGGTACCCGATTTAACGGACGTGCGTGCGATTTGCGACTTGGTGGGGGAGTGCGGCTGCGATGTTCGTTGGGACGGGCGGGAGATGACGCTGGGGACGCCCGCGCCTACGCTGCCCCAGGCTTCCCATATGATGCGCTGGACACGCGCGTCTGTGCTGATCATGGGGCCGCTGCTGGCGAGGCTTGGCAGCGCGCGGATCACGATGCCGGGCGGCTGCGCCATTGGGCAGCGGCCGATTGACCTTCATTTGAAGGGCATGGCCGCGCTCGGCGCGGAGATCATTACCAGACAGGGGTTTGTCGAGCTGCGCGGAAAGCTGCGCGGGAACGTTGTTTACCTTGATCTGCCGAGCGTCGGCGCGACGGAAAACCTGATGATGGCGGCCGTGCTGGCCGAGGGCGTCACACGGATCGAAAACGCGGCCAAGGAGCCCGAAATCGTCGACCTCGGCGAGTGCCTGAACGCGATGGGCGCACAGGTGCAGGGCGCGGGCACCGGCACGATCGTCATACGCGGCGTGGACCGGCTCCACGGCGCGACGCACCAGCCGATCCCGGACCGGATCGAGGCCGGAACGCTTTGCTGCGCCGCGGCGATCGCGGGCGGCAGCATCCTGGTGCGCGGCGCGCGGCCCGACCACATGCGCGCGCTTTTGTTCAAGCTCCAGGAGGCCGGCGTATCGATCTCGGAATTTCCGGGCGGGCTGCGCGTGCGCGGCAAGGCCCAGTGGCCGATGGAAGTGCGGACGATGACGTATCCGGGCTTCCCGACCGACCTGCAAGCGCCGATGATGGTGGTCGCCTGCGTCACGCAGGGCACGTCGGTGTTCCTTGAGACGATTTTTGAAAACAGGTTCATGCACATTCCGGAATTGCTGCGCATGGGCGCGAATATTCGCGTCGAGGATCGGGTGGCGGTCATCGAAGGCGGGTATGCTTTGCAGGGGACGAGCGTATCCTGTCCAGACCTCCGAAGCGGCGCGGCGCTGATCATTGCCGGGCTCGGCGCGGAGGGCGTCACGCGCGTCGAGGATCCGCAGGGGCACATCGACCGCGGCTATCAACGGTTTGAAATGTCGCTCGCCGGGCTCGGCGCGCGGGTCAGGAGGCTTTGATGCGGGGCAGATGGACTTTGGCGGCGCTGCTGGCAATGCTGTGCGCGCTGGTTCCGGTCAGGTCAAACGCGTCGGAAACCGTCCGCGTGCACATCGGCGGGCGGACGGTTGAAATGGACGCGGAGGCCTATGTCGCGGGCGTCGTCGCCGCCGAGATGCCCGCGGCCTATGAGACGGAGGCGCTCAAGGCCCAGGCGGTCGTCGCCCGGACGCGCGCCGCTCGCGGCGGCTGCGCGTCCCATCCCGGCGCCGACGCGTGCGGCGATTCCGGCTGTTGCCAGGCATATCTGGACGAGGCCGCGCAGCGTGCGCGCTGGGGCGCGGACTTTAATTTCTACAGCGAGAAGATTTCCAGTGCGGTGGCCGAAACGCGCGGCGAGATTCTGACGTACGGCGGCGAGCCGATCCTGGTGCTGTACCACGCCGTCTCGGGCGGCCGCACCGAGGACGTCGAGGAGGTGTTCGGCGAAGCGCTTCCCTACCTGCGCTCGGTGACGTCGCCGGGCGAGGAGGGCGCTTCGTCGTTTGAAACCGTTTCGTTCTTCAGCGACGACGCGATCCGCCTCGCCTTTCCAGGGGAGGCCGAGGACGGCCGCGTCGGGTTCGCGATTTTATCCCGCACTGACAGTGGCCGCGTGGCGTCTATCCGCGTCGGCGCGCACGCGATGACCGGCCGCACGTTCCGCGCCGCGCTGGGATTGAAGAGCACCAACTTTGACTTGACGGAAAAAGACGGCGGCGTCGAGATCAGGCAGCGAGGCTACGGGCACGGCGTCGGCATGAGCCAGGCCGGTGCGAACGCGATGGCGGCGGAAGGCGCGGATTACAAAAAAATTCTTTTGCATTATTACGCTGGCGTGACCATCGAAAATATTTGGCATGATTCTCCATAAAACGGGCATAATGATTCTGTGACACGCTTTGCGCGGTGTCGCATAGCAAACCGGAAACGAGTGGAAGAAATGGCAAGTTTTCGTACTTTTTTACATAAACAGGGATTTGTGATCATGACCGCCCTCTGCGTGCTGATCATCGCGGCGTCTGGATTCTGGGCGGTGTCCATGCGTGACGCGGAGCCGGACCCGGTGACGGACGCCTCCACAGGCGCGGCGCAGCGGTTGGCGGACGCGGAGGCGCAGCGGATGACCCGGCCCCTTTCCGGCGAAACGCTTCGCGGATACGGGCAGGCTGTCTGGCTTAACACGCTGGCGCGGTACGGCGCGCACGAGGCGATCGACATCGCGGCGCGAAAGGGCGATCCGGTCACGGCTGCGAAGGACGGGCAGGTGGTTGCCGTCTTTAGGGACGCGGTCTGGGGCGGCGTTGTCGAGATCGACCACGGGAACGGCCTTTGCACCCGGTACGCAGGCCTTCTTTGGCCGGTTGACGCCATCAAGGACAAAGCGGTCAAAGCCGGCGAAACCATCGGGCGCGTCGGAACGCCGCCGGTTGAGGCGGAGGACGGCCCGCACCTGCATCTGGTGATTCTGGCGGAGGGAGTGCCGGCGCATCCTTCGGCATACAGCCTCGACTGACGGGAGGGATCACATATGTGCGGCATCGTGGGATATGTCGGGCAAAGGGACGCGCTTGAGATTCTGCTGGACGGTCTGGAGCGGCTTGAGTACCGCGGATACGATTCCGCGGGCGTCGCGTTGTCAAAGAGCGGCGAGATCGGCGTCCGTAAGGCGCGCGGCAGGCTCTCGGCGCTGCGGGCGCTTCTTCGCGACGCGCCGGTTTCCGGCACGGTGGGCATCGGCCACACGCGCTGGGCAACGCACGGCGAACCGACCGACGAAAACGCGCACCCGCACACGGACAACTCCGGAGAGTTCGCGGTCGTTCACAACGGCATCATCGAAAACCACGCCGAGCTGCGCGCCTGGCTTGAAGGGCAAGGCTACCGTTTTCAATCGGAAACCGACACCGAGGTTGTCGCCCACCTGCTCGCGCATTTCTGGCGCGGCGATTTTTTGAACGCCGCGCGGGAGGCGGTGACGCGGCTTCAGGGCTCCTTCGCGCTGTGCCTCCTCTGCCGCGACGATCCTGAAAAAATTATCTGCGCCAAAAAGGACAGCCCGCTGATCATCGGCCTGTCGGACGGGGAACAATACATCGCGTCGGACATTCCGGCGCTTTTGCCGCACACACGGCGGATCCTGATTCTGGAGGATCGAGAGATGGCGATTGTCACACGGCAGGGCTGCGAAATCCTCGGCGCGTACGGCCAGCCGGTCGCACGCGAACCGCAGACGGTGGCCTGGGATCAAAAGAGCGCCGATCTGAACGGGTTCGCGCACTACATGATCAAGGAAATTCACGATCAACCGGCCGCGATGCGCGCCGTGCTCGACGCGTACACCGAGGCCGAAAACGGCGTCATACGGTTCAAACCGGCGGCGATGCCGTTCCCGCCGGAGGCAGCGCGCGCCTTCCGCCGGTTGACGCTGATCGGCTGCGGCTCCGCGTATCACGCGGCGGCGGTCGGCAAGGCGGCGATCGAGCGCGCGGCGCGCGTCCCGGTCGAGATCGACATCGCGTCGGAATTCCGATACCGGAACCCGATTTTTCAAAAGGATGACCTGTTCGTCTGCGTCAGCCAGTCCGGCGAAACCGCGGACACGCTGGCCGCCCTTCGGCTTGCCAAAAAGCACGCGCGCACGCTTGCCGTCGTCAACGCGCTGAACTCGTCGATCGCCCGCGAGGCGCACGACGCGATGTACACGCTCGCCGGCCCGGAAATCGCGGTCGCGACGACGAAGGGATACACGACACAGGTGTTGTGTCTGATTTTGCTTGCGCTGTATCTGGCGGAGGCACGCGGTGAAATGGGAGAGGGCGACGTGTCGGAGGCGCTCAAGGCGATTTCGCAGGCGCCCGCGAAGATCGAGCAGATCATCGAAAACCCGCAGGAAATCCAGCGGTTCGCCAGCGCGCATTATGACCACCGAAGCGTGTTCTTCATCGGGCGCGGGATTGACCACGCGATCGCGATGGAATCGTCGCTGAAGCTCAAGGAGATCACCTACACGCACAGCGAGGCGTACGCGGCCGGAGAGCTGAAGCACGGAACGATCGCGCTGATCGAGCCCGGATCCCTCGTCGTCGCGCTGGTGACACAAAAGGAACTAGCCGCAAAATCGCTCCTGAGCGTGCAGGAGGTTAAATCGAGGGGCGCGAAAGTGCTCGCGGTGACGACCAACCCGCTCAAGGGAGACGCGGCTGGCGTGGCGGATGAGGTCTGGTCGCTCCCATGCGAGCATCCGCTGTGCATGCCGTTGGTGGCCATCGTGCCGATGCAGCTATTGGCGTATTCGGTGGCGCTCGCGCGCGGCTGCGACATTGACAAGCCGAGGAACCTGGCGAAATCGGTGACGGTGGAATGAAAAAACACCCCAAAGTGGGGTTTCCAAAGGGACACCGTCCCTTTGGCAGGGTCTGGGACGGAGTCCCAGCGTCCCTTTCCTTGCCCGTTCCCTACCTCGCGTGCGCCCCGAGGAACGACCTGATTTGTTCGCTGCGGCCCGCGCCGAGCACATCCTTCGCAGCGCCTTCCTCCGCGATGACGCCGTTGTCCATGTAGATGACGCGGTTCGCGACTTCCCGCGCGAAATTCATTTCGTGCGTGACGACGATCATCGTGCGGTTTTCCTCGGCGAGCGCCCGGATGACCGCCAAAACCTCAAGTGTCAGTTGCGGGTCGAGCGCGGACGTCGGCTCGTCGAAGCATAAAATCTCCGGGTTTAACGCCAGCGCGCGCGCGATCGCGACGCGCTGCTGCTGCCCGCCCGAAAGCTGGTACGGATACTGTTCGGCCTTGTCGGACAGGCCTACCTTGGCGAGCAGCGCGGTCGCGACCTCGTTCGCCTCGGCGCGCGTGCGCTTCAGGACATGGATTTGCGCCTCGGTCAGGTTCCGTGTCACCGAAAAATGCGGGAACAGGTTAAACCCTTGAAAAACAAGGCCCATTTTCAGACAGATGCGGCGCAGCGTCTCCGGCGGCGCGTAGACAGCCCGCCCGCCGTCGCCGGTTTCGGCCATGGTTTCACCGTCGATCGTGATGCGTCCGCTGTCGATCGTCTCCAGGTGGTTCAGGCAGCGCAGCAGCGTCGACTTGCCGGACCCGGAGCGGCCGATGATCGCGACGACTTCGCCGCGCGTGATTTCCGCGCTGACGCCGCGCAGCACAGGCGCGCCGCCGAATGATTTGCAAACCTGTTCCGCCTTGAGCATCGATAGCCCTCCGTCACACGCGATAATAGTCGAGTTTTTTGGCGGCGTAGGCGAACACCTGCGTGATCAGCGCGTTCATCGCGAGGTAGAAAAGCGCGGCGATGAACAGCGGCTCGACGGACGCGGTGCGGCTCGTCTCGTTTTTGGCCGCGCGGTACAGTTCGCCGACCGAAATCGCGGTCGCGAGCGCCGTGTCCTTGACCAGCGTGATGACCTCGTTGCTCGTCGGCAGCAGGATGCGCTTGATCACCTGCGGCATCACGACGCGGAAAAACACCTGCCCCTTCGTGAACCCGAGCACCTTGCCGGCCTCGTACTGGCCGCGCTCGATCGACTGAATTCCGCCTCTGTAAATCTCCGCGAAGTAGGCAGCGTAGTTCAGCGAGAACGCGATGACCGTCGCCGGCATCCGGTCGATGTTAAACGGCAGAATTTTCGGCAGAAAAAAATACACCGCGAACAGTTGCAGCATCAGCGGCGTGCCGCGCATGACGAGGATGTACAGGCCGACCGGCTTGCTGATCCATTTGCGCGGCGACATGCGGCCAAACGCGATCAGCAGCCCGAGCGGAAGCGAAAAGATCAGCGTGAAGAAAAAGATCTCGACGGTGACGATGGTCCCGTCCCAAAGAAGCTTCAGAAGGTTCAGGAGCGCTCCGCCGTCGTTCAGGTACGTCATGGGCATGCCTCCGGAAAGAAATGGGGGAGGGAGGAACGAAGGGACGCCAAAAGGCGGAGCCTCCTGGCATCCCCGTTCCAAGGTTCTGTTTCTTAGTGCTCTTCGCCCATCGCCACGGTCTCGGCGACGATCGTGATGTCCTCGGTGAACCATTCGGTCGAAATTTCGGCCATCACGCCGTTGAACGCGAGCTCAATCAGCGCGGCGTTGACGGCGTCGGTCAGCGCGACGTCTTCTTTGCGGAAGCCGATGCCGAAGAATTCCGGGGCCAGCGCTTCTTCGAGGATGCGGAACTCGACGTTTTCAGTCGACATGTAGTAGCCGGCGACGATGATGTCCAGCAGCGCCACGTCGACGCCGCCCTTCTCAAGGTCCATCAGCAGCATCGTGTTCATGTCGAACTCGACGACATCGCCCAGCGCGGCTTTGAACTCCGTCGCGGCGTTCAGCGCGTCCACCGCGGAGGACATCGCCTGCACGCCGAGGCGCTTGCCCGCG
>JAVBOQ010000093.1:0-3957 GCA_031550455.1 Eubacteriales bacterium
TGAACCGGTTCAAGGAGACGCGGCGGGATCATCCGCTGCTTGAGCGGGCCGGCGACCTGACGCGCGCCATCGCGATGGAGCGCGAGCGGTTGCAGCCGCTGCGCGAAATGGCCGACATCGTCGTGGATACAAACAATTTGCGCACCGCAGCGCTTCGGGAGCGCCTTTCGAGCCAGGTGTTCGCCGGGGCCGACCATGACCTGCAAAAGATACGCGTCGAGCTGGTTTCCTTCGGCTTCAAGCGCGGCCTGCCGCGCGACGCCGACCTCGTGCTCGACGTACGGTTTCTGCCAAACCCGTTCTACATCGACGACATCCGCTTCCAGACCGGCCTCAACAGTGGCGTTCGCGAATTCGTGCTCGGCGCGCCGGTCACACGGCAGTTTCTTGAGAAGGCGCTGGACATGCTGCTGTTCCTGCTGCCTAACTATCAGGCCGAGGGCAAGCGGCGGTTGGTCGTCGGCATCGGGTGCACCGGCGGCGCGCACCGGTCGGTGGCGATCGCCGAGTCCATGGGGGAGAAGCTCCGCGAAGCCGGCCACGCGGCGGCCGTGCAGCACCGCGATATTGAGCTTGAAAAAGAAAACTGGAGCCATCTATGAAATCATTCGCGGCGAAGGTTCGCGATTCGTTGACACGCGAGGACGCGGCGGGCGGCAAGCCCTGCTGTCGGCGCGCGGAATTGACCGGATTGTCCCTCGCCTGCGGCGCGATATCGTTCATCGGCGGCGGCGCGATGCGTCTGTCGTACCGGTCGGAGCATCCGGGCACCGTGCGGCGCATCGCAAAGCTGCTCAAGGCCGAGCTGTCCGTCTCGCCGTTGATGCGCGCCTCGCGGGCGAACAGGCTCGGCGGCAGGACAACGTTCGACGTGCGCCTGGACACCGCGGAGACGATTCGCGCGATGCAGACGTGCGGCCTGACGGCGATTCCAAGGGGCTTCCCAAAGGGCGCGCTCGTCCGCAAGTGCTGCAGAAACGCGCTGCTGCGGGGCGTGTTCCTCGGCTGCGGAACGGTGTCGGATCCCGCGCGGGGATGTCAGATGGAGTTCGTGCTGGACAGCGAGGCGGTCGCCCGCGCGCTTCTGCGCTTTCTCGGCGCGTTTTGCAGGGTGAAGTCCGGGCTTGCCGTTCGAAAGAGCGCTTACGTCGTGTACATCAAGGGCAGCGACGGCATTTCGACCGTCCTGACGATGATCGGCGCGAGCGGCGCGGTTCTGGAATTTGAAAACGAACGCATCCGGCGCGAAGCGCGCAACCAGGCGAACCGCGCGGCGAACTGCGACGCGGCAAACGTCGCGAAGATGCTCGAAGCGCTGAACCGCCAACTTGAGGCGATTGAGCGGATCGACGCGGCGATCGGCATCGCGTCGCTGCCGGACACGCTGCGCGAGGTGGCGATCGAACGGCGGATGCACGCGGATGCGACGCTCGAAGAACTCGGCGCGCTGCTCGACCCGCCGTTGGGCAAGTCAGGCGTGTACCACCGCCTCCGGCGCATCGAGGCCATCGCCAAAACGCTGGAAAACTCTTGACTTTTACGGGAAATCAAAGGCACATGAGGAGGAGCAACGATGGTTCGCAAGGAGATCGGCCTCGGAGGGCAGGAACGCTTGCAATCGCGCCCGGCGGCGCTGCTCGTGCAAGAGGCCTGCAAATACCGCTCGCGCGTTCTGATCGAACAGGGCGGGAAAACCGTCAACGCGAAATCGATGATGGGTGTGCTTTCGCTGGGCGCCCCGGCGGGCGACAAGCTGATGCTGATCATCGACGGCGACGACGAACAAAAGGCGCTCACCGCGATCGCGCCGTTGATCGGCCCGATGTTCACAAAGTCATAATGCCCTAAAACCGCGGCTGGACGATTCGCGCGGCTAAATTACCTCTATTTGGCATGCGCGCATGACTGCGAGCGCGGCCCGGTGTCCCTCCGGCGTAATGCCCGCGCACGCGTCCTGATAGACGCGCAGCGACGACTCGGGAAAATGCGCGCGAAGCAGCAGCGCATGCACCACGACGCAGATTTCCGTGCAAAGGCCGAGCAACTCAACATCGAGGTTTTCTCCGCCGTTGACGGCTGTTTTTTCGAGCAGCCGAACGATTTCGACGGAGCCGAAGCCGTTCTTTTGCAGCGGCAGCTCCGCCGCGAACGGCGCAATCGCGCTGTCAAGCGCCCAGCCCGGCGTCCCCGGCGCGCAATGCGGGATCGGCAGGTTTCTGCCTTCGTGCGATTGCATGTAACCGGCGCTGTCATGGGTGTCCTGCGTGAACAGCAGCGTCCTGCCCTCGCCGCGCGCCTTTTCAATGCGCCGCACCGCGGCCGGGACGATCGCCCGCGCCTCCTCAGAACCGAGCGCGCCGTCGATGAAATCCTTCTGCATGTCCACCACGATCATGTACCGTTCCATTTTCATGCCACCTTGCTGATAAAATGCGCCAGAGTCCGCGAAGACCAAGGCTTTGCGGGCTTACTGGTTGCCCGTATAGCCCACCTTGTCGGCCGATACCGTCGTCGCGGACGCCGCCATGTTCGGGTAGGGAAACGATTGCTCACCGGCGGTGAATCCGAACACGCTGACCGTATCGCCCGCCTGGAAGACCGTCGTGCGCGGTTTGGGCGTGTACACGACGTAGACCACCATCGCGGGATCCTGCTCCATTTCGACCGCGCAGTACTGCGCGCCGCCCGCGGAAGCCGTGGATACGATTTTGCCCGAAAACCCAACCTGCGTCCGTCCCCTCTGGGCGGCGCGCGTCAGCCGAGCGTACGTGTAGGGCGTATAATCGGTGCCGTTCGGCTCATACGCGTAGGCGAACACGTCGATGCCCGGCGAAATCGCCTTGGGCATATTCGCGGCGTCCGCGATCATCGCCTGCACAAGCGGCGTGATCGACTGGCCGTCGCCGCCGATGCGCATCTGCGCGCAGAACACCCGCACCGCCACCGCGAGCGTCCGGTAATAGTTTTCGCTGTTTCGATGCCCGAAATACCCGAGATTGGCCAGCGCGTCCTTGAGTTCGGTAATTTTCGCGCCTTTCTCACCGTAGCGGATCAGCTTGTACCGCGCGGCCTGTTCGCCGTAGCGCGCCTCAAAGTCCGCAAGGTTCGCCTCCGGCGCGGTCCAGTCGGCAAGCGAGGTCGCGCAGACCGCGATCAGCACGGCAATCAACGCGGCCACAATTCTCTTTTTCATTGGCATCGCTCCTTCATCAGATCATCAGCGGTACGGGTTCACCGCATCTGCACACGGCCCTTTTCGACCAGCCGCCACAGGCCGTCCGCGCCGCGCGCGAGAGACGCGGGCGCGACCACCGCGCGGATGCGCTCGCCGGACAGCGCGCCTTCAAACAGCGGCGCGGGATCGAGTGTCGCGCTGAACCTGGCATAATTCGGGTACAGCCTGGCGGTTTCGCCGTCGACCAATGCAAACAGCGCGTCGCCGCCGTTTTCGAGGATCACGTCTTTCGCGAACGCGTCCCGCGCCTTCGGCGTCAGCCGCTGCAGCGCGAGCCGCGGGTCGAGCGCGCGCGCGGCCTCGACGAAGTTGTACGGCTGGTTTCCGGCGATCAGGTCGTTGACGGCGGCCGTCAGATCGAGCGGCGGTGGCGTTTCGCGCCCGTGCTGCGGAGGCTGCGGGACGGGCTTTTGCGGCCTTGTCCCGCGCTGCGCCGCCTCCGCCTGCGCGCGCAGCTTCCCAAGCTCTTCCGCCAGCCAGCGCACCACCTTTTCCTCCCGCGCCCGCGCGCGCCACAAAAGCGCGATGACGGCAAGCAGCAGCACGATGACCAGCGCCACGCCGACCGTCCAGACGACCGCCGTGTCCGACAGCGATTGCAGTTGACGGTGCATCCTGTCAAGGCTCTGTTCGGTGTCCATGACAATCGCCTCCTGTCGGGGTCGGCGGGAGCGTTGGAGAGACGGGGGACGCCAAAGGGCTCCGCCCTTTGGAATCCCGCT
>JAVBOQ010000105.1:0-6297 GCA_031550455.1 Eubacteriales bacterium
CAGACGGAGATTCGTGAAAAGGACCGTCAAATGGAATCGCTTTTCAAGAGCCTGAACCAGTTCGGCGCGATCAAACATGATTTTTACAATATCCTGCAGACCTACAACGGGTATTTCGAAATCGGCGACCTCGAGGCGTGCAGGCGATATCATCAGTCCCTTGTCGACATCACGACAAGGGCCGGGGATCTGCTTGATCTGAGCCGCCGGGCGGTTGAAAATCCGGCGCTGATATCGCTTCTGCTCAACAAGTATGAGCGCGCGGAGAACCTGAAGGTGAGCCTGAATATCTCGCTCAGATGCGTGCTGTCCGAGCTTTCGATCGAAACCATCGACCTTTGCCGGGTTGTCGCGTGTCTGCTGGACAACGCCATTGAGGCGGCGGCCGAATCGAGAAAAAAATCGACGGTCTTTTCCATCGAGCGCGAAAACGGCGGATTTCATTTGATCACGATCACGAACAGCACGCTCAAGCCGATTGATATCTCCAAGGCCGTCGCGCCCGGTTTTTCAAGCAAGAAGGGTCACCCGGGCGTCGGCCTTGCCAATGTCAAAATAATACTCGAAAAGTACCCACACTGCACGTTGGAAATACAAAACGCCGATGAGAGCGTGATCATGCGCGTCAGACTTGGGGACACGGCCCATCCGGCTCAAGCGCCGGCGCGGACGAAAGCGGACGGTGGGAAAAGCGAGACGGAGGGCCCCGCGCCTGTCGGCCACGGGATATTTTAGACGGCGTCGCCGCCGATTCGGCGGAATAGGGTTTGAAGTCAGCTCGTTTGGCGCTATACACGCCCGTGCATCCGGTTGGTGGGCAGGTAGTCCAGTCCCAAATCCAGCATAACGCGCACGGTTTCAATGCTGTCGGCGGCCCTCAGGCACACCCGCAGGCCCGCGCGGCGCGTCCGCTCAATGAGATCCGCCGGCCTTGCGCGCGGGTCGTCCACCCGCCAGGACATGCCCGCGTTGCCAAGCGACGCGAGCCGTTCCATGCCCGCGTCGTTTCCGAAGATGTGATGTATAAACAGTCCGGGCGCAAGCCTGCGCGCTTCCAGCAGCCATTCCAAGCGGGTGGCGCTCATCACGACCCCGCCGTCTTCAAAACCCGCTTCCCGCACGGCGTCTATCACGGGCCGCGCGTCGTCTGTCTTGAGTTCAATGAAAGGAACGCTGTGAAACCGTCTGCAGATGGCCAGGTATTCGCGAAACAGCGGCATGCGCAGCGCGTCGCCGTCAAAGCAGTCGGCGCGGTTGCCCGCCTTTATCCGCAGCGGCTCGAGCTCAGCCCACGCGGTTTCGCGAATACAGGCCGCGCCGTCGTACATCTCGCCGGTTGTTTCGTTGTGGTTGCATACCAAAACGCCGTCGCGCGTCCGATGCACGTCCGTTTCGATGGCCCACTGGCCGAGCAGCCCCGCATAGGTGAAGCCGGGCAGGGAATTCTCCGGCGCCATCGGCGTAAACCCGCGGTGGCTGACGTATCTTGGGGCCGAAAGCGTATGGGGCGTATCAAAAAGCGCTGCGGACATCATCGCGTCACCCCTTTACCGAGCCGATCATGACGCCCTTGACGAAGTACTTCTGCATAAACGGATACACCATCAGGATGGGCAGCAGCGTCAGCACCACGATGCTCGCGTTCTTCGTTTCCGGGGAAACCTTGCTCGCCAGTTCAATTTCGCCAAGCCCCTCTTCGACCGCGGAATTCTTCACCATCTCGTACAGCAGCAGCGCGGCCGGCTTTAATGCGGTCTTTGTGATGTACATCAGCGCGTTGAAATACCGGTTCCAGTACGCGACGGACGTAAAGATCACGATGGTGGCGATGGCCGCCTTCGACACGGGAATGATGATGGACAAAAGCACCTGCGTGAACGACGCGCCGTCGATTCTGGCGGCTTCTTCCAGGCTTTCCGGGATGTTCTCCATGCTGCTTTTGAGCACAAAGGTGTTGTACGGGCTGATCACCACCGGCAGAATGAGCGCCCACCGGGTATTCAGCAGCCCGTAGCTCTTGACCTGAAAATAGTTGGGCAGAATCCCGGCGCTGAAAATCATCATAAAGACATAAATATAGATGATGAATTTGCGCCCCTTGAGGTACGGGCGCGATAGCGGATACGCGGTCAGAATCGTGACCGCCACGGAGATGCCCGTGCCGCACAGCGTGATGAAAACGGAATTGCCAAGCGAGTTCAGGAAGCTGGTGCGCTGCAGGATGTACTTCCAGCCTTCCATGCTTATCTCTTTCGGCCAGAACCACACATGCCCGCCGGCCACGGCGGACACGGAACTGACCGAGCGCGCGAACACGTTCAGCACCGGCAGCAGACAGAACAGCGCCATCAGGACCATGAACACGTGGACGGCCGCGACAAAACCCTTTTCCCCGCGCGATAGCTTCATCCTGTCATCCCTCCCTCACCAAACCGTGCGGCCGCTAAACCGCTTGGACAGGAAATTGGAGCACAGCACAAACATCAGCCCCACCACCGATTCGAACAGCCCCACGGCCGCCGCGTAGCTGAAATTCGCCTTTCCGATGCCCATGCGGTACACATATGTGCCCAGAATATCGGCGGTTTGGTACACCGTCGGGTTGTAGAACACCAGCACCTGGTCAAACCCGTCGGACAGGATGTTGCCCAGACGGATCGTCAGCATCAGCACCAGCGTTGGCAGCAGGCACGGGATGGTGATGGTGCGAATGCGCTGCATCTTGTTCGCGCCGTCAATGACGGCGGCCTCGTAGATCTCCGAATCAATCGCCGTGATCGCCGCAAGGTAGATGATCGTGCCCCAGCCCGCGCCCTTCCAAACGGAGGAGAGCACCAGCATGAACCGGAACCATCCGCTCCGCATGAAGAACAGCGTTTGCCCGCCGCCCAGCGAGCCGGTCACGGTGTTGACGATGCCGGTTGAACCGAACAGGATGTAGAAAATGCTGTACACAATGACCCAGGTAAAAAAATGCGGAATGTAGATGACCGTCTGAATGCCGCGCTTTATCGGCACGCGGTTGATCTCGTTGAGCATGACGGCCAGCAGCATGGGGATCGGCACGCAAAACAGCACTTGCAACAGGTTGATCTCCAGCGTGTTGCGAATGACCTGCCACACCTCCGGGTCCGAAAACATGGCCCGGAACTGGTCAAGGCCCACCCACGCGCTGCCCGCGATTCCCTTGAGCGGCTTGAACTGCTTAAACGCGATGATGATCTTGGTCATCGGCAGAAAGCGGAACAGCACCGCAAACAAAAGGCCGGGGACGAGAAAAAGGTACAGTTCGTAATGCCCTTTGAGATAATCGAAAAGCCTGCGCCGCCTGGCTGCGCTTCTCTTTTGCAGGCCGGTCATTCTCTCGCCCCTTTCATGCGCCTTGCCGGGTTGGGTTTTCGGGGATCCAAGGGGCGGAGCCCCTTGGCGTTCCCCGTTCCCTCCGTAGTTACACCCTATTTCCCCTGGCTCCATTCGTTGTAGAACGCGATCATCTTGTCCCCGCCGTTGGCGTTCCAATAGTCACGCAGCTCATCCAGCGCGCCGATGTCTTTCGTGCCCGCGATGATCGCGATGATCGTGTCCTTCACGCGCGTCTCCAGCGTGGATTTGTTGTCGATCACCGTGACCGCCGGGGCCAGCGCAGTGGGGTTCGCCACGCCGCCGTCCAGCAGCGAAGCCTTAAACGCGTAGAAGACCGCCATCAGGTCGGCGTTCTTGGTCAGGCGCAGTTCCCACATCTTCGGGTACACATCCTCGCGGTAGAAGCCGGAAACGAACACGTTTGAGTTGTTCTTCTCATCGTTGAACGCGGGCTGGATCAGGGTGTAGTTGCCCGCCGCATCCACGTTGTAGTGCGTGCCCTCCACGCCCAGAACGATCTCCCTGAAGTTGTCGATCTGGATCATATTGTTGATCGCCTCGATCGTCTCCGCCGGGTGTTGCGATGTGACCGGGATGCCGCAGTAGGAGCCCACGCCGGTCTTCATCTCCGCGTGCACTTTGCCGTTTTCATCCTTCAAAAGCGGCAGCACGGCGTACGCCATGTCCGGCTTCAGCTCGCGCAGCGCGCCGATCGGGGTTTCCATGCCCGTCCAGCCGTTGTACATGATGACCGCGTTGCTGCTCGTCCACTTCGAGCGCATGTCCGCGGCGGTGATCGCGGGCATCTCGGCGTCCAGCAAACCGCGCGCGTACAGATCGGTCAGGTACTCGACATACGCCTTGAGGTTCGGGTCGTCGGTGACATGGGTGATCGCGCCGTCCGCCATCTCGTATTGGCCGGTGATGCCAAACGCGCTGGCGATGTTGGCGATCAGCCACGTGTCCGACGCGGTCATCGGCGCCATGTCCGGGTATGCGGCCTTGAGATCCTCCAGCATTTTGGTGAAGCCGTCCAGCGTGTCGGGCAGCGTTTCATACCCGGCCGCGTCCAGCAGATCCTTGCGGGCGATCAGTGAGTTGTTCAGGCTGTCCGGCTGCGCGACGGTGCCCGGAATGGCGTATATGCGCCCGTCCACCGTGGTGGAAGGCCACAGCGTCGTGATCGCCTCGGTGATATTCGGGCCCTTTTCGGCCAACAGGTCGGTGATGTCCATCAGCGCGCCTTCGGTCATCATCAGGTTGTAGTTGGCCGCGTTGAGGTACACGTAGTCGTACGGCTCGCCGGACGCGATGATCAGCATCAACTGTTCGGTGCCGTTGAGCACTTCAAAGTCGATCTTGTACCCGGCGACCCGCTGGCAAACTTCCCAGCCGATGTCGCTGTTCAAGTCAAAGAAACTGGAGCTGATCAGGAATTTCAGGGTGATCTCCTCTTTTTCCGCCGCGGCGGGGAGGACGCACGCGCCAAGGGTCAGCGTCAGCATCAGCAACAGGGCCAAATACCGCTTCATAGGGATGCTCCTTTCTTATATCGAAGCGCACGCATTGCACGGTGTGCGCCTGCGAATCGGTTCCGTCATGCCGTCAAAATTGCGCCGTGCGCGAGCAGGATTTCGCGAATCTCCCGCACGTCCGCCCGCGCGGGCGGAATGTCCCGCGCGGCACACAGCGCGGCCGCCACGCCGATGCCTTCCGCCGCGGCCATCAGCGGGCCCATCACCCGCGCAGCCGCGAACACCGTGCTGTCCACCGAAAGCGTGCGCCCGGCCAGGAACAGGTTTTCCACGTCCTTCGCGACAAAGCAGCCGTAGGGCAAGCCGAACGCCTTCTCCAACCGCGAGAGGTCGATGTGGTCGCCCGTGCCCGCGTGTATGTCCACATTGTAACCGCACAGCGCAATGGCGTCGTCGCCCTGGCGGTAGGCGAACATCTCCTCCTTGGTCAGTCGGCGGACGCCCTCGAAATGGCGCGTTTCGCGGATGCCCAGCGTGGGCGAGATGTCCGCGAGAACCGCGTTTTCAAACCCCGGAATGTACCCGCGCATGAACCGGATCAGCGCATGCACCTGCAAATAGCCTTCTTCGAGGCCCCGCGAAAGCTGGAAAGGGTCGCTGGCGTCAATGTTGATGATGCGGCTGGTGTTCACGGCCAGCAGCGACGCCACGGAGGTCTTGATGTAGATGAACTGGTTTCTCGGGATGGTGAACTCGCCCTTCGCGCGCGCGCTTCGGATTGCCTCCGTCATGCCGATCAGGCAATGGCCGGGCGTCGTTCTGAAAAACTCCAGCTCATACCCTTTCGCGTATTCTTCTTTGATGCCCACTTCGCCGGGATGTTCTTCAACCCAGTTGAAAAACCTTTCCAGGTCGAAGTCGGTGACGGAAAACATCAGGGTCGACGGCTGCATCACGCCGGTGCCGTCCTGCCCCAGGGTATAGCGGCAACCGGCCAGGAAGGCCATGTCGCCGTCGCCCGTGCCGTCCACAAATACCTTACCGCGGATGCGGATGTCGGTGCATTTGCCGTACACCGTCACCGCCTCGATGCGTCCGCGCACCACCTGCACATCGGTGACATCGCAGTTGAACAGAATGTCCGCCCCGGCCTCCCGGCACATCTCCACCGCCAGGATCTTGAACGCCTGCGCGGAGATGGGCGAGATGGAGTTATGCACCGGGCAGCGGTAATGCCCCATGGCGCCGCCCATGTTGGCCAGCCTGTCCTGTATTTCCTGCGCCATGCCGCCCAGCACCTTTTCCCCGCGCCGGTCCAAGTAGCCGAGTATGCTCAGGCCGGACGACGCGCAGCCGCCCAGCACACCGGTGCGCTCCACCAGGATCGTCTTCGCGCCCTGCCGCGCGGCGGAGACGGCCGCGCACACGCCCGCGCTGCCGCCGCCAATGACCACCACAT
>JAVBOQ010000259.1:0-3956 GCA_031550455.1 Eubacteriales bacterium
TCCGCTACGCCGCCGAGCGCGCGCGGATGCGCGGCGCGAAGGCGTCCGGCGTGTTTGTCGTCGATCCGTTCGCCGGGGCGGACGCGCCAAACGGCGCGGCACTCGTCGACGCCCAGGGGCCGCGCCCCGGCTATTTCGCGCTCGAAAGCGCGCTGCGGCCGCTGCACGCCTGCGCGCGGCTAGACCGGCACGGCGCGTACTGCGGCACGGCGTTCGAAGCGCGCCTCGGTCTGCTCTGCGACGCGCCGACGCTCGGGCCGGTGACGGTGCGCGGCAGGCTGTACCTGCCCGACGGCGCGGTGTTGGCCGAGGCGTCGTTCTCGGCGCAGCCGGAAACCGCGGAACTCGGCGCGCTTTGCGCGACGCTGCCGGACTACCCGTGCGCGCTGGTGCTGCGTGTCACCGCCGAGCGGTATCTGGAGCAGGTCGACGTCAACGATTATGTGATCGGCGTCGGGCTGCACGCGCCGCTGTGGGCGATCGCGCACGCGCCGTACGCGACGATCCGCAAACAGGACGGATACCTGATCAACGACTGCGCCCAGGCCGCGTACGGCGTGGCGTTCGGCGGCTATGCCGAGGCGCGGCTGCCCGGGTGGGGCGCGCTGCTGCCCGGCGAGGGCAGGCAAACGGCGCGCGAAGCGCCGGTGGAGGCGATCAACGCCGAACCGGCGGCGGACGGCCTTTGAAACAGGGCAAACGCATGAACTGAGGTTCATGCGTTTGGAGGAGGCGCGAGGAGGATTCGGCCTGAAAACGCCGCGGCGTTTTCCGGGCGGCCTCAGGCGGGAAGTCCAGATTCCTCCGGCTGCGCCTGCGGAATCTGCGCATTTTCGGCGCGCATGTCGCCGAAAGTGATGGAAAGACGAGAGGCTTCGGCCTCTCATGCGGGATACCAATTCCAGTTAGAGCGTGCACGATAGATCCGCGAGATACGGGCAATCCGTAACAGAAATTGGTATCAACCCCGGCCTTTGAAAGGAGGCGCTCACGAGACGATGCGAAAGCTGTATATCGCCGCGCTGGTTCTGGCGATTGTGATCGCGCTGATCGGCGTGCTGGGAATTGTCAGAGGCGTCGAGGAGCACAATAACCGGCTGCTGCTTGACGAGAAAACCGGCCCGAGAACGACGTGGGCGAGGGTGGAGGCGAGAGGCTTCGGCTTCTCGAGCGCTCCGGATTGGGCAGGTCACGCTTGATGCGTAAGCCCCCTCGGAACCCCTTCATGTCCCCTCCCTTCCTCAACATGCATTTTCCCCATACCGCATAAGCTGCAAGGAGGCGAAACCCATGGGCAAGATCAGGATCGCGCTGGCGGGCGCCGGCAACATCGCGCAGAACGCGCACCTTCCGGCGTTCGCGAAGCGGGACGACGTCGAGGTCGTCGCGGTCTGCGACCTGAACCTCGAACGCGCCGAGCACTGCGCGGCGAAGTTCGGCATTCCGAAGGCGTACGGCGACGCGCGCGAGATGATCGGCAAGACCGCGTGCGACGCGGTGGACATCTGCGTCTGGAACCGCGCGCACAAGGAGATCGCGGTGATGGCGGCGGAGGCCGGTCGGCACATCCTCTGTGAAAAGCCGATGGCATTGAACGTCGAGCACGCGCTGGAGATGGAAGCCGCTGTCAAAAAGGCCGGCGTCACGTTCATGATGGCGATGCCTCGCAGGTTCTACACCGAGATTCAGTATGTCCGGGGCCTGATCGACCGGGGCGACATGGGCGACGTCTATTACGCCAAGACCAGCATGCTCCGCCGCCGCGGCACGCCGCTGGGCTGGTTCACCGACACGAAGAAATCGGGCGGCGGCCCGGTCATCGACATCGGCGTGCACGCGATCGACGGCGCGTGGTACCTGCTCGGCCGGCCGAAGCCGACACGCGTCAGCGCCTCGACGTCCTACGCGATCGGCGACTACCAGACAAAGGGCGTCAGCCGCTGGGTGGCCCTCGACAGCGACGTCACCGCGTTTGACACCGAGGACAGCGCCGCCGGCGTGTTCCATTTTGAAAACGGTGCGACGCTGGCGTTTGAGGTCAGTTGGGCGCTCAACCTGGACAGCCAGGAACAGACGACGGTCTGCGGCGGCAAGGGCGGCGCGCGGCTCGACCACCAGAAGCGCGACAGCGGCCGGTCGGTGACGGTCTTCACGGAGTGCGACGGCTACCTGACGGACAACACGCCGGTCGTCCCGCCGAAGAACCCGTATGAGGCCGAGATCGAGTATTTCCTGACCTGCCTGAAAGAAGGCAAATCGCCAGACCCGAGCCTCTCCGACGGCGTGACCATGATCCGTATGCTGATGGGCATTTACCAATCGGCCAGGGAAGGTCGTGAAGTGCTGCTTTGAACCTGTTCGCAGACGCGCCGTTCGCGAAGCTGCCGACGCTGGAGACGCCGCGCCTCTGGCTGCGCCGCATGACGCTGGCGGACGCGGACGACATATTCGCCTACAGCCGCGACCCGGAGGTCAGCCGCCATGTGCTCTGGGACGCGCACAGGTCGATTCACGACTCGCGCGCGTATTTGCGCTACATCCAGCGGCAGTACCGCGCCGGCGAGCCGTCGAGCTGGGGCATCGAATCCAAAGAAACCGGCCACCTGATCGGCACGATCGGCTTCATGTGGTGGAACCGCGAGTATCATTCGGCGGAGGTCGGCTACTCGCTGTCCCGCGCGCAATGGAACAAGGGGCTGATGACGGAGGCGCTGCGCGAGGTGATCCGCTTCGGCTTTGACGAAATGGCGCTGCACCGGATCGAGGCGCAGCACGAGACGGACAATCCGTCGTCCGGCCGCGTGATGGAAAAGGCGGGCATGCGGAAGGAAGGCGTGCTGCGCGGCCGCCTGTTCAACAAAGGCAGGTATGTCGACGTGGCGCTGTACGCGATCCTGCGCGACGAGACGCGTTGGTGAGCGGCGCGCGCGACGCGGTTCGCGCCTTTTTCAAGCGGCGGAACGAGACGCTGGACGTCGAGACGATCCCCGTGCCGCTGCGCGGCCTTGCGGAGCCACTTTCCGGGATGCGCGCCGCTGTCGTCGCGGATTTGCACATTGAGCGGCTGACGCCGTACCACGAGCGCATCTTGGCGGCGCTGTACGCCGCCCGCCCGCACCTGATCCTCGTCGCGGGCGACACGATCGATGAAAAATCGGTCGACATCGAACGGCTCGAATCGCTGTTTACGCATATCGCGCGCATCGCGCCGGCGTTCGCGATCCTCGGCAACAACGACTGCGGCAAAGGGCAGGTCGAGGAGCTGTTCGCCATGTACAAACAAAGCGGCGTACGGCTGCTCGACAATGAAAAGGTCGCGCTGTCGATCGGCGGCCGGATGCTGTGGGTCGCGGGCGTGTCGGACAGGGCCGCGAAAGGCGCTTTCCCAAATGACGCGCTGCCCGCGCCGACGGTCGCGCTGATCCATCGGCCCGAAACGGCGAAGGACATCGCGGCGCTCGGCCCCTCGCTGATCGTCGCTGGCCACGCGCACGGCGGGCAGTTTCGCTTGCCCGGCATCGGCGGGCTGTACGCGCCGGGCCAGGGCGTTTTCCCGCGGCTGACCAGCGGGCTGTACCGCGTGGGCGGCGTGCCTCTGGTCGTATCGCGTGGGCTTGGCAACCACGGGTTCCCGGTGCGGCTCGGGAATCTGCCGCATATTCCGATTGTGGAGTTTCAACGGGAAGGGTGACGCCGCAGAAAAACATCAAAGCTGTCTATGCAATTCCTGTTTAGTGACATGGAAAGCGGTTCGCGTTCTGTTATAATCGTCCAGTAACGTTACAAATCAAATAATACCAATGGAAAATCTTAAAGCATCCAAAGCGGCGAGAGATTTTTTCATCCGGCTAGGAGCCGGAACGAGGCGTAGCAGCGCTACGCCGAGTGGAGAGCGACAACGCCGTATGGAAAAAGATCCGCCGCGACGATGCGGTAAGGTTTGGAATTGGTATAAG
>JAVBOQ010000301.1:0-5832 GCA_031550455.1 Eubacteriales bacterium
GGAACGCGTCCAGAGGCCGGGATTTGGCGGCTTCCAGCGCCGCGATCAGGTTCGCGGCCTTTTTCTCGCCCATGCCGGGCAGGCCGACAAGGCGGTCGGCGGTCAGCCCGAACAGCTCGGACGGGCTGCGGACGCCGAGCGCGTCGTACAGCAGCGCGGCTGTTTTTTCGCTGAACGTCTCGATGTCCATCGCGTCGCGGGAGGCGAAATGCGACAGCGCCGCGACGATGCGCGGGCGGCAGTCGCGGCTCTCGCAGAACAGGTTTGCGCCGCGCGCGACGACCGGGCTCTGGCAGGCGGGACAGACAGGCGGCGGCTCGATGTCGCGCTCACCCGGCTGCTCCACGTCGACGCGGCCTAGGATCTCCGGAATCACGTCGTTCGATCTGCGGATGAACACGCGGCAGCCGATCCGGACGCGCTTGCGCTGAACATCGCCCCAGTTGTTCAGCGTTGCGCGGCGCACGGTCACGCCGGACAACTCGACCGGCTCGAGGTGCGCCAGCGGCGTCAGCTTGCCGGTGCGGCCCAGTTCCCATGTGACGTCCGTCAAAAGCGTCGTCGTTTCCTCGGCCGCGAATTTATAGGCCACCGCCCAGCGCGGGAACTTGTCGGTGTACCCGAGCGCGGCCCGCGTGGCAAAGTCGAGCACCTTCACCACCGCGCCGTCGATCAGAAAATCGAGCGCCGCGCGGCCCAATTCGATCCGCGAAAGGATGTCCGCCACGGCGTCGGCCGATTCGGCGCGTACGGCCAGCGGGCTGGTCGGAAAGCCGTTTTCTTTTAAGAATCCGAGCATTTCGAGATGATCCCGCAGCGTCACGCCCTCGACGACGCTGATGTCGTAAAAGAACGCGTCCAGCCCGCGCCGCGCCGTGACGCGCGGATCGAGGTTGCGCAGCGCGCCCGCCGCGCCGTTGCGCGCGTTCTTCAGCGGCTCGTCGGCGGTTTGGTTGTATTTCGCGAGCGTCGACAGCCGCATGATACACTCGCCCTGCACGACCAGATGGCCTTGAAACGGGATCGACAGCGGCACACTGCGGATCGTTTTGACCTGCTCCAATACGGCCTCGCCGACCTCGCCGTTGCCGCGCGTCGCGGCCCGCGTCAGCAGCCCGCCGTCGTATGTCAGGCTGATCGTCAGCCCGTCGAACTTGTACTCGACGATGTACCCGGGCGGCGGCAGGCTCAACCCGCTTTCGGCCGCCGCCGCCCAGAGCTTTTCGACGCGCACGGCCCAGTCGCGCACCGCGCCTTCCGTCTGCGCTTTGTCAAGGCTCCACAGCCGCGCCTCATGCCGGTGCGGCGCGAACGCGGAAAGCGGCTCGCCGCCGACCCGGTGCGTCGGGCTGTCCGGCAGCGTGACGCCGGTTTCTTTTTCCAGCGCCGCCAGCGCGTCGTAGAGCGCGTCGTATTCCTTGTCGGACAGAATCGGGTTGTCCAGCACATAGTAAGCGCGCGCGGCCTCGTTCAATCGATCGACCAGCGCGCGCATCCCGGTTTGATCGCGCATAGATACGCTCCTTTGGAAACCCTGCTTTCTCGCCTCATGGCGGGAAGTTAACAATCACAAAACCAAAGTGGGGTTTCCAAAGGGACACTGTCCCTTTGGAGGAGGTCCAGGAGGCGGCGCCTCCTGGCGTCGTCTCGTCCGCCTACCCCTCCACCTTGACAATCGGCGCGAGGCTTGCGGCGAACTCCTTCGTTCCGTACGCGGCAAACTCGATGACGACGCGGCAGTCGCCTCCGTTGCCGCGCAGCTCGATGACGTCGCCCTCGCCGAATTTTTTATGCAGCACGCGGTCACCGGGTTTGAACAGCGCGACCTGCGCGGCCTGGTCGGCGAACTTGCGCGCGGCGGACGGCGAGAAGCCCTGCTGCACGCCCGGAATCGCGAGGTTGCCAGAGCGGCCGCCGAGGAAATCGCGCGCGACGGACTGCGCGGCGCGCTGGGCGACGATCTGTTCGCGGGTGCGGACTGCCGGGTTGACGACGGGCTTTGCGCGGTGCGTCCATTCGTCGTCGAGGAGGCGCTTTGGAATCTCTTCGATGAACTGCGACACGGCGTTGCGCTGCATCTGGTTATAGAGCATCCGCTGCGTGGCGTAGGACAGGTACAACTGGCGGCGGGCGCGAGTGATGCCGACATAGCACAGCCTGCGCTCCTCCTCGATGCGGTTTTCGTTGATCGCCATGTTGGACGGGAACAGGCCCTGTTCCATGCCGACCAGAAACACGATGTCAAACTCCAGGCCCTTCGCGCTGTGCAGCGTCATCAGCGTCATCGCCTGCGCGCCTTCGGTCATCCGGTCGATGTCTGACACCAGCGCGACGTTTTCAAGGAAACTTTCAAGCGTTGCGTTTTCGGTTTTGTGTTCATATTCGGATACCGCGCCGACAAACTCGCGGATGTTCTCGACCCGCGTGCGCGCCTCTTCGGTATCCTCTTTCAGATACTGCATTTCAAGTTTTGTTTCCTGAATCAGCCGCTCGACGAAATCCGTCAGGCCCATCGAATCGCGCAGCGCCGTGACCTGCGTCAGAAGCTCGGCGAAATCGCCGACGCTCTTTCTGGCGCGCGAGGCCAGCGTCCTTGGCGGCTCGAGCATCACGGAAAACAGCGACAGGCCCTGCGCGGCCGCGCTGTCGACCAGTTCCGCGATCGTCGCGTCGCCGATGGCGCGGCGCGGCGTGTTGATGATCCGGCGCAGCGACACGTCGTCCGCCGGATTGACGATCGCGCGGAGGTAGGCGACGATGTCCTTGACCTCGCGCCGGTCGTAGAACCGCGTGCCGCCGAAGACGCGGTACGGGATGCCCGCGCGGACAAGCATTTCTTCGAGCACGCGGGACTGCGCGTGCGTCCGGTACAGCACGGCGATCGCGCTGAGCTTTTCGCCCCCCTGCTGCATCTGGTGCGCGCGGTCGCAGACCCAGGCCGCCTCCTCGCGCTCGTCCCCGGCGCAGAACAGCCGGATCGGCGCGCCTTCGCCGGCCTCGGTCCACAGCGTCTTTTCCTTGCGGCCCTCGTTGCGGGCGACGACGTTGTTGGCGGCGTCTAAGATATTCGCGGTCGAGCGGTAGTTGCGCTCGAGCTTGATCACCGCGGCGTCCGGGAAATCCTGTTCGAATTCCAATATGTTTCGGATGTCCGCGCCGCGCCAGCCGTAGATCGACTGGTCGTCGTCGCCGACGACACAGAGGTTCCTGCGGTCGCCCGCCAGCAGCCGGACGAACATGTACTGCGCATAGTTCGTGTCCTGGTACTCGTCCACATGCAGGTAGTGGAACCGGTCGCGGTAATGGGCGAGCACCGGCGGGTGCTGCGTGAACAGTTCCAGCGTTTTGATCAGCAGGTCGTCAAAGTCGAGCGCGTTGCTCGCGCGCAGGCGCTGCTCATACTCGCGGTATATATCGGAAATCAATTGACAACGGTAATCGCGCGCCGACTGCGCGAACCATTCGTCCGGCGACAGCAGCTTGTTCTTCGCGTCGGAAATTTTCGCCTTCAGCTCGCGCGGGGCCATGACCTTGTCGTCAATGTTCAGCTTTTTTAAGGTCTCTTTGTGGATGGCGTTCTGGTCGTCGTCGTCATAAATGGAAAAAGCGCGGGTATAGCCGAGCTTGTCGATGTCGCGCCGGAGGATGCGCGCGCAGCACGCGTGGAACGTCATCACCCACGCGTCGCCGGCTTTGCCGGAGGTCAGGTGGTCGATGCGCTCGCGCATCTCGCGCGCCGCCTTGTTCGTAAAAGTGATCGCGAGGATCTGCCGCGCGGGCACGCCTTTTGCCAACAGATTGGCGACGCGATACGTCAGCGCGCGCGTCTTTCCGGAACCCGCGCCCGCCAGAATGAGCACCGGCCCCTCGGTCGTCTCGACCGCCCTTCGCTGTTCCGCGTTAAGCATCCGCCAGTCCATCCGCGGCTCCCTCCCGTTTCTCGAGCTTCGATAGCGCGCGCACATAGCCGTCCGCGCCGTAGGTCAGGCAGCGGTTGACCCGGCTGATCGTCGCGGTGCTCGCGCCCGTTTCGCGCACGATCTCCTGGTATGTCGCGCCGCGCGACAGCATCCGGGCGACATGGAACCGCTGCGCCAGCGCCTGCAGCTCCGCGATGGTGCACAGGTCGTCAAGCAGCCGGTACGCGTCTTCGCGGTTCTCGAGCGCGACCAGCGCGTCGCAGAGCATGTCCGCCTGCGGCGACGCGAGCCTGGATTGAAACATGACGCGCCTCCCATCGGGGAAACCCCCATGCTGATTATAACACAAGCAAAAGAAAAGGTAAAGGACGCCGCCCAGGGCGATTTCATTTACAATGAACTCGGCAATCGGGAACGGGGACGGCGCCTGAAATCTTGCGAGATTTCCGGGCGGCGCCGGGAACGGGCACAGATTCCATAGCCATCCCGCGGGATGGCTATGGAATCTGCGCATTTTCGGCGCGCATGTCGCCGAAAATGATGGCATTCGAGGCGTTCACACGCCTCGAGCTCCGGGATTGCTCGCTTCTTCATTCCAAATGATTTCGCCCTGACGCCGCCCGCGTTTGCATTTCGCAAGGCGTTTTGCTATACTGCGATGCGTAGAAATTTTGTCATGGGCAGAATCTAAGGAGGGAACCCTATGCCGCTTGTCAATTCCCGCGATATGTTCAAGAAAGCGTACGCCGGCGGTTACGCCATCGGCGCGTTCAACGTCAACAACATGGAAATCGTGCAGGCGATCACCGAGGCCGCCAAGGCCGAAAACGCGCCGCTGATTTTGCAGGTGTCCGCCGGCGCGCGCAAGTACGCCAAGCATGTGTACCTGATGAAGCTCATCGAGGCCGCGATCATCGACACCGATCTGCCGATCGTCGTGCACCTTGACCACGGCGCGGACTTTGATGTCTGCAAAAGCTGCATCGACGGCGGGTTTACGTCGGTGATGATCGACGGATCGCACCACGATTTCGAGGAAAACGTCCGGCTGACGAAGCAGGTTGTCGAGTACGCGCATGACCGCGGCGTCACCGTCGAGGGCGAGCTCGGCAAGCTTGCGGGCATCGAGGACGCGGTCAACGTCGCGGCCGAGGACGCACAGTTTACCGACCCGGATCAGGTCCGCGAGTTCGTCGAGCGCACCGGCGTCGACAGCCTCGCCATCGCCATCGGCACCAGCCACGGCGCGTTCAAGTTCAAAGGCGAACCGAAGCTGCGCTTTGACATCCTCGACAAGGTCGCCGCAAAGCTGCCCGGGTTCCCGATCGTGCTGCACGGCGCGTCGTCGGTCGTCCCGGCCTATGTCGATATGATCAACCAATACGGCGGCAGCATGCCGGGCGCGCAGGGCGTGCCGGAATCGATGCTGCGGCAGGCCGCGAAGTCGGCGGTCTGCAAGATCAACATCGACTCGGACCTGCGCCTCGCGTTCACCGGCGAACTGCGCAAATACCTCGCAGAACACCCGGATCACTTCGATCCGCGCCAGTACCTGACGCCTGTGCGGAACGGGCTGCGTGAGATGGTCCGGCGCAAGATCGTCGATGTGCTGGGGTGCGACGGGAAGGCGTGAGGAGGAAGGGGAGCGGGGGGAACGCGTTCTTTCTTTTCAGAGGAAAAGAAAGAACCAAAGAAAAGCCGTTTTGGGGTTGTGCTGGGCAAAGCGGGGATTCTTTTGGGCCGTAGGGCCTTCGTTTTCGCGCGCAAATGAAACATATATGGCCGGTCATCCGTTTTATGGGAAGGATGACCGCCGCTTTTTTCAGGGGAGGTGGGCCGATGCGCCGGACGCTGTCCGTGTTTCTGGTTTTGCTGATGCTTATCGCCGCGACGCCCGCGCTGGCGATGGACA
>JAVBOQ010000230.1:0-5677 GCA_031550455.1 Eubacteriales bacterium
GGACGCGATGCTCGCGCACTGGGACGGCGTTCGCCTTCGGGTGCAGATCGACTTTGACACCGACGAGAGCCGCGCGCACGAGCGCACGCGCGAATGGCCGCTGTTCTACGCGGCGTATCGGTTCACCGGCGATGAGAAGTACTTGGCCCCGATCGCGGACGCGGATCTCTACGCGGGCCAGCAGCGGCGGCTGACCGGCTCTGTCGCCGAAAAAGAAGCGAAACTGGCCGCCGCATACGAGTGCCTGACCGAAAAGGCCGCGCTGCGCGAGTACATCAACACGGACGGTCAGCTATGGGTCGACCGCGGCGTGCTGGAGATTTCTCAGATGCAGCTTGACCGCGTCGGCGGCATCGCGCACATCCGCTTCGCGCTGTACCCGAGGCATTACCTGCGCTGGATATTTCAAAACGGGCAGGAAACGGACGTCGCGATTCTGGTCAGCCACGGCGCGCCGGACCGCATCCTTCTGTCCGCGTACAACATGACCGATACGGAGATTGCCGCCACGCTCGTCGCGGAAGACCTGCTGCCGGGCGTGTTTCGCGTTCGCACCGCCGTTTCGGACGCGCTGGAGGATCTCACCGGCGCTGTGGAAACGACCCGCGAGATCAACCGGTTTTCAGGTTTTGTGGCGGCGTTCGCGCCGGGCGCGTATACGGTGATGGAGCTTGCGCTGCTGTCGCCCGGCGTCCCGTATTGGGACAGGGCCGACCTTGCGATCGACCCGGAGGACGTGATCATCCGTGAGGACTGCGTCCGCGTCCGCGTACACAACATCGGCGCGAAGGAAAGCGCGCCCACGACGCTCGCGCTGGTCGCGCCGGACGGCGCGGTGCTGCGAAAGAGTGACATTCCGCCGATTCCCGCGCCGGACGACCTGTACCCGAAAGTGCTTGAAATTCCGCTGTGGACGCGCGGTCTCGCGCTGTCGGGCTGCGCCGTCGTGATCGACCCGGAAGGGCGGATCGACGAGATCACGCGCGAAAACAACCGGGTGACGCTGCCATGAAATTGAGCTATACGACGCTTTCCGTGCAGGAAAGAACCTTGAAAGAGGCGATCGCGGTCGCCGTGTCGGCCGGCCTTGACGGCATTGAGCTGCGCGGGCGCGGCGAAGCGCACCTGTCGCCTGAAAGCTCCGCCTCGTACAGGGCGGAGGCGCTCCGGATGCTTCGGGACAGCGGCCTCGCGGTTCCGTGCCTGACCGCCTACACGCGGTTCATGCAAAAGGACGCGGCGTCGGCGCTCGCCGAGGCGGAATCGCTGCGGGCGTACTTCGACCTTGCGGAAACCATCGGCGCGCGAAACATCCGGACGTTCCTCGGCGCGGCGCCGGACGGCGCGTCCCGCGAGACCGCGCTTGCGGCGGCCGCCGAGGGGCTGAACCGGGCGGCTGAGTATATCGGAGGCCGGGACATCCGGCTGCTCATTGAAACGCACGACAGCGCGAAGTCCGGCGCGGCGCTCGCGCCGCTTCTTGCGACGGTTGACCGCCGGGTCGGCGTGCTGCTGGACATCATCCACCCGTTTGACGAGGGCGAGCCGATCGCGCGGACGCTCGAAACCGTCGGCGACCGGATTTTTCACGTGCACATCAAGGACATCCACAAGACCGTGCCGGGCGGTCGGCGATATAGCCCGATCGGCCAGGGCGTCCTGCCCGTGCGGGAGACAGTGCGCGCGCTGCGCCGGTTCGGGTACGGCGGGTTCTACTCGCTCGAATGGGAAAAAAGCGCGCCGGGAACGGACGGCGTCTCTTTTGAAGCGCAGCTTGAAAGCTTTACGGCCTTCTTTCGCGGGTTTGATATGATTTCGACGAGGAGGAATGACCATGCGCATACCGTTTGAGGAGGCGAAGCGGGAGCTCAAGCGCGTGCTGCTGACGCGCGGCTGCCCGGACGAGAAGGCGGACAAGGTCGCGCACGAAATGGCGCGCAACTCGCTGGAAGGCACCTACACGCACGGCATCAACCGGTTCCCGCGGCTGATCCGCAACATCGACGAGGGGATCGTCAAACTTGACGTGATGCCCGCGCTTCGCGCCGGATTCGGCGGGCTGGAGCGGTACGACGGGCAGCTTGGGCTCGGCGTCGTCAACGCGTGGTTCTGCATGGACCGGGCGATCGCGCTGGCCCGCCTGCACGGCATCGGCTGTGTCACGCTGGCCAACACGAACCACTGGCAGCGCGCCGCCACCTACGGCTATCAGGCCTGCGACGCCGGCATGGCGGGCGTCTGCTTCACCAACACGGTTCCGAACATGCCCACCTGGGGCGCGCTCGACTCGCGCATCGGCAACAACCCGATCGTGCTGGCGTTCCCGCGCGAAGGCGGGCATATCGTCGTGGACATGGCCATGTCGCAGTTCTCCTACGGCGCGCTGGAGCTGGCCGTGCTGGAAGGCCGCCAGATGCCGATCGACGCGGGCGTTGACGCGGACGGAAACTTAACGCGCGACCCGGCGGCCGTGATCGTGTCGCGGCGCATCCTGCCGACCGGCTACTGGAAAGGCGCGGCGATGTCGTTCGCGCTCGACATGTTCGCCGCGTGCCTGTCGATGGGCAACGCCACCGCGGGCGTCGGCCGTTTGCCGGGCGACGAGCACGGCGTGTCGCAGGTGTTCATCGCGATCCACGGCGAGTCGATCGTGCCAAAGGAGGCCTCGGAGGCGACGCTCGCCGATTCGCTGGAATCCCTGCTCGCATCGAGCGCCGAACCGGGCGGACGGATCATTTACACCGGCCAGCCGGCGATGGAGACCCGCGCGCAGAACCTTTTGGAGGGCATCCCGGTGGATCCGGGCGTCTGGGCTACGATTCAGGCGCTGGGATGAACAGGCGCACCGTAAACCCGCGCCCGCCCGGGCTGTCGATTTCGACCCGGCAGCGGCCGTCGTACCGGAGTTGCAGCCGCCGGAACAGGTTGCGCAGGCCGATGTGCTTTTCTTCAAATCCCTGAAAGTTCGGCAGCGACCGCCGGATCTCCGCAATCTGCGCGGCCGTCGCGCCCTCGCCGTCGTCGGCGACCTCGATCGTGAGGCCGCCTTCTTTTTGTTCAATCGAAACGGTGATCGTCAGCGTGTCGCGCGCGCCGCCAAGCCCGTGCTGCATGCTGTTTTCGATCACCGGCTGCAGAATCAGCTTGGGTACGCGGTACGGCCGCGCGTCCGCGTCCACCCGCCACTGCACGCAAATTTTCCCGCCGAACCGCGCCTTCATCAGCTCCACATACAGCGCGGTCGCGTCCGTTTCCATCGCGACGGTCACGTCCTCGCTCGGCGATTTTAAGCTGTACTGCAAAAACTGTGACAGTTGCCCGATCATCTCGTTCGCCTTGCCGAACGAGCGCGTCTCGCGCAGCACCTCAAAATCGATGATCTGCAGCGTGTTGGACAGAAAATGCGGGTTGATCTGGTACTGCAGCGCCGACAGCTCCAGCGAGATCGCCTGGAACTTGCGCTCGTCGAGCAGCACTTTCAGATAGTCGTTTTGCAAAAACGTATGCACGATGTTTGTCAGGATCGCACCATAGACATCGTTGCGCGGGCGCTGCACAGGCGGCAGCGGCCGCCGGTTGGAGGCCGCCTCCATCATGTCGAGGATTCCGTACAGCCGCCGCGCGGTTCGCGCGGCTTCCAAAAACGCCAGCACGACCGAAACCGCGAAGCACAGCGCGCCGACCAGCGCCATGATGCCGATGAACCGGTTGACCGACGCGAAGGCGACCGATTCCGGCACGGCGGAAACAAACGTAAGCCCCAGCGGCTCCTGATACGAGCGCACGACCAGCATGCCGCGCTCCTCGGCGACGGGCGACGCGTCCGAGGCGTCGCGAAGGTTCCCGAGCAGCGCGAGCGCGGCGTCCCTGCCGCCGCTTGATACAAGCAGCTCCCCGCCGCCGACCACCATCAGCGTCTGCCCCGGAAACAGGCTCATCGCGTCAAAGATGCGCCGGAAATACGCTTCCTGAATGTTGACCGCGACAACCCCGCCGCGCGCGTTCTTTTCCAGAATCGTCAAAAACGCGGATTCCGCGTTCTCAAACGCGTATCGCTGCGCCTGCCGCCGCACAAGGCGCGGCGCGCCGGCAACGTCGAGGGCCGCGACAGCCGCGTACCAGCCCGGGTCCGGCGCGCCGCCGAGCGCGAGGATGCGCCCCTGATCGGTCAGGTAGCGGCTTTCGCGGTTCGGCACATAGACATACATGCTGTCGACGTACTCACGCGAGTTCGCGACCGCCGCCATCTGCGATACGATCGCCTTGTAGTTCAAATACTGCCCGTAATCCATCGTCGTGTCCTGCAGAATGCCGCGGATGACGCCAAAAACGTTGCCGCTCTCCAGCATGTTCAGCGCCTTTTCGCTGTCGTTGAGCAGCAGCGTTAAGTTCTCCGAGATCAACGCCAGGTTGCTCGCCGCGTTTCGCCGCACGCCGTCGCGCTGCTCCGGGATCGCGAAAAACAGGTATACCGCGCTGAACGCCAGGATCGGCAACAGCGAAATCGCCAGCAGCTTGACGAGGCTCGCCAGGAAAAACCGTTTGCGCATCAGCGATCCTCCCGGCCCGCGATCGCGCGCCGCCGGTATGTCAGCGGCGTCACGCCTTCGCGCTGGGCGAACGCGCGGGCGAAGTTGCGCAGGTTGTCGTATCCGGCGCGGTAGGCGGCTTCCCGCACGGACACCGCGGGGTCGCTCAGGAGCCGCGCCGCCAGCGCCATGCGGCGCTCGGCAAGCCGCTCGGAGAACGTTGCTCCGGTGTGGCGCCGGAAAAGGCGCGAAACGTATCCCGGCGTCAGACCGACGCAGGCCGCCGCGCCTTCGAGCGTCGCGGTGTCCGGCTGCGCCTCGATGTACCGTTCGAGCCGCCCGATGATTTCGGCGTAATAGCCCCGATACGGTTCCGCCGCGTCCTCTGGTTCATCGGTTTCGCGGGGCCATTCCGCGCGCAGCCGCGTGAACGTGTCGATCAAATCCGGGTAGCGCACCGGCTTTTCAAGGTACGCGCGCACGCCGCACCGCATCGCCTGCCGGACGTATTCAAAATCGGTGTGCGCGGACAGAAAGACGATCTTTACGCGCGGCGACGCGCGCGCGACCGCCTCGGCCAGCGCGACGCCGCCCATGCCGGGCATCCGGATGTCGGTCAGCAAGACGTCCGCCGGGTGCGTCCGAAGGTGCTTTAAGCAGCTCTCGCCGTCATGGAAGGACGCGGCGACGCGATAGCCCATGTCCGCCCACGGGAACAGATCGCAAAGCCCCGAAACGATCGCCGGTTCGTCGTCAACGATCACCAGTCGGAGCGGCGGCTCGGTCAAGGGCATATGCAACCTCCTTCGGAGCGGGACGGCTGTCGCGGCGGGAACGCCAAAGGGCCGAAGGCCCTTAAGAATCCCGTATGAGGTTGGAATCCGATGCTATCCGTCCCGCCGTGAGGCGAAAAAGACGGGATTCCAAAGGGATGACATCCCTTTGGCAGGGTCCGGGACGGAGTCCCGGCGTCCTCTCACAAATCGTGCGCCTTCAACCACCGTCACCCGCAGGGCTTACGCATGAGGCAGGAAGTATCCAGCCCGGAGAGTTCGAGAGGCCGAAGCCTCTCGACTTTCCATCATTTTCGGCGACATGCGCGCCGAAAATGCGCAGATTCCGCAGGCGTAGCCGGAGGAATCTGGACT
>JAVBOQ010000115.1:0-3661 GCA_031550455.1 Eubacteriales bacterium
ATACGCGCCGCTGGTCACGCTCGGTTCCTGGTCCGTCCGCCCGGAGAACGACAGCGCCGAGGGCAACATCGCGCTGAGCGATATCCCGCTGGGGGAAGTGGATTTCGACTACATCTACGAGAACATCGAAAGCGTGCGGGATTACTGGATCGCGCACCGCTGACGAGACGACACAGAAACTGCGGCAGACGGGATCCAGGGGCAGCGCCCCTGGATCCCGTCAAAGGTGTCAAGCCCCCGTTGGGAAACCCCGCTTTTCCGCCTCACGGTAAGGCATACAGCCCCCAAAGAAGGGATTCTTAAGGGCCAATGGCCCTTAAGCGGGATTCCAAAGGGCAGCGCCCTTTGGCGTTCCTCCGCTCCTCTTCCCCCCCCATCAATTCCCCATCTCAATGCTGATCTCGTTGAATATCTTCAGCAAATCATCGACCGCGTAGTCCTTGCGCCGCTCCCCGGCAGCGTCGACCACCGCCCGGCCCTGGTGCATCATCAGCAGGCGGTTTCCGTGCCGAACCGCGAAGCGCAGGTTGTGCGTCACCATCAGCGTCGTAACCTTTTTTTCACGCACGACGCGCTCTGTCAGCTCCATCACCGTCTCGGACGATCGCGGGTCGAGCGCGGCGGTATGCTCGTCGAGGATTAAGAGGTCGATCGGCGTCATGGTGCAGATCAGAAGCGCGAGCGCCTGCCGCTGGCCGCCGGACAGGCTACCGACGGTCAGGTGCATCTGGTTTTCAAGGCCCAGCTTCAGCGGCTCCAGCATTGCCCTGTACGCGTCGATCCGCTTTTTGTTCACACCGCCGCGCAGCAGGTACCGCCGGCCCTTGTTGTCGGCCAGCGACATATTTTCAAGGATCGTCAGCGACGCGCAGGTGCCTTTCGCCGGGTCCTGAAACACGCGGCCGATGAAGCGCGCGCGCTGGTGCTCGGACAGCCTGTCGACGCAGCGGCCGTTGACGCGGATGGTGCCGCCGTCGACCGGGATGTTGCCGCACAAAAGGTTCAGCAGCGTCGTCTTGCCCGATCCGTTGCTGCCGATGACCGACACGAAATCGCCACTCGAAATGGACAGCGAAAAATCGTCGAACACCGCCCGCTCGTTGACCGAGCCCGCGTTAAACGTCTTTCGGATATGCTCCATCCGCACCATCGGCTCAAGCGCGGCGTGATTTTGCATACGAAAGCCTCCTTCTTCTGTCCAGCCCGTTGCCCGTCATCAGCGCGACAATGAACAGCGCGCTCATCAGGATCTTTAGGTAATTCGTCGGCAGGCCGAGCTGCATCGCCGCGACAAGCGCGGCCTTGTACACGACCGCGCCGAACAGCACCATTGTCGTCGGCTTCAGGAACCGGACGCCCTTGAGCAGGCTTGTGCCGATGATCACGGAGGCGAGGCCCATGACGACCATGCCGGTGCCGCTTGACACGCTGGCGCTCTCGGCCTGCTGCGCAAGCACGCTGCCCGACAGCGCCGCGAGCCCGTTGCCGAGCATCAGGCCGAGCACCTTCATCCGTCCTGGGCTGACGCCGAGCGCGGTCGCGTACTGCGCGTTGTCACCGGCGGCCCGAAGCAGCAGCCCCGACTGCGTCCTGTAGTACAGGTCGAGCAGCAGCTTGACCAGAAGCACGACGACCGCCAGCATGATCAGCACGCGGCGCGGATACAGCGCGTCCGGCAGAAGCGACGGAAGCCCAGAATTGAAAATCGTCGGCTTGTTGTAAAACGGCGCGACCGCGCGGCCGCCCAGAATGACCAGATTGACCGACCACAGCGCGGTCATCACCAGGATGCCGCTGAGCAGGTCCGAAATGCGCAGTTTGACATGCAGCGCCCCGGTGACCGCGCCGGCCGCGGCGCCACACAAAAACGCCAGCAGCGCCGCCAACACCGGATGGACGCCAGCGGCGATCAGCGCGGCCGTCACGCACGCGCCGAGCGGCAGCGTTCCGTCAACCGACAGGTCCGGAAAATCCAGCACGCTGTAGGTGATGAACACGCCCATCGCCATGATGCCGTAGATGAAGCCCTCTTCCAGTACGTTGACCAGAAGCCGCAGAAAAACGTCCATCGGCTGCCCTCCCCGGCGCGCGGTTTCGAAAGGTTCTGGTGCGCGCTATTTCACCGCGACATCCGTAGCGCCCTGATACGCGTCCGGCAGCGTAAGGCCGAGCTTTGCCGCAACCGCGCTGTTGTACACTGGCGTCACCTCGTCGATCAGGCCGACGGGCGTCGTCTCGGGCTTCGCGTTGCCTTTGAGGATCTCCGCGGCCATCCGGCCCGCCACCCTGCCGAGCGCGACATAGTCGATCCCCTGCGTTGCCAGGCAGCCGTTGACGACCTGCTCCGCCTCGGAGCCGAACACCGGAATGCCCGCCTCGTCCGCCGTGTGCAGGATCAGCGCGAGGTTCTCAACGACGTTGTTGTCGGTGAAATTGTTGATGCAGTCGACCTTTTTCGCGACCAGTGTCGCCGCAGCGCCGGAGACCTCCGCAGCGCTGGAGATGCCGATCGCCTCAACGGCAAAGCCGTATTCCGGCGCGATCTTTTTGAGCCTGTCCAAGTGCGTCAGCGAGTTCGGTTCGCTGGTGGTGTAGATAACGCCGATGGTTTTTGCCTCCGGCAGGAACGCGCGGATCATTTTGACCTGCTCTTCAAGGTTCAGCACGTCGGACACGCCGGTGCAGTTGGTGCCGGGCGCGTCGTTCGTCCGGACGATGCCCGCGGCCACCGCGTCGGAAACGGCGACGAACACGACCGGGATACCCAAATCCTTGGTCGCGGCGTAGGCACTCATGGCGGCCGGCGTCGCGACGCCGACGAGCATCGCTTCGCCCCTGGACACCATGTTCTTGGCCTGCATGTCGCTGTTGCCCATGTCGGCCATCGCGTTCTGGAAGTCGACGGTCAGGTTCTCCCCTTCCTTGAAGCCGCCCTCCGCCAACCCTTCCTGAAAGCCTTTGGTGCAATTGTCCAGCGACGGATGCGTCGCGTACTGAATAATTCCGATGGTCGTGGTTTCGGCCGCGGCGGCGGACAGAAGCATCAGGGCGCAAAGCGCGATCGCAAACAACTTTTTCATGATTTTACCCTGCCTTTTTCGTTTATTTTCCGTGGATTGGGCCGTCGTGTGTCCTCTCATCGCCATCGCCATCGCCGCGTCATCGCCGATCGCTCCTTTCCATGCGGTAGTCGTTCCAACAAAAAAGCCCTTGCCCCTACCTTGTAGGGACAAGAGCCGATTGCAGCTCCTGCGATACCACCCAACTTGCCTCCAAAAAAGGCCACTCTGCCGCGCACCGACATGCGCGCTCCCCGATAACGGCGGGAACCCGTCGGTCGCTACTTGGCCAAGCCGTTCGCGCCGCCCTCCAGAGTCCATTCACCGGGCCGTACCCTGCCGCAATCACACCGCCTGCGGCTCTCTTTGAGGAACGTATCCGGGCTACTCGTCTCTGTCAACGGTTTGTATGGGCGTATTGTACAGGGAACGGGCGTGATTGTCAAGCGTTAAAAGCCTCCCGGCCAGGGCTTACGCATGAATGAAGGATCTATTACGATGATTTGGTAAATGCATGAGTGAGCGGTGCTTGGCACACGAGAAATGTTGCCTGCTTTACTCCAATCGGCAATGGCTTGCGGATGACGATAGCATATTTTTCG
>JAVBOQ010000193.1:0-12692 GCA_031550455.1 Eubacteriales bacterium
GGCGGCATCAGCAGGATCGTATTGTTCGCGTTTTTCGGCGCCGTGCGCAGGTTCAGGCCGGTCTTGACACCGGTGACGACCGCAGGATACGGCGTTTCGGCGGGCGGGGCGGGATCCGTATCGTCCGCGTCGTCAGGATCGTCGCCTTCATCCGGCGCGCCGTCCTGCCGCGTGAGGTACTGCCCGTCCGCGACGCCGCTGATGCTCCCTTTGGTCACGGCAAACCAGCCGAGCGTGTCCGCGTAGCCGGTCACGGTCAGCGTATCCCCCTTCGCCACCTTGCCCAGTGACTTGCTTTTCTTTGTGTCCGCCCAGATGTTCAGCGGGGACGATTTGGTGACGACTACCGCCGTATACGGCTCGTCAATCGGCACGGGTTTGAGCAGTTCTTCATACCCGGCGTAGGAAAGCCACGGGACAACCAGCCAGTGCGTCCAGGCTGTGTCCTCGACCCGGCTTCTGATGACGCCGTATGAGAATCCCTTTGCCTCCACCACGCCGCCGTCGCCGACGTACACGCCGACATGCCCGGATTTGTACAGCATCAGCCCGGGCACTTCCGGCAGCGTCCCGATCAGGCCTTTCACGGACGCGCGGTTGTACAGCCCGTTCGCGCTGACATCCGTCTCCGCGTTGTAGACCACTTGCCCGTCCTTTTCCCAAAGGTAGCCCTTCAGCAGGCCGATGCAGTCCGCGCAGGACTTTTTGCTCTTGATGTCCTGCTGGTAGCGCGGCATCCGGCTCTCGGTGTAGTGCTCCGGGTACTGTTTTGATTTTGAATTGAGAAGCTGTTGCGAGCAGGCGTAGCAGCAGGTGCCGTACCAGTACGCCTGGCCGACCCATTTCTGGGCGTGCGCGACAAGGCCGGTGTTGCTCTTTATGTCACCCGCGTCAGGCAGCGCGCCGCCGTCGCCGTATTCCGCGACGGTCGCGGTGTTCGGGTAATAAAACGCAAGAATCGTCGCGCAGTCGATGCCCGAATACGCGGCCCACGCAGCGCCGATCTGACTCATGCCGACGCTGTGGGAGGCCTTCACCTCTCCCCACTTGGCGCGGCCGGCGGTGTCCCACGGGTCCTCCTGCGAGACGGTCCATGCGGTCGCGCCGCCCCAGGCCTCTTCGGAAGACTTGGTGCGGCCGCCGTTGCTATTCGAATACCAGGCGGTGATCAGCTTTCCATCGCACATCAGCACCAGGCCGGACGTATCGCGCGTCGCCTTCATGCAATTGGGAATCGATGACGGCTCTTTCCATGAAAACGCCTGATAATTCGCCGTATCGTCGATCACGGTGCCGCTTCGCATGTGCGAAATCGCGTACGTCCGCGCGGCGATGGCCTGCGCTTTCTTTGCCTCGGGCGGCGTTCGGCTATTTGACTCATATATTTCGCTGGAAACACAAATCGGCAGGTACTCGTTCTCCATGTCGATCGTGACGATTGTGCCGGCGGGAACGCCGTAATGCTTGCAGTTGACGTCCCGTGTCATCTTGATTTGTATGGTCATCGGATTGTGCCTTCTTTCGGGTCACCCCTCGTTACAGCCTATGCGGCGGCGTCACGCGCGCTACTTGACACAAAACGAATCCTAACCCATAATGGATTATCGCGCGCCCGAAGGAGGTTTCCAATGCCCCTTTTGATCACAAACGCTGAAATTCGAACAATGGACGCGGCCATTCCGCGCGCGGAGGCCGCGGTCGTCGAAGGCGACCGGTTTACCTACGTCGGCACCGCGCGCGGCGCGCGCGCCTACCTGCAGATGCAGCCGCACGACGTGTTGGACGCGGGCGGAAACACCGTCGTGCCGGGGTTCAATGATTCGCACATGCACGCCGCGCACTGCGCGCTGCGGGCGAAAAACGTCGATCTGGGCCAGGCAAAATCCATCGCGGAAGCGCAAGCGCTGCTTCGCGCGCGAATCCTGACGCACGACGGCCCGTTTCTGATCGGAGAGGGCTGGAATCAGGAAAACTTCGCGGAGAAGCGGATGCTGACGCGCGCGGATTTGGACGCAGTGTCGGACGAAGCGCCGATCATCGCGACGCGTGCCTGCGGGCATGTGTTGGCCGCGAACAGCCGCGCGCTTGAGATCGCGGGCGTCGATTTTGCGGACGGCATTCTGCGCGAGGATGAACAAAGCGCGGTGTATCGACACATTCCGGCGGCGAATGAGAAAACCGTGCTGGACGCGCTCCTGGCGTTGCAAGCCCGGTTGTTTTCGCAGGGCATCACGTCGATTCAGTCGGACGATCTCGGGGCTGTGCCGGAAAACCGCGCGGCCGCGTTCCTCTGCGCGCTGCGCGAGCACGGCGACACACGCAGGCTGAAGGTGCGCTACGCGATGCAGGCAAACCTTGGCGACCTGCGCTCGATGCGCCTGTTCATCGACGAAGGGTTGCATATGCAGCGCGGCGAGCGGTTCCGCGTCTCCTGCGCCAAGCTGTTGGCCGATGGCTCGCTCGGCGCGCGCACGGCATGGCTCGCGCAGCCGTACGCGGACGATCCCGGCACGCGCGGCGTCTCGCTGTATAAGGACGACGCCCTGTTTGAGCTTGTGCGCGAAGCCGCGTCGCACGGGCTGCCCTGCGCGATCCACGCCATCGGCGACGCCGCGATGCAGCAGGTGTTGGACGCGGTTTCCCGCGTGGGCCGCGGCTTGCGCCACGCGGTGGTGCACGCGCAGATCACGAACGCCGATCAGGTGCGCCGCTGCGGGCGGCTCGGCCTGACGATCATGGCGCAGCCGATCTTCCTTCGCGCGGACGCGCCGATCGTTCAGTCCCGCGTCGGCGCGGAGCTTTCCGAAATGTCATACCGCTGGCGGTCGATGCTCGGAACCGGCGCGCATGTAGCGTTTGGCACCGATTGCCCTGTGGAACCTTACGATGTGTTCCCGAACCTGTACCGCGCGGTCACGCGCCGCGCCAATCCGGGCGACGCGCCGTACCTGCCGGACGAAGGCTTCACAATCGACGAAGCGATCTACGCCTACACGGCGGCCGGCGCATACGCGAGCTGCGAGGAGGCCGCCAAGGGGCGCATTCGGGCGGATATGGTCGCGGATTTCGTCGTGCTGAACAGGCGGCTTTCCGACGACGCGCCGGAGGAGCTTCCGGAAGCGAAGGCATGGATGACGTTTGTCGGCGGCGAAAAGGTGTTTGAAGGGTGATAGGAGGCATTCTTGATGCGGCTTGTTTTTCCGACCATCGAATACGGGCAAGCGGCCTGGGATTTCCGGCAAGAGCACTTTGACCGCGGCGAACGCGTGATTCACGGCGGAAGCGGGCTTGACGGCGCGGATACCTTTGCGGCGTGGCTTGATAAGCTGCAAGCCGACTTGGTGCGCGAACCGAGCGAGGAAAGGGTGCCTTCCACGACATTTTTCGGAGAGGTCAACGGCAATATCGTCGGCGTTGTCAACATTCGCCATGTGCTGAATAGCCGCTTGTTGAATTCATACGGCCATATTGGATACGGCGTTCGCCCCACCGAGCGGCGCAAAGGGTACGCCGCACGGATGCTTTCGCTTGCCTTGGATAAATGCCGCGAGATGGGGCTCGAAAAGGTGCTGATCAGTTGCGATAAAACGAACCTCGGGTCAGCCGGAACCATCCTGAAAAACGGCGGCGTGTTGGACAAGGAGTTTGCCGAGGCGGACGGCAACATCCTGCAACAGTACTGGATTGTGTTATAAGACTTTCTTCGTCCCGCCTACGCCTCCGCGCACGACCACAATATCTTCTCGACATCCTGCCGCGTCAGCGGAACGAACGCGCCGAGCGTGCCGCCGGCGTCGTAGCGGGCTTTTTCCGCCAACGCCGCGATCGCTTCCGTGGAAATGCCGATCTCCCCGAGCGTCAACGGCAGCCCGAGGCTCTTCCAGAACGCCTGAAGCCGCGCGATGCCTTCGCACGCGGTCGTTTCCGGATATTCAAAATCCATTGTGCAGCCGAATACCCGCGTCGCAAGTTGCGCGAAGCGCATCGCGTGGCCCGGCAGCGTATAGCGCATCCAGTGGGGCATCACGACCGACAGGCTCGCGCCGTGGGCGACATCGTTATACGCGCTCAGTTCATGGCCGATCTTATGGCTCGACCAGTCTTCTTCGCGGCCGACGCCGAGCTGCCCGTTGTGCGCCAGCGTGCCCGCCCACATCAGCTCCGCGCGCGCGGCGTAGTTTTCGGGTTCGCGCATCGCAATGGGCGCGGCCTCGACGATGGTTTGCAGCACGGCTTCGCACAGCCGGTCGCTGACGTCGACATCGCGGGTGTTGGTCAGATACCGCTCGAAAATGTGCGCCATCATGTCGGCGACGCCGCACGCGGTCTGATACGGTGGCAGCGTGTACGTCAGTTCCGGGTTCATGATCGCGAACTGCGGCCTGTTCTTGTTGCCGGCCAGCCCGCGCTTGAGCATGCCCTTTTCCTGCGTGATCACGGCCGACCATGATGATTCGGTGCCGGTCGCCGGGAACGTCAGGATGCAGCCGATCGGCAGCGCGTCCGTGTACGGTACTTTTTGTTCGTAGAGATCCCAGAAATCGCCGTCGTACACCGCGCCCGCGGCGATCGCCTTCGCGGAATCGATCGCGCTGCCGCCGCCGATGCCCAGCACGAAATCGACACCTTCGCGCTTGCAAAGCTCGATGCCCTGGTAGACCAGGCCGCTGCGCGGGTTCGGCTGCGCGCCGCCCAGCGCGACCCAAGACACGCCGGCCTCGGTCAGCGACCGTTGCGTCTTTTCCAGCAGTCCGGACCGCACGACCGAGCCGCCGCCGTAATGGATCAGCGCGCGCGTGCCGCCAAAGCGCTTCGTCAGCGCGCCGACCTGGCCTTCGGTATCGCGGCCAAACACAAAATACGTCGGGTTGTACAGCGTAAAATTGTTCATTTTTCTATCTCCTTTACAACAAAAACGGGGTCAATCTCCGCGCAGTCGAACCCGAGCGCCCGCGCTTCCTGGCGGAAATCCCGGTTGAAATGCATCAGCGTGAACCTGCCGCGCAGTGCGGGCTCAATCTTTTCCGTGAGCAGCGTCAGCGGTGCGTGCGCGGGATTCGCGGGCGGCTGCCCGGCAAACACTGCGGCGTCCTGGTACGCGCGCGCCACCCGGCCCGCGCGGACGCCCGCGATTGCCTCCTCCGAAACGTCGCCGCTGTCGCCGCTGTACCAGATCGTTTCGCCGTTCGCCTCGATCCAGTACGCGTATGCCGGCATCGTCACGACATGCCGGACAGGCGCGGGGATCGCGCGAACGCCGCGCGCGTCGAAATCCGCCAAAAGGCGATACTGATCGCCGCGCGCGCCGAACAGCGTGAGCAGCGCCCGCGCGCGCTCCATATCGGGATGCACCACCGTCACCGGCCTGCGCAGCACCTCCGCAGCGTACAGGCACAGCGTGCCGAGCGACCCGCAGTGGTCGGCGTGCGTGTGCGTCAGCAAAACCGTAACCGCGCCGGGATACTTCGCGAACAGGCCGGCCGCCGACACCCGCCGAAACGCGGTATCGCCGCAGTCGATCAGGTACAAGTCATCGCCATGCGCAAAAAACGCGCCGTTGTTGCCCATCGCCGGGTGAAACGCGGCGCCGACGCCATGGAAATGAAGTTGCATGCGAACCTCCTTGTGGGAAACGGGCGTGGGGGATAGGGAGATAGGGACGCTGGGACGCTGTCCCCGTGGCATCCCTTCCCTACAAATTGATCCCCGGATACAGAATCACCGGCGAGACGCTTTCGAACCGAAGCGTCTCAAAGAGCGACATGGTCGGCAGGTTGCGCCGCCAGACCTCTCCGGTCAGGCTGCGGATGCCGTTGCGAAGCAGTAGTTGTCCGGCGTACGCGATCAGCGCGGTCGCGACGCCGCGGCGGCGGTACTCGGGCCGCGTATAGATCATCTCAATGCGCCCTTCCGCGCCGTAGGCGGTCAGCACCATCTCGCCGAGTACAAGGTCGTCCTGCCAGACGCCGTACACCGCAAAAATCTGCTCGTCCTGGAGCCGCACCAGCCAATCCTGCGAGCGGGCGGCCACCGAATACGCGTTAACGCGATCCAGCAGCCCGTCGCAATCCGCCTGATCCTCCAGCACGATCGGCGCGATCGCGCAGCCGACCGGCGGATTGACGCCCCGGTCGCCGTCCGTCAGGACGCGCCGCATGCGGATGACCGCGTCGTCGTTTTGAAAGCCGCACTCGGTATAGGCGCGAAGGAGCTGCGGGTCGTTCGGTTTGCACGGCGCGTAAATCCGCGCGGGCAGGTCAGGCCGCCTCGCGCGAAGCTGCATCGCGCGGGCCAGCGCCGCGCCAAGCAGGATGTCAAACGCGCGCTCATGGAACGCGTTTAAGCTGACGTAGTAGTTGAGCGGACGCTCCGGAAAAATCGTGTGGTTGATGTATTCGACAACCGCGGCGTTCCCGCAGCGCATCCCGGATTCATCCAGCGCGTGGAACGCGTTTTCGCGCGGAACACCGGGCAGCGCGGTCGGCGCGTAGACAATCTGCGGCACGGGGACACCTTCCTAATCAGAACTCGACCTGCTGGTCGCGCGTCGCCTTGATCAGCTCGACGCTGCGCTGGCGCACGCGGTAAATCTTGTCGCAAACGGTAAATACCGACGGCCGGTGCGTCGTCAGCACACAGGTCTTGCAGATGCCGCTCTGGAAGATATTGTCGAGCACTTCTTTTTCGGTGTAGATGTCCAGCGCGCTGGTCGCCTCGTCCAGCAGCAGGATCGGCGCGCCGCGCAGCAGCGCCCGCGCGATCGCGAGCCGCTGCGCCTGCCCTTCGGACAGGCCGACGCCGCGCTCGCCGATCACCGTGTCCAGACCGGACGGCAGCGTCTCAACGAACGACCACAGGCACGCGCTTTCAAGCGCCTTGCGAATCCTCGGCGCGTCGGCCGCTGGGTCGCCCATCTGCATGTTCTCGCGGATCGTGCCCGAGAACATCGTGTTGCCCTGCGGGACATAGGAGAAGAATTCGCGCGTCTCCACCGACAGGTCGAGCGTCTCGCCCTTGCCGGTCTTTAGGTACGCGCGGCCCGCGTCCGGCGTCAGCAGACCCAGCGCCAGCCGGATCAGGGTCGTTTTTCCCTCGCCCGACGGGCCGACCAGCGCGACCGTCTCGCCCGGGTTGACGGTGATGTTCACGTCATGCAGCACCTTTTCGCCCTTCACATACGCGAACGCGAGGTTGTCGACCGAAAGGCCCAGGCCGTCCGCGTCGACCTTTTTGGCAAATTCGCTGACCGCCTCGGGCACCTGCGTCTTGTCGCGCGGCAGGTCGTAAATCGTCTGGACGCGCTCGGCGCTCGCCGTGATGCTGATGGAACTCATGACGACGCCCATGACGCTGGTGATTGGTGCGGAGACCATACCGGCCAACATGCTAAATGTCATCAGATCGCCGATTGTCAGCTTGCCGTCCAGCATCCGGAGGATAATGAACGCTGTAATCAGCAGCGTGACGACGCGGCTCACCATGCCGATGATCGCGCCGGTGACGATGCCGTATTTTTTCTGTTCAAGCGCCAGATCGTACATCTCCTGGTGGATCTTGCGATACCTGCCGATGAACTGGACAACCAGCATGAACGACTTGATGACCATGATGTTGGCCATCGTTTCGTACAGAAAACTGGAGTTTTTGCTGCCAAGCTCCAAAGAACGTTTGCTGTAATCGCGCGTGCGTTTGCCCTTGATACGGATAACCAGCAGGTACATCGGCACGCTGACGAACGCCAGCGCCGTCATCATCCAGTCCATCGACGCGATCGTCCAGAATGCGGCGACGAACTGTACCGCCTGCACGATCAAACCGGGTACGGTGCTCATCGCGAAGCTTGAAATTGTGTCCGCGTCGCCCGAAACGCGCTGTACCAGGTCGCCGGCACGGTACTGCGTCAGCGACAGCCAGTCGCTTTCCAGGATCGTCGCGTACACCTTGCGCTTGATGCCGAGGCCAAGGTCGGTGGACAACCGCAGCGTGAAAAATTCGTTAAACAGCGAATAGCAGTACATCAGGAACTTGTACACGATGTAGGCAAGGGCGATCCATATCATGTCGATCTGGATAAACTTGGCAACCGTCCGGAAGATAAGTTCGAACTTTTCAAAGATTGTCAAACCCTGCGCTTCCGCGCCCAAACCTTGAATTCTCGCAAGGATGTTCATGCCCTCGCTGTAGATTTGATTCACGAGATTGCCGTAGAACTTCGCGTACGCGACGCCCAGCAGCACAAAAAAGATGGCGAACCCCGTCAGCACGCCGATCCTTCCGCGGTATCCCCTGCTGAACGTGTTCATCCATTTGAGCTGTGACCAGACGCGCTTCCAGTTGATGTCCTCGACGACGTCATTCTGGAACCCGACCAGCCGGTTCATGAATTTCTTGATCATATCGACCCTCCGTTATTTTTTGCCGGCGATGCGCTTGATTCCCCGCCAGACGGCGAACACCGGTTTTCTGAAGCGCCGCGTGTGCCGCCACCAGCGGAAGAATTTTTTCTGCGCCGGATCGGATAGGTCGATCAGGTCGCCTCCGCGCTCAATCGCGATCGCCCGGCCGACGACCGCGCCTCGCGCAATCCATTCTGTCCATCCCTGGGCGTCCCCGTTCATCTCGAGGCTGTCCTGTGTCACGCGAACCGCGCGGTGCAGCGAGTAGCCGCCCGCCGCGTGGGCCGAACGAAAAAAAAGAATGTCGCCGCAGCCGATCGCGTCCTCCGCGCCGACATGGGCCAGTACCGCCGCGTCCCGGTGCGGCTTCAGCGTCGGCCGCATGCTGTCGCCGGTCACCTGCAGCGTGACCGTCTCGCCCCGGGCAAGCATCGCCTCGATGCGTGGCCCGATCTCCGCGCCGGCGCCGCGCAGGAACCCGTCGGTCATTTCAGGCATTCGTACACACACTCCACTGCGCCCTCGTCCGGCAGGCACGAGAGCAGATACATCGGCACGGTCGTCAGGATCGTCTCGAGCGTTTCGATGCCGTAGGAAAACAGCGTCGGCTCCCAAACCGGAAGCGCGGTCTGTTCGATGAACAGGCCGATCGCCTCGTCGTCCGGAATCCGGCGGATTGTGTTTTGTTTGGCCTGTTCGAGCATGACGATCGCCCGAAGCGGCGCGCGCCTCGGGATGAACAGGTCGCTCGAACCCGCGTAGGGCGATCCATAGGCGTAGACCACGCCGTCGATCGCGCGGAGGATCGCGCGGTCGCCATTGACGATCGTCGCGCCGCGGTGCTTTTCCCACAGGTTCGCCTGTGTCGACTTGCCGGTCTGCGACGGCGCGCTGAACGCGATCCCGCGGCCTTCGTGCTCAATCAGCGCGCAATGCAGCATCAACGCCCCGTACGGCAGCAGCGTCTTTTCCAGCGAGAGCGCGTTGCCAAACCCGATGAAGTCCAGCCAGTCGTCCGGGATGTAGATCGTCGCCTCGCTCCAGTCGCCGATCCGCTGCTCGAACCACATCGCGCGCGGATCGCCTTCCTGCATCGCGATACGCTTCCACATCCGGTCGCCGTGCGCGTACAGGCGGTTGACGACGTCGTAGCTGACCAGCTCCATCTCGCTCTCCGGCGGCGCGGGCTGCCGCCCGGCCGGGAACGGACGGACACAGTAGCGGATGTCGACCGCGCCGTCCGCCGCCGCGAACGGTTCAAAGTTGACCATTCGCGGAATGCCGGGCGCCGCTTCGATCCCGACGCGGAGCCCGGCGATTTCATAACAGTGCATCGTTACTCCCATTCGATCGCGGCCGGCGGCTTGTCCGTCACGTCGTACACAACGCGGCTGACGCCCGGCACTTCCCCGCATATTCTTGACGCCGCGCGCGCGACGACCTCCCGCGGAAGCCACACGCATTCGGCGGTCATGAAATCGTTTGTTTTGACGGCGCGCAGGCAAATGACGTTGTCATAGGCGCGGCGGCCGTTCTGGATGCCGACCGACATCGCGCCGGTCAGCACGGTGAAATACTGGCTGATCTGCGCGTCCAGCCCCGCCCTTTGGATCTCCTCGCGGAAGATCGCGTCGGCCTCGCGCTCGATGTGTACCTTTTCGCGCGTCAGTTCGCCCATCACGCGGACGCCGAGGCCCGGCCCCGGGAACGGCTGCCTGCGCACCATGGACTCCGGCAGGCCGAGCGCCGCGCCGACGGCGCGCACCTCGTCCTTGAACAGCATCCACACCGGCTCGACAAGGCCCTTGAACTTGATATGATCCGGCAGACCGCCGACGTTGTGATGGCTCTTGATGACCTCTTCGCCCGGGGTGACGCCGCTCTCGATGATGTCGGGATAGATCGTCCCCTGCGCGAAGTAGTCCAGCGTGCCCAGCTTGTTCGCCTCGTCGACAAACACGTCGATGAACTCCGCGCCGATGATCTTGCGCTTCTTTTCGGGGTCCGTGACGCCGCGCAGCTTGTCAAGGAACCGGTCGGCCGCGTCGACCATGATCAGGTTTGTCTTGAATACGCCGGTGAACACGCGCTCGACCTCTTCCGGCTCGCCCTTGCGCATCAGCCCGTGGTTGACGAACACACAGTCCATCCTGTCGCCGCCGATCGCCCTGTGGATCAGCGCCGCGCAGACGGAGCTGTCAACGCCGCCCGACAGCGCCAGCAGCACGCGGCCGTTACCGACCTGCGCGCGGATCCTTTGCGCCGCGTCCTCGATGAACGCGTCCATGCTCCAGTCCGCCGCGCAGCGGCACTGCCGGAACAGAAAGTCGTTCAGCCCGGCCGCGTCCTCCGGCTTTTGCACGGGAAGAACCGGCAGGCCAGCCGTGTGTACCCTCGGGTCGCACGGATGCTTTTCAAACGACGCGCCTGCCAGCACGACGCCGACAGGCTCGCGCGCCATGATCGCGTCAAAGGGCGCGTTGCAGGGAAGCACCTCGCAGAACACATGCGCGGCCCGGATGTTGCGCGCGACGAACGTGGCGAGCGGTCCGCCAAAGTTGAGCACCGTGATCGTTTGCGATTTCGCCATGGACTACCTCCCAATCTGATTTGCAAAAGGTTTACATATCATTGTATACCATCTTGTACCGGGAACGCAACACCGGAATTTCCCAGGGAGCGTTCCCCGCGTTATCCCGTCTCGCCCGTCCGCCCGACGAACTCGCGCGTCTTTTGCAATTTTGGCCGATCCAGCACATCGGCGGGCGAGCCCTGCTCGTAAATGGTCCCCTCCGCGATGAAAAAAACGCGGTTCGCGATGCTTCTGACGAACTGCAACTCGTGCGTGACCACCAGCACCGTTTTGTCGCCGCTGGCGACCCGCAGGATCAGATCCAGCACCTCCGCCGCGATCGACGGGTCCAGCGCGGACGTCGGTTCGTCAAACAGCAACACCTTAGGTTCCATCGCCAGCGCGCGCGCGATGCCGACGCGCTGCTGCTGGCCGCCCGACAGCTCCGACGGGTACGCGTTCCGCTTGTCGGCAAGGCCGACGAGTTTAAGCAGCGCCTCCGCCTTTTCGACCGCTTCCCGCGCGGACAGGCCCAGCACGCGGGCGGGCGCGAGCGCGACGTTGTCCACGGCGCGTAGGTGCGAAAACAGGTTGAATTGCTGAAATACCATGCCGGTCATCAGCGCCGCGCGGTGCGCTACTTCGCCGCCGCCGGTCAGGGACAACCCGCCGACCGTGATCTCGCCCGCGTCGGGCTTCACCAGCCCGTTCAAGCAGCGGAGCAGCACACTCTTGCCGACGCCGGACGGGCCGATCAGCGCGATGTGCTCGCCCTTCGCGACGGAAAACGAGATGTTGTCCAGCACCGGCGCGCCGCCAAAGTTTTTCGAAAGCCCCTTTACCTCGATCACCGCTTGTTCCTCCCGTCCGTCCGGAAGCTCGGGCCGAACCTGTGGCGTTCAATGAGCGCGAACGCGCCGGTGATCAGGTAGGCCAGCGCGAGATACAGCAGGATGCCGACAAACAGCATGAACAGCGGCTGCATCGTCCGCGAAGAAATGAAGTTGATCGCGCGCGTCAGGTCGGTGATCGAAATGTAGCCGACGACGCTCGTCCACTGCAGCAGGTTGATCACCGCGGTGCGGTAGACCGGGAGCCCGACCCAGAGCGCTTGCGGCAGTGTGACGCTGCGAAAGGTTTCAAAGCCGCGCATGCCGAGCGCGTGCGCCGCGTCGATCTGGCCCGCCGCCACCGCGCGCACCGCGGTCGCCATGATCTCCGAGACGATCGCGCCGGTGTGCAGCGTGAACGCGACGACTGCGATCCAGGCTGCGTCAATCCGCGACGACGCGAACACGACGTAATAAAACAGCATCAGCAGCATCAGCACCGGCGTGCCGCGCACCAGGGCGACGTAGGCCTTCGCCGGCACGGAAACAAGCCGCCGCCCGGATAGGCGCATGGCGCATATCGGGACGGCGAGCAGGGTACCGCACAGAAGCGAGATCGCGGTGATGCGAAGCGTCGTCCAGAAGCCTTGCAGGACGGAAAGCCACGCGCCGGACGCGATCAGCGTGTCGTATAGAAAAGTTCCAATCGACATGATGTCTCCCGCGCCGTTTTATTTCAGTTCGATCGCCGTAACGCTGACCTTGAGGTACGGATCGGTGATGAAGACCGCGTTGCTCAGGTCACCGACCATCGCCTTCACTTCCTCGGACAGCGCCTGCTCCTGCCAGAACAGGATGTCGATCCTGCCGGTCATCAGCGACGTGATCGCGGCC